>JBFJNI010000074.1:0-18776 GCA_041618235.1 Acidimicrobiales bacterium
CACGACACCACCCGCCGGAACAGGTAGCGGGCGACCTCGTCGGGACTGAGACGTCGCTGACCCCGCAGCGTGCAGGTGACCCCGTACTCGTTCTCGAGACCGAAGATGCGACGTTCCACCTCCGGCAACCTATCGGCGCGCCCTGCGCCGGGGGTGCCAGCGATCAGCCGGTCACTCGGCGGGGCCCCAACCGTTGCCGTAGCCGTTCTCGGCGAACGCGAGCGCCTGCAGCGCGTCGGGGACGCTGGTGAACACGGCGAAGCGACCGGGGACGTCCCAGCGGTCGAGCACGAGGCGACCGGACAGGCGTCCCGCCACGAGGCTGCGGGGGGCGCCGTCCGGTGCGGTGTCGAAGGAGTCGAGCACGAGATCGAGGCCGGTGCGGTCGAGCAGCGTCACGCGATCGAGCTCGAGGAGCACGGCGTCGGCCGCCGTGACGGCTCGGCGGATCGGTTCGGCGACGGCCTCGGCGAGCCGGTCGTCGAGAGCACCGTCGAGGCCCAGGATGGTGACCCCGCGTCGAACGGTGACCTGCAGGTGCCCGTCGACCAGGCTCAGGACCGGCAGGGGCCCGGTGACCGGATCGAGGTCGCTGGCGCCCGCACGGACGCCGACAGCGGCGGGATCGGGGGTGATGGCCTCCGACGAGGCGGCGTCTCGGTCGACCATGCGGGGGTTCGGGCTGGTGGTCGACATCTCGGGCTCCTCGTTCACGTTGCGATCAGGTTACAACCTGTCACGCAATTGTCAACTCGGGTCGGAGGACCGGGGTGCGCGGATCAGGCGAGGAGGGCGTCGAGCTCCTCGCCCTCGATGCGGGCGAACTTGCGGCGGCCGTTGCCCCTGGCGAGGACGGCGACCTCGAGATCGGCGCTGGTGAGCGTGCGCTCGTCCCCTGCCAACGCACCGACCGCGGCCCGGAGGGCACCCCGCAGGTCGAGGTCGTCGGCGAAGTTCTCCTCGAGCCGGCCGGCGATGGCCTCGGCCTCGCCGCCGAGCACCGAGAAGCGCTTCTCGTCGACGACGGAGCCGTCGTAGGTGATGTGGAACAGCTCGTCCTGCTGGGCGCTCTCGCCGATCTCGGCGACGAGGATCTCGACCTCCATCGGCTTCATCTCGTGGGTGAAGATCTGCCCGAGCATGCCGGCGTACGCGTTGGCGAGCGCCCGGGCGTCGACGTCTTCACGCGAGTACGAGAACCCCTTCATGTCGGCGTGGCGTACGCCCGCGACGCGGAGCTGGTCGAACTCGTTGTACTTGCCGACCCCACCGAATGCGATGCGGTCGTAGATCTCCGAGACCTTGCGCAGGGTTGCCGAGGAGTTCTCTGCGCAGATCAGGATGCCGTCGTCGTAGACGACGGCGCAGAGGCTGCGACCGCGGGCGATGCCCTTCCGGGCGTAGTCGGCCCGGTCCTTCATGACCTGCTCGGGCGCGACGTAGAACGGCGTGCTCATCGGTCGGTACCTCCTCCGCTGGACGTCGTGGACGAGAGCGAGCCGACCAGCGCCTCGAACCGGGCGCGGATGGCGTCGTCCTCGAGGCGGGTGAACCCGTCGACGTCGATCGTGGCGACGATGGGGAAGATGCCGCGGATGAGATCGGGGCCACCCGTGGCCGAGTCGTCGTCGGCCGCCTCGAACAGCGCCCGCAGGGCGAGATCGACGGCGTCGTCGGCCGCCATGTCGGGGCGGAAGCCGATCTTGACCACGGTGCCGGCGTGGAGTGAGCCCGAGCCGGTGGCGGCGTGATGGAGCTCTTCGTACCGGCCGCCGGTGACGTCGAACTCGAAGAGTCGGCCGACCCCGCGCTTGCGGTCGTAGCCGGCGAACAGCGGGACCACCGCCATGCCCTGCATCGCCGCCGGGAGGTGGTTGCGCACCATCTGACTGAGCTGGTTGGCCTTGCCCTCGAGGCTGAGGGGGTGGCCCTCGACCTTCTCGTAGTGCTCGAGCTGGAGCTGGAACAGCTTCACCATCTCCATGGCGGGCCCGGCGGCGCCGGCGATGGCCACCCCCGACCAGCGGTCTGCGGGGAACACCTTCTCCATCGACCGGTGGCTGATCAGGTTGCCCGAGGTCGCTCGACGATCGCCCGCCATGACCACGCCGGCGGCCGTCCGGATGGCCACCACGGTGGTGGCATGGGTGATGGCGAGCGGCGTGGACGCCGTCGCCTCGATGCGGGTGGCTGGGTCGCGGCCCTGGGCGCGGAGCAAGCCGGCGAAGTCGGGACCCGGATCGGTGTCTGGAGTGAAGAACGGCAGCGTCACTGCGAACCCTTCGGTCGTGGAGCGACCTCCGGGTTCGTCGACGAATGCTTCGCATTCGTCGCGCCCACCGTCTACTGGCCGCCCTTTTGGATGTAGGACTTCACGAAGTCCTCGGCGTTCTGCTCGAGGACATCGTCGATCTCGTCGAGCAGGTCGTCGAGCTCAGCCTTGATCTTCTCACCCGACTCGGAGGTGGCAGGGGCGTCCTCTTCGACGACCTCCTCCTCGCGCTGCGGGGCGGACTTCTTCTTCTGCTCTCGTTCAGCCATCACCGAACTCCAGACGGTCTTCCAGCCGCAACGGATGTCACGACCCCAGGCGATCGAGCAGCTCGGCTGCCGTCTCGCACTCCTCGATCAATGTACCCACGTGCGCCTCGGTTCCACGCGACGGTTCCATCATCGGTACACGGCGGAGCGGATCGCCACCGACGTCGAAGACGAGCGAGTCCCAGTTGGCCGCCACGATCGACTCGGGCCACTTCTGGAGGCACCGCCCACGGAAGTAGGCACGGGTCGAACCGGGAGGCGTGGTGATGGCGGCCTCGACCGCGGCGGGGTCGGTGATGGTCTGCAGCCCGGCCCGGAGCGCGAGGCACTTGTCGGGCCGCATGTCGTGGTATTGCAGCCCGACGGCGGCGAGACGGTTGTCGGTCCACTCGAGGTCGTGGCGCTCGCGGTACCCGTCGAGCAGGCGCCGCTTGGCGACCCAGTCGACGATGTCGGCGGTCTGCATCGGGTCGGTCTCGAGTGCGGTGAGCACCTGCTCCCAGCGGGCCAACACGTCGGCACCGACGGACTCGCCCACCGACTCGAGGCCGTGGCTCTCTGCGTACTTCTGGGCCCGTTCGAGGTAGTCCCACTGGATCTCGAGGGCGGTCGCCGAGCGACCACCGACCAGCTCGATGGGGCGCTGCAGCGACAGGTCGTAGGAGACCGCGCGCAGCGCCGCGACCGGAGCGACGGGCGTGAGGTCGAGGCCGAGCTCGTCGTCTTCGATCATGGCCAGGACGATGGCGGTGGTGCCGACCTTGAGGTAGGTGGCGACCTCGGACATGTTGGCGTCGCCGATGATGACGTGGAGCCGGCGGTACTTCTGGGCGTCGGCGTGGGGTTCGTCGCGCGTGTTGACGATGGGCCGCTTCAGCGTGGTCTCGAGACCGACCTCCTCCTCGAAGAAGTCGGCACGCTGCGAGATCTGGTACGGGACGTCGTCGGAGGTGAGCCCCGGCGCCTCGGTCCCGATCTTGCCCGACCCGCAGAACAGCTGGCGGGAGATGAAGAACGGGGTGATCTCACGGACGATCCGCCCGAACGGTACGTCTCGGGCGATGAGGTAGTTCTCGTGACAGCCGTAGCTGTTGCCCTTGCCGTCGGAGTTGTTCTTGTGGACGACGATCTCCTCGTCGGGCGCCAGCATCGACCGGGCGGCGGTCATCGAACGCCGGAGGATCTCCTCGGCGGCCCGGTCCCAGGTGACGATCTCGAAGGCGTCGGCGCACTCGGGGGTGGAGCACTCGGGATGGGCGTGGTCGACGTAGTAGCGGGCGCCGTTGGTGAGCACGGCGTTGACCAGATGGGTCTCGACCTCGGGAGGGGACGCGTCGGCCACGGTGGTGCCGCGGGCGTCGTTGTGGGGCATCTCGTCCTCGAAGTCCCAGCCGACCCGCGGCGCGGTGCGGGCGGCGTGGCCCGTGCGGACCAGCTCCTGGACGTACGCGTTGATGAGGACCGAGGATGCGGCGATCGGGTTCGACTCGGCGCTGCCGCGCACGAAGATGCCGAACTCGGTCTCGATGCCAACGATCTTCGGGACGGCCACGGGACGAAACCTACCCGTGGGGGATGTCGCCGGAGCGCGCGGAGCGGGCGGTGGGCACGGCAGCCATCAGCGAGGCCGGCGGAACGGATTGAGGAGGTCGGCGCCCGGCAGCTTGGACAGCCCGGCGAAGAACGCCTCGTTGGCATCGACGAAGGACTGCTGGATCGATTCCATCGACGCCGCGCTGTGCCGCAACGCCTCGCTGGACCGCTTCATGACATCGGTGGTCTCGGCCAGGCCGGCGGCGTCGAGGGCCTCGGTGACCCGACGGAGCGAGGCGGCGACCCCGAGGAGGTCGTCGGACACCTGGCGGATGTTGTCGGCCGACTCGCGGAGGGTTGCGAGCGTCTCGGGGAGCCGCTCGACCTCGGCCTGCATCTGCCTCGCCCACGGCCGGATCGCCATGGTGACCCCTCCCCCTGACGACGCCTACAGGTACTGACCGGTGGCGACCCGCTCGATGGACCGGCCGCCCTCGGCGCCGGCGTCGGTGTCCTTCTGGATGAGCGTGCGCACGTACACGATGCGCTCGCCCTTCTTGCCCGAGATCTTCGCCCAGTCGTCCGGGTTGGTGGTGTTGGGCAGGTCCTCGTGCTCCTTGAACTCCTGCTTGATCGACGCGATGAGGTCCTCGGTCTTGATGCCCTTCGACCCGTTGGCGAGCAGTCGCTTGATGGCCAGCTTCTTGGCCCGTCGCACGATGTTCTCGATCATGGCGCCAGAGCTGAAGTCCTTGAAGTACATCAGCTCCTTGTCGCCGTTCTGGTAGGTGACCTCGAGGAACCGGTTGCGGTCGTCGGTGGAGTACATCTCCTCGACGGTGGACTCGATCATGGAGTCGATGCACTTCTCGACGTCGCCGCCGCCCAGCGAGGCGATCTCGTCGACGTCGATGGGCAGATCAGAGGTGAGGTAGCGGCCGAAGATCTGCGCGGCAGAGATCTCGTTCGGGCGTTCGATCTTGATCTTCACGTCGAGGCGACCCGGCCGGAGGATGGCGGGGTCGATGAGGTCCTCGCGGTTCGACGCTCCGATCACGATGACGTTCTTCAGCGACTCGACACCGTCGATCTCGGCGAGGAGCTGGGGCACGATGGTGGACTCCATGTCGGAGCTGATGCCCGACCCACGGGTGCGGAACATCGAGTCCATCTCGTCGAAGAACACGATGACCGGCCAGCCTTCCTCGGACTTCTCGCGCGCCCGCTGGAACACGAGCCGGATCTGGCGCTCGGTCTCGCCCACGTACTTGTTGAGCAGCTCCGGCCCCTTGATGTTGAGGAAGAAGCTCCGGGCCTCGTTGCCGGTGGATTCGGCGACCTTCTTTGCCAGGCTGTTGGCCACGGCCTTGGCGATGAGGGTCTTGCCGCAGCCGGGGGGCCCGTAGAGGAGGATGCCCTTGGGTGCCGGCAGCTCGAACTCGGCGAACAGTCCCTGGTGCAGGAATGGCAGCTCGACGGCGTCGGCGATCTGCTCGATCTGGTCGTCGAGACCGCCGATGTCGTCGTAGCCGACGTCGGGCACCTCCTCGAGGACGAGCTCCTCGACCTCGGGGCGAGGGAGCTTCTCGAGCAGCAGCCCGGCGCGGGTGTCGAGGAGCATGGTGTCGCCCGACCGCAGCTTCTCGCCGAGCAGCGACTCGACCAGCTCGACGACGCGCTCGTCGTCGGCCCGGCCCACGACCAGCGCCCGACGCTTGTCCGCGAGGATCTCCTTGAGCGTGACGACCTCGCCCTGACCCTCGTGGGAGCGCGACAGGATGATGCTGAAGCTCTCGTTGAGGACGACCTCGCAGCCCCGGGGGAGCGCCTCGACGTCGTCGGACAGCTCCGGGTGCACTGCGACACGCATCTTGCGGCCGCTGGCGTGGACGTCGGCGGTGCCATCGTCGTTCAGGCCGAGGAAGGTGCCATAGGCCGACGGCGGTTGGGTGAGCTTGTCGACCTCCTCGCGGAGGGCGGCGATGTGCTCGCGGGCCTCCCGGAGCGTGTAGGTCAGCTTCTCGTTCTGGGACACGGCCTGCGAGAGCTGTCCCTTGGTCTCGAGCAGGCGCTCCTCGAGGGTGCGGACGCGCTTGGGCGCGTCCTGCAGCCGCTTGCGCAGCTGCACCACCTCGTCCTCGAGCGTGGCGAGCTGCTCACGCAGCGCCTGGGCTTCGGCCTCGAATGCGTCGCTCGATGACATTGGGGGTGCACTCCCGTTCGCGTCCTGCGCGGACCATACACCGGCACCGGTCCCGTGGCGGGGCGGTCCGGCGCGTCGCACCCGACGATCTCGTGACGGGATTGTTTCCGCGGGACTTGCCGGTTCAATTTCTGACGGCGGTAGGGTGCTCTTCAGCGGCCGGTCACCGGACCGGTCACCCCGATCACGCGCACCGCAGGAAGGGCGACACCGACATGAAGGTCTGGATTGACCAGGATCTGTGCACCGGCGACGGTCTCTGCGAGGAGATCGCCCCCGACGTCTTCGCACTGCTCGACGACGGACTCGCCTACGTCAAGGACGGCGACAAGATCCTCAGCGACCCGGGCGGCGCCGAAGCCGTCGCTCCCGTGCCCGCCGGCCAGGAAGAGGCCACCATCGAGTCGGCCGAGGAATGCCCCGGCGAGTGCATCTTCATCGAGGTCTGATCCTCCGTCGTTCCTGACGACTGCGAACTCCGGCCACGGCCCCCGCTCCGGCGGGGGTCGTTCCGCGTCGAGACTGGCCTCAGGTGCCGGTGAGCGCGGCGACGAGGGCACTCGCCGAACGACCGTCGCGGTCGAGGACCCCGACGGAGGTGCCGGCGAGGTCGAGGCGGACCGAACCCAAGCGCCGGCGCCGCTGGAAGAACGTCGCCCGGACGGCGGCGGACTGGATGCGTCGCTCCGGCACGATCGCCCGTCGGCGGGACAGCGCACCCGTGCGACTGTGGACCGCACCTCGGGTACGGGCGAGGCCGAGCCCTCGGTACCAGAGCTCGCCCCAACCCAGCGCCAGTGTCCACAGGACCGCAGCGACCAGCAGCCCGACGATCGGGTTCCCGTTGCCGACCACCCCGCCGAGGGCGAGCGCGACGACCCCGCCGATCACGCCGGAGCGGATCAGGGCCCGGCGCCGGGCTGCGGCAGGCGCGGGTGACACCGGAGGGAGCGGGACGGCCGCCGGCAGGACGCGCCACAGGATGCGCTCGATCTCCTCGGCGGAGAGCATCGGGATGTCGACGCGGCTCTGGTCCCCGTTCCCGGACGCCGCGGTCCGGACTCGGAGATCGGCGCGCCGGAACGGGCGGAGGACCAATCGCTCGGCGATCTGCACGTCCCGGACTCGCTCCGTCTTCACGACGAACTCGTTCTTCTGGAGCAGGCCGTAGGTGACGCGCAGCTCGTCGCCGGCGATGGATGCGGTGAAGTCCCACCTGCGGACGAGGGACACGAGGCCGGCGACGACGAACCACGCCGGAACGGCCAGCACGATGAGGACAGCGAGCAGGATCCGCGATGCGTTCACCTCGCCGATCGAGTCGGGTTCGATGCCGAGGTCGGTGATCGTGTCGATGACGAAGGCGAGTGCGACGAAGACGGCGGCGACCTCGGGTCCGACGATGCCGGCGAGGAGCAGTCGCGACGCAGGGAGCCGGACCAGGACCTCCGGGGGTGGTGGAGGAGGTGGCGGTGGCGCGGGCAGCGCGTCGACGGGGCCCTCGGGGACACTGGCGTCGAGGGCGACCACCGGAGGCGACGGGGTGCGGAGCAGGGAGAGCACGGTGGACCGCAACGTCGTCGCCTCGGCCATGGTGATCGCGTCGAGCCGCAGCTCGGCCTTCGAGCCGCCGGCGGTCTCGACCCGGACGGCCGCGAGCTCGAACAGCTGATGGCGCAGACGACGTTCGACCTCGACGTGTTGGATCCGCTCGACCGGGATGCGGCGCTGGTTCTGCACGAAGATCCCCTCGTCGAGGTGCAGCACGCCATCGCGGAACGACCACCGACGGCGCCACCACGACAACGCGCCATAGGCGAGGCCGAGGATGCCCCCGATGGCCAGGATGAGGAAGAACCGGCCGGAGGACGCGGCGATGACGAGCACGGGAAGCAGGTTGCGGACCTGTCCCGGCGCGAAGACCTGGAACAGGGCCGCCAGCGGCGAGGTGCGGCGTGGCACCGTCAGGTCAGGTGGCGTCACCCGTGCCGACCAGGGTCAGGATGCGGCCGCGCAGCTCGTCGGCGTGGCCGGCGTCGATGCCCGGCACCGTGGAGTCGCTGCTCGCCGACGCGGTGCGCAGGACGAGCGTCGTGAGCCCGAGCCGGCGCTCCAGCGGTCCGGCCTCGAGATCGATGTGCTGCACGCGGTGGAACGGGATCGTCGACTCGTGACGCGTGAGGACTCCGTGGCGGAGGTGCAGGGCGTGCTCGCCGACGCGGAACTGCCACGACCGCCACACCAGCAGCGTCCACCACGCGGCCAGCCCGCCGCCCACCGATCCGATCAGCGCCATGGTGCCGACGACGGCCACCACCGGAGCATCGCCGAACAGCGCCAGGAGCGGCAGGAGCGTGAGGGGGACCACCAGCAGGGCCGCCCGGATGCGCCACAACCGGAGCACCCTCCGTTCGAGCGGGACGAGCTCGTCGCTCATCGCTGCCGGATCATCGGAGACACGGACCGGTGTCGACGGGCGTCGCGAGGTCGCCGGCGAGGACGGCGTTGAGCTCGTCGGTGTCGAGGGCGTAGGCAACCTGCGAGTCGTCGGGCGCGATGGCGAAGGCGACGCCGACGACGGCGCCGACGCTGTCGACCAGTGCGGCGCCGGAGTCACCGGGTCGCAGCGCGGAGGCCAGGATCAGCACCCGACGCTCGGTGCGCTGGCGGTCGTAGATGTCGGTACCGACCGCCCGGACCTCGTCGCCGACGACGAAGGGCGCGATGCGGAGGGGCGCGCCACCGGGATGACCGAAGACCCCTCCCGACTGCTGCTCGGCGCTGTCACCGATGGGCAGCGGCGAACCCTGGAGGCCCGGCACACGGAGGACAGCGAGATCTCGGTTGGGATCGAACACCACGACGGTGGCGTCGAGGATCGACCCGTCGTTGCGTTCGACCTGCGTGCTGTCTTCGCCGGCGACCACGTGGGCGTTCGTGACCACGACGTCGGAGCCGAGGACGACGAAGCCGCTCCCCTCCTGCAGCCGGCTGCAGGCGATGCCCGAGATCTTGAGCGTCGAGGGCGTGACCCGGGCGAGGACGTCGGGAGAGAGGCCGGAATCGCCCGGTGGCGGGCCGATGTCGGGGGCGGGGGTGAGGGCGTCGAACACGCGCGGGAAGTCGCGCTCGCCGATGAGCCGCCGGAGGGCGACGAGGGTGTCGGGTGGTTCGGGCAACGAGCGGTCGATGGCGCGCGCCAGCACGGAGTTGCGGGTCTGGTCGGCGAAGGCACCGGGCGCCTCGGCCATCGCGGGCAGCAACAGCCAGAAGCAGATGACGACCCCGGCGAGACCGGCGAGACCGCCGAAGGCGCGGTCGGCGAGCACCCAGTCGGCACTGGGGAGCCGGATGCGCATGCGGGACCCGATGAGGAGGCCGATGGCCTGCCCGACGAAGGAGCCCACCAGGAGGATGACACCGGAGAACAGCAGCAGGCTCGCCGGCGCCTGCTCCTCGAACTGTTCGACGAGCCACGGCAGCACCCGAGCGGCGACGACCAACCCGAGACCCATGCCGACCCACGACACGGTGCGCGTCAGGAACCCCAGCCGGTAGCCGCCGACGGCGGCGAGGGCCGAGAAGCCCAGCAGACTGAGGTCCAGCAGGTTCACGGCGGTGCGCTACTCGGCGAGGAGACGGGCGCTGGTGAGGAACCCGGTGTGCGCCACCATCCGGTGGTCGGGACGGACCGACTGTCCTTCGATGTGCCACGTCCGCTGCAGCACCTCGAGCGTCTCGGCGAAGGCGAACCGCGAGTCGTCGAGCGTCTGACGGAAGGTGGTGGCCTGACCGATGGTCGGCGTGTAGGCGAGGATGATGCCGCCCGTGCGCAGCGCGGTCTCGGCATGGGGAACGACCCGCCACGGCTCGGGCAGGTCGAGCACGATGCGGTCGAGGTTCTCCTCGTCGATGCCGTCGTAGCAGTCGCGCAGTTCGACCCGGTAGTGGTCGGCGACCTCGCCGGCGAAACGCTTCACGTTGAGCATGGCCCGCTCGGCGAAGTCCTCGCGGAGCTCGTAGCCGGTGATGTGGGCACCAGCCCGCAGCATGGCCATCGACAGTGCGCCCGAACCGACACCCGACTCGAGCACCCGGACACCGGGCTTGATGTCGGCCATGATCAGCATCGGCCCCAGGTCCTTGGGATAGATGACCTGTGCGCCACGAGGCATCTTGAGCACGACGTCGTTGAGCGTGGGGCGCAACGCCAACATGCTGGCGCCGTGGCTGGTGCGGTAGGTGGTGCCCTCCTGCGAGCCGATCATGGCGTCGTGGGTGAGGATGCCCGTGTGGCTGTGGAACTCGCCGCCTGCGGCGAGGGTGATCAGGTAGCGGCGTCGCTTCCGGTCGATCAGGAGCACGTCCTCGCCGGCGGTGAATCGCCGTTCGGGATCGTCGGTCATCGGGGCGTCTTCTTCCGGGAATCGGTCTTCTTGGACGTGATGGTGACGGGCTCGGCGCCGGCGCTGCGCTCGACGAGGAGGCAGAAGGCGCAGACGTCGTTGGTGCTGGGGGACCCGCAGCGTTCGCACTCCCCCACGCCGCCGCCGGCGGCCGCCGTGGCGTCGTCGAAGAAGGCGGCGGCCTTGGAGAGGAACTCGTGGTAGAACGCGTGCTTCGACCCGGGCGAGATCGCCTCGATGTCGTTGAGCGCCTCCTTGTAACCGATGTGCTTGTTCCCGGCGGCCATCGGGCACTCCTCGACGATGTAGTCGATGCCGCGGATGACGCAGTACGCCGCCATCTCGCGCTCGCCGAGGCGGACCAGGGGCTTGATCTTGCGGGGGAAGCCGTTGCGGGCGGGCAGCACCGGTCGCTGGCGACCGAGGTAGTCGGTGTTCCAGCGCAGCGTGTTGCCGAACAGCACCGCGGCCTCGTCGTCGAGGTTGTGGCCGGTGGCGACCGCGTCGTACCCCCCGTCGAGGGCAGTCCGGTCGAACAGGTGCCGCTTGGACAACCCACACGCCGAGCACGGCGCGCGCTTGGTGGCCCGTGCGGCAGTGGGGACGTCGAGGTCGAACTCGTCGCGGAGGTTGGTCTCGAGGAGCTTCACGCCCCGCTGCTCGGCGAAGGCACGGGCGTACGAGGTGGACTCGGCGGAGTAGTCGCCGATGCCCAGGCCGATGACGTAGCCGTCGGCGTCGTAGCCGAGGTCGAGGAGGATGTCCCACAGGGCGAGCGAGTACTTGCCCCCGGAGACGGCGACGAGGACGCGCTCGTCGGGACCGAGCATGTCGAAGCGGCGGATGGCCTTCGACACCTGCGACCGGCAGTACTCGACGAAGTGCTCGGGGCAGAAGTTGGCATTGGATGCGGGGACATCGATGACCGCCGGGCCGCGGCAGCTCCGGCACTTCATGCCGCACCGCCGGAGATGACCGGACGGATCTCGATCTCGTCGTCGTCGGCCAGCTCGGCGTCGCCGGGCACGAGCTCACCGGCCCGGATGACCAGGACCGACTCTCGGTTGATGTCGAGACGTTCGAGCAGCGTGCGGACCCGTACCGGGCCTTCGACGTCGAGCTCGCGCCGGGGGTTGCGGAGGAGGACCTTCATGTGGCCTCCATCTTGACGTCCGGACAGCGCCACCGCCGAACGAGCGGCGCGGGATCAGGTGGACTTCGCGGCCTTCCGGCGTGCTCGCCGTGACCGGGCGGGCAGCGGCGCCGGCTCGGAGCCCTTCGGGAAGTGCGTCACCACGATCTGCTCGCCCGGCTGGAGCACCTCGCGCACCACGACCGGATCGGGGCTGGTCCAGCGCTGCAGGTACCGATACGCGGTGGCGATGACCCAGATGCCGAGCCAGATGCTCGAGGAGCCCCGGAGCCCCTTGTCGCGACCGCGGAGCTCGGCCCACGCCATCGAGCGGGCGAGACGACGCATGGCTCAGATGCGCCGGATCTCGACGACGGTGGTCTTCTTCTTGCCGCGGCGGCGTCCGGCGCTGAACGCGATCACGAAGAGGACGACGCCGGCGGCCGCAGCCGCGGCGATGACGTAGGACTTGGCCGACTCGGCGGTGTCGTCGACGTCGTCCTTGAGCTCGCGGAACTTGGCCTCGAGGTCATCTCGGGTGATCTTGTCGGTGCTCACTTCTTGTTCCCCTTGCTGACGACGAAGCCGAGGGCCAGCACGACGACCGCACCGAGGAGCACGATGGCGTAGGGCGCCCAGGACCAGTTCCCGGTGAAGGTCGAGCCGGTCTCGGTCTGCAGGGCGCGGAGGGCGCCGATGGCGAGGAGCACACAGCCCATGCCGATGAGGAGCATGCCGGCAGAGCCGTACGCGAGGTACTTGCCGAGGCCCTTGAGCGGGTCGCGGATCTCCTGCTTGGCGTAGTCGACCGACAGGGTCCACAGCTCGGACAGGACCTGGGGGACGCCCTTGTCGGAGCCGGACGAGCGCGACCGGACACGGATCGCTCTCGACTTCGTCTTTGGGTCCGACTTCGCCGTCGGTTGCGTCGTGGCCACGGATCTCCTCGGTCGGCGCTGGGCGTTCGGTCTACCGGTTCGGGCCCGAACGGTACAAGGATGGTCCGCTCAGAGCAGACCGTCGTCGTCTCCGGACCCGGCCCCCAGACGCAGATCGAGCAGCTCGTCCGCGTCGACGAGCAACTGGTGCAGCGTCGCGAGACGCATCCCCACCGACTCTGCGGCCAGGAGTCCGTACTGGTCGATGGTGCTGATCGGTGCCAGTGCGGACGCCTGGTGACTGGCGAGCACGGGATCGTCGCTGAGCTCGGTGGTGGCCGGCGGGCTCGTGTCGCCCAGCTCGGCGGTCTTGGCCAGGGTCGAGCGGAGGAGCCCGAGCACGTCGGGAAGCAGTTCGAGCTCTGCCGCATCAGGGATCGGATCGGGGTGGGCCGTCACCTCGGCGCGTGGGTAGGGGTCGTCCTCGAGCCAACGCTCGACCCGGATGCGACGGACCCCCACGGTGACCAGCGCGAACCGACCATCGGGGAGCTCGGCTGCCTCGTGCAGCTGCGCGACGGTGCCGACACCCAGCCGGTGGTCGTCGCCGCCGACCTCGGATCCACGATCGATCAGGCAGACGCCGAACTCGCGATCGCCCTCGAGGATGTCGTGCACGAGCGCCCGGTACCGAGGCTCGAACACGTGCAGCGGGAGCACCAGCGAC
The DNA here is from genome assembly GCA_041618235.1 of Acidimicrobiales bacterium. Taxonomy (GTDB): domain Bacteria; phylum Actinomycetota; class Acidimicrobiia; order Acidimicrobiales; family Salinilacustritrichaceae; genus Salinilacustrithrix. The sequence goes on from JBFJNI010000074.1 coordinate 13,421, forward strand.
GGGAAGAGCACGGACCCGAGCGGGAACATGGGGAGCTCGGCCATGGCCGAACCGTAGACCCAGGGGCTCGAGCACAGACCGCGCCCTCAGCCCGGCCGGAACGCGTCGACGTCGGGGAGCTTCGGGTACGCGACCAGCAGCTCGGCGAGCCGCTCCTGCGCGGCGATCATCTCGATGGCGATCCGCTCCGTGTCCGGGACGTTGACGACGAGGCTGAACCGTGCGTCGTGGGTGCCAGCGGTGTCGGCGATCCCGGCCAGCGCCGTGACCTGGTTCAGCGTTCCCGTCTTGGCGCGGACCCGGCCGGCCACCTCGGGCCGGGTGAAGCGGCGGGCGAGGGTGCCGCTCTCGCCCGCGACAGGCAGCGCCGCCTCGATGGCGTCCTCGGTCGGGTCGTGGTCGAGCAGGTCGGAGATCAGTGCACAGGTGACGATGTCGCCCGGCGCCAGACCCGAGCCGTCGAGCACCGAGGCCGACGAGAGGTCGAGGCCTGCGCTGGTGAGCGTGGCCGAGACCGCCTGGGCACCGGCCTCGGTTGTCCCCGCGCCGCTCATCTGGTAGCCGAGCTCCTTGACGAGCAGCTCGGCGGTGTTGTTGTCGGACTCGCGCAGCATCTGTGCGACGACGTCACCGAGCGGGGCCGAGTCGATGGCCGCCAGAGGGACCGCACCGGGAGGCGTCGGCCCCGATCGGACCGGGGTGTCGGAGACCACCACGCCTCGCTCGCGGAGGGCACGGGCGAGCACCTCGGCTGCATAGGCCGCGGGGTCGGCAGAGGCGCCGAACACGCCGTTGCGTTCGGGGAAGTAGTCGAAGCCGTCGTTGACCGACAGCGCGCTGAGCGGTCCGGCCTGGCTCTGCGCGACGAAGCGCGCCGGCCAGGCGGGGTTGTAGCGGACGGTGTCGTAGCGCCCCTCGTCGCCGACGACGGTTCCGGTCACCTCGCGGACCCCGGCGGCGACCAGTTCGTCGGCGAGACGTTCGATGTCGGTGAACACCTGGGGCTGGTTCCGTTCGCGCGCCATGTAGGCCCCGGTCGCCAGGAGCGGATCGCCCCCACCTCGCAGGAACAGGTCGCCGACCACGCCATCGTCCGGCGGTGTCGTCACCAGGACCTCGGTCGTGAAGGGATGTTCGGCGTCGAGGGCCTCGAGGACCGCCACGCCGGTGAGCAGCTTCTGGAGCGATGCCGGGACCTGCGGGTCATCGGTGCGGTGGTCGTAGACGAAGTCACCGATGCGGACGCGCAGGCAGGTGTCGGGGGGTTGGCTCGCGACGAAGCCGTCGAGCCCGGTGCGCAGCGCCCGATCGGCCGCCGCCTGGCGGAGGGGCTCGACGTCTCGACGCAGCGACAGGATGGGTGTCTCGAGCGATCCGGCGAGCTCGGCGGACGACGCGTTGGACACGTCGCCGAGCTGCGCCATCGCTCCGATCGCAGCGATCAGGACGAACCCGGCGATCGCCCCCGGGAGCCAGCGGATGACCGCCCGGAGCCGTCGATGCCTCGTGGTGGTCTCGTGGTCAGTCGAGTCCACGGGCATCTCGCCACTGGCGGTAGCGCCAGAGGTGATCGAGCGCGGCCACTGCCCGGTTGGCCGATGCGTAGGCCAGACGGCCGCGTTCGCGGACCGTGCGTGGTCCGGGGTTGTCGGGGTGGGTGATGGCGAGCTCGGTGGCCACGAGCACGGGCTTGCCGTACTGGTCGCCGGCGTCGCAGGCCGCCTCGGCGTATCGGGCGTCCTGGCGCTCGTGGAAGCCGGCCATCCGCTCGAGCCCGTGATCGGGGTAGAACCCGCCGGTGCGCAGCAGCGCCGCCTGGTTCGACTGGATGCCGATGCCCAGGTAGATCACGGCGTCGACCTCGGGATGCGCAGTGACCAGCGAGATGATCTCGGGGATGGTCTCGCGTGTCTCGCCGCCCGCGAGGTCGATGGGGTTGTTGCGACTCCAGCGGGGCGGGAGCAGCGAGTCGATGGAGTCGTAGAGGTCCGCGGGCAGCTCGGCCAGCTCGAGGGAGGTGCCGGCGATGGCGTCGGCCGCGGCCACGCCCCAGCCGCCGACGGTGGTGAGCACGACGACTCGATTGCCCTTCGGGAGTGGCTGGCTGGCGAAGGTCGCCGCCGCCTCGAACGCCCCCTCGACGGTGCGAGAGCGGGTGATGCCGGCCTGGCGGGCCATGCCGTCGAAGACGCGATCGTCGCTGGCCAGTGAGCCGGTGTGACTGGCGGCCGCCTTCTGGCCGCCGGCAGTGGCGCCGCCCTTGACCACGACCACGGGCTTGCGCTCGGCGACCGAGCGCATGCGAGCCGCGAACGACACGCCGTCCTGCACGCCCTCGACGTAAGCGAGGCCCACGGCGGTGGCCTCGTCGTCGGCGTAGAAGTCGAGGTAGTCGGGCACCGTGACGGCGATGGCGTTGCCGGCCGACACACCGCGGCTGAGACCGACGCCCGTCTGCACGGCGTAGTTCTCGAACGAGGACACGAAGTTGCCCGACTGGCTGGCCACGCCGATGCGTCCGGCCGGCGGGATGGGCGCCACGATCTGCGCGCAGAGCCGGGCCGGGCTCGAGACGACGCCCTGACCGTTGGGTCCGGCGACGAGCATGCCGAGCTCGTCGGCGAGGGCCAGCAGCTCGTCCTGTGCCTTCTGGCCTTCCTCCCCCGCCTCGCCGTAGCCGGCGGAGGTGATGAACGCGGCCTTCACGCCGATGGAAGCGGCGTCGCGCAGGATCTGCGGGTTGGCCTTCGCCGGCGTGCACAGGAAGATGAGGTCGGCCTCATCGGCCGGCAGCTCGGTGACGCTGGGGACCGTGGGCACGCCGAGTACGTCGGTGCCCTCGAGGTTGGTGGCGAACACCTGCCCCGAGTACCCGCCCGCCAGCAGGTTGTGGAGGGTGACGAAGCCGAACTTGCCCGGGTGGGTCGACGCCCCGGCGATGATGATCCCCTTCGGCTCGAACAGTGCCAGGAACTGCTCCCGGCTCGGCGCAGGACGGGCGGCGGGAACAGCGGCCACGTCGCCCGACTCGTCGGCCAGCTCGATGAGGGCGTCGACCGCCACGGGCGAGCCGTCGGCGGTGACGATGAGCGGGTTGCAGTCGGCGCTGACGATGCGCGGATCGGCTTCCGCCGCCTTCGACAGCGCGAGGAGCACTGCAGCGAGCTGGTCCCGGTCGACCGCGGCCTCGCCGCGGAACTCGCCGAGCAGCGCCTGCGTGTCGAGGCTGTCGATCATGTCGTGGGCGTCGACTTCGGTGATGGGCAGGAGTCGGAACGTCACGTCGGCCACGGCCTCGGCGAGGATGCCCCCGACGCCCAGCATGACGGTCATCCCGAACTGCGGGTCGAGGTGGAGTCCGGCGATCAGCTCGCGGTTGCCCTTCACCATCGGTGCGACCAGCAGGTGGACCTCGCCGTCGTCTGGTCGGGCGGCCGCGAGCAGGTCGGACGCGGCCGCGAGGACGGCGGCATCGTCGGCGAGGTCGAGCCGGACGAGCCCGCGCTCGGTCTTGTGGGCGATCTGGGCGCCACCCAGCTTGCAGACCACCGGATGGCCCAGCTCGACGGCGGCGGCCACGGCGTCGGCGGCGGTGTGGACCGTTCGTTCGCCGGCCACGGGGAGCCCGTGAGCGGCGAGGAGGACCTTGGAATCTGCTTCGGAGAGCGTCGGCACGGCCGAGACCGTAGTCAGGGTTCGAGTGCGACCCGGAAGAACTCGCGGATGTGGTCCTGGCGCCGTTCGAGGAGATCGGCCCCCAACGGGTCCTCGCCCAGCAGCCCCTCGATGAACGGCAGATCGGAGAAGTACGACAGCACGGCGCCGAGGCCCGAGATGACCATCTGCTCGGGATCGTGGAGGCGGAAGACGCCCTGTTTCATCTGGTTCTCGAGGAACCCGACCGCCTGGAGGAACATCGGCCGCAACGTGGCGCCGAGATCCACGCCGAAGTGTCCGCCGTCGAGAGCTTCGCGGCGGACCAGCCGGACGATGTCGGGGTTCTCGGCGAAGAACTCGAACCCGGCGGTGAGGCCACGCTCGAACTGTGTCCAGCCGTCGGCCTCGCCGACGACGGCCACCTCGATCTTGACGAACCACTCGGCGAGGAGCCGCTCGAAGACCTCGGTGTACAGCTCGTCCTTGTTCGAGAAGTGGTGGAGCAGGCTGGCCTTGGCGATGCCGACGACGCGGGCGATGTCGCCGATCGACGCGCCGGCGTACCCGCGTTCGGCGAACGCGGTCCTTGCCGCGTCGAGGATGGCCTCCCGCGTCGAGCCAGGGTCTCGATCGGACACGGCCGGCAGGGTACTGCCCCCGCGGGCCGCGGCCGCGGTGACGGGTACCGTCCACTGGTGATGCCCTCCCCCGCGAGCACCGTCATCCGGGCCCGCCGGATCCTGACGCCCACCGGCTCCGTGTCGCCGGGCGAGGTGCGGATCGAGGCCGGCCGCATCACGTCGGTGTCGACGACGAGCGGTGCCGTCGACGATGTCGTCGTGGCTCCCGGGTTCGTCGACCTCCAGGTCAACGGCGTCGACGACGTCGACTGCGCTCGCGCCGACGAGGCGGGGTTCGAGCGACTCGACGGGCTCCTGGCCGCCGCCGGCGTGACGGCCTGGCTCCCCACCCTCGTGTCCCAGCCGCTCGAGCGCTACGAACGCCCGCTCCGTGCCGTGGCGGCGGCGGCCGGGCGGTCGGGCCATCGCCCTGCGGTCCTCGGCGCCCACCTCGAGGGGCCGTTCCTCGGCGGACGACCGGGCGCACACCGTCGCCAGGACGTGATCGCCGTCGACCACCAGTGGCTCGCCGCCCTCCCGCCGACCGTCCGCCTCGTGACCATCGCCCCGGAGGCCCACGGCGCCCACGCGGCGATCAGGGCGCTCACCGCGCGGGGCGTCGTCGTGAGCCTGGGCCACTCGGAGGCCGACGTCGACACGACCGCCGCGGCCACCGAGGCCGGTGCGGCGATGGTCACCCATCTCTTCAACGGCATGGGTCCCCTACACCACCGGGCGCCCGGCATCGTCGGTCTCGCGCTGGCCGACGACCGTCTGGCGGCGGGACTCATCGCCGACATGGTCCACGTCGACCCGACGCTCGTGCGGGTGGCGTTCCGGGCCAAGGGCGCCGGTCGGATCGTCCTCGTCTCCGACTCGGTGGCGTGGCGAGCCGGGCACCTGGTCGACCGGGCCATCACCGTCGTCGACGGCGCACCGCGTCTGCAGGACGGCACCCTCGCCGGCTCGGTGCTCTCCCTCGACCAGGCGGTGCGAAACGTCGTCGACCGGGCCGGCGTCTCGGTGGCCGATGCGGTGCGCGCCGCCTCCACCACACCGGCCGACGTCCTCGGCGAGAC
>JBFJNI010000075.1:0-18621 GCA_041618235.1 Acidimicrobiales bacterium
GCATGGCCGCACCGTACGGGGGAGCGCGGTCGCGGAGCGAAGGAGTGCGAGCTCACCGACGCCGAGGTCGGCGTCAGCGCCGCGACGCTCAGAAGCGATTGGCGACGAACGGGCCGGTCGGCAGATAGCAGACGCAGTCGAAGTGCCACTGCACGGGGCGCACGGTGCTCTGGAGGTCGTACTTGCCCGGCGCGAAGCTCGACGGAGGGACGTTCGCCAAGTCGAGCGTGCCGAGACGTTGGATGGCGTGTGAGAGACCCCGACGGGTCAGATCGGGTCCGGCCGCTCGGGCGCCGAGGACGAACACGTCGACGAGGTTGCAGGCGGCGATCTGGATGTCGTAGCCGACTCCGTCGACGGTCGAATCGTCCTCTTGCCCGACCTCACCACGGGTGAAGGGGCCCGAACCCTTGGCGGCCGCCCGGTCGATGCAGCTCCTCGTCGCCGGGGTCTCCGGGACGCCGGCGCCGCGGTCAGCCCACAGCATCGAGCTGATGCCGATGGTGCCGTCCCAGTGCTTGCCGTGGTCGTCGACCGCGGAGTCGCGCGTCTTCTGGGCGTAGTCGGAGACCGAGTACCTCGGACGGTAGTTCTGGCGTTCGGCTTCGTCGTTCCACAGGACGTTGGTCTGCGTCGCGATGATGAAGTCGACACCCGCGGCCTTCATCTGCTGGACGCCGACCGCGATCTCCGACGCCATCGTCTCGATCGAGGTGACGCGCGCGGTGTAGGCGAGCTCGTAGCCGAACTGGTCGAGCGTCGGATCGAGCGCCTCGTTGGCGGCGTCGCCGTCGCCGAAGATCTCGCTCACCAGGGCGCCGAGCGTCTTGCCCTTCAGCAGCCCCATCTCGTGCAGCATCCAGATCTGATTGCGTACGGCGCGTGCGCGTGCGGGCTGCGTCGAGAAGAGCAGGCCGTCGGAGCGGCGGTAGATCTCGTCCGCGTGTCCGTCGTCGAGCAGGATCGGCACGCCGAAGCGCTCGGTGAAGCAGAGCGTGCCGGCGCCGGTGAAGAGCTGCGCCATGGCGGCGAACACCTTCTCGTCCTCGACGAGACGGAGGCAGGCGGCCTTCATGTCGTCTTCGTCGATCGGGTTGAAGGGGGCGAAGATCGGCACGATACGTCGGCCGTGGATTCCGCCCTGGTCGTTCCAGGTCTCGATGATCGACGTGAACATCTCGCGCTGCTCGCGTAGCCCGTCGCTCTCGAACGCCAGCCCGTAGGCCGCGGCTGCGCTGATGTCGTAGATGGGGATGCCCAGCTTGATGGTCTCCGCAGTCACTCCGGTGTCCGACGCGGTGAGCACGACGGAGGCGGGCCTGTCCGACCTGCCACCCGCATCGGCGGGGCGAGTCGCCGTCGGCCCAGCGCTCTCCAGCGCCTGCGAGCCCGGCTGGTTCGTCGAGCGCCCGTCGTCGGAGTCGGACGAGACCGATTCGAGGCCGCCGGTGGGCGTGGTGCCCGCCGCGGCGGCGTCCACGCCGAGCTCATCGCCGGCGCGCGAGGTGATGACGGACTGCTGCGCCAGGGTGGCGGGGACCAGCCAACCGGCGACGACCAGGCCGACGATGAATGCGCCGACCACTCCTGCCCCACGACGTCGATCTGACGAGCCCATGCGTCCTCCAAGTATTTGAGAGCACTCAAACAAGAGGCGGCCAACCTGTCAAGGGGCTGGCTCGAGTCGTGGGCGTCGGGTCAGCGCTCGGCGGCCTCGGTGGTCGAGGTCAGGGCGCGGACGCCGCCCAGGATGAAGCGCACGGCGTCGTCGACGTCGGCCCCCCGGGGTCGGGTCCGGCGGGAGTTCGCGTGCACGTTGCCGGCGGCGATCGATGCCGCCGAGCCCATGCGCAGGATCAGTTCGACGATCTCGGGCTCGGCTGGGTACTCGTCCGACATCGCTTTGGCGAGGAGGGTGCCGGCCTTGCGATCGCCTCGCCGGATCCGGGTCGCCACGGTGGGATCGAGGTCGGCGGACTTGATCAGCTGACCGATGACCGTGCGGTCGGAGAGCTGGTCGAAGTTCGCTTCGACGAAGACGCGCACGATGTCGTCGAAGCTCGCGGCCCCCGCCAGGCGCTCCTCCAAGCGGATCGCATACGCGCCGTACTCGCGCTCGAGCAGCTCCGACAGGAGCGAGGAGCGGGTGCCGAAGTACTTGTGGACGAGCTGGGGCGTGACGTCGGCCCGTTGTGCGACCGCGTCGATGGTGCACTCGGCGATCCCGTCAGCGGCGATGATCTCGGTCGCGTAGTCGAGGAGCTGCGTGCGGCGTTCGGCGGGCGCGAGGCGTCGGGGTCGGTCGGTCATGGGAGGAGTCCGTGGGTCGCGCAACCGTACCGACCCACGGGAGGAAGGCGGTTGACGGGATCGACGATCTGTATTTTACTGTACTCAAATAAGGACGCAACCAAGCGTCACCAATGTGGGGAGAACGAAACCGTGACCTATGCCGAACACCGCCGCATCATCGATGTCGACAGCCACCTGTTCGAACTGGACGACCACCTGCACGCGGTCGCCACGCCCGAGGAGTTGCCCTTCCTGAGGGCCATCACCGATCAGAAGAACCTGCCGGTCTCGCTGGAGGCGATCGCCAAGGGTCGTGAGCTCCTCGAGGCCAGGCGGAGCGACCCCGAGCGGATGGCGGCGTTCGAAGCCGCGATGTTCGACCCCTCGCGGAGCCCGTGGTCACGTCTCGGGGCCTTCGATCCCGACGACCGCTCGCATGCGCTCGACGTGCTCGGGTTCGCGAAGCAGATGGTGCTGGGGACCTACTCGTTCCACCAGGTCACCCACATCGACGACGAGCAGCAGATCGAGATCGGCGCCCGGGTGCACAACCGGGCGATCGGGCGGTTCTGCGCCGCCGACGACCGCATGCTCGCCATCGGGTACCTGCCGCTGACGCTCGGGCCCGAGAAGGCGCTGGCGTTGCTCGACGAGGCCTTCGCCGACGGTGTCACCACCGTGGTCGTCGACACCAACGAGCCGAACCCCGACAAGCGGTCGTTCACGCACCCCGACTTCGATCCCGTGTGGGCTCGCTTCTGCGAGCGCGACGTCCCCTTCGTGTGCCACATCGCGGTCAACGGCGAGTACGACCCGGTGTCGCCGTCGTTCCACAACAACGGCAAGAACCGCGTCGCGGTGGGTGGCGATGCGCCCGACTCCATCGCCGGGCTGGTCGCGATGAACAACAGCGTCGAGCTGTTCCTGTCGTCCATGGTCTTCGACGGCGTGTTCGACCGCCACGAGAAGCTGCGCTGCATCTCCATGGAGCACGGCGCATCGTGGGTGCCGGGCTGGCTGCACAAGCTCGACTTCGTCGAAGGCGCCATCCGGCGCGCCGTGCGCCGCGACGTCAAGGCCTCCGACGTCATCCGGCAGCGACTCCGTGTCGCCCCGTTCGCGTCCGAGCCCGTGGGTTGGCTGATCGAACAGCTCGGCCCCGAGATGCTGGTGTTCGCCTCCGACTACCCGCATCCCGAGGGGTCGAAGGACCCCATCGGGAAGTTCGAGGCGACCATGGAGGGCATCGACGACGCCGCCCGCGACGCCTTCTACGCCGGGAACATGGAGCGGTTCATGGACCTCGGCGCGATCTCGGTCTGAGCGCAGACGGGCACCGGCCGCTCGACTACCAGGCGTAGGCCTCGGGGGCCGGTCCCGGGCCGGGGAAGATCTCGTCGAGTCGAGCCTCGGTCTCGGCGTCGAGGGTCAGCTCGAGCGACGCCAGTGCGTCCTCGAGCTGGCCTTCGGTGCGAGGACCGACCACCGGCGCGACGACGCCAGGGCGGTCGCGCAGCCACGCCGTCGCGACGACGGCCGGCCGCTGCCCGAGGTCGGCGCACAGCGCCTCCCATGCCTCGAGGGTGGGCCGCATCCCCTCGATGCGGTCGCGGAACGCGGCACGCCGCACGGACTCGGCCTTGGCGAGCACCCCGCCCAGCAGTCCGCCGCCGAGGGGGCTCCACGGCAACAGTCCGATGCCATGGTGCGTCGCCGCGGGAAGGACCTCGAGCTCGGCATCGCGGGTCACGAGGTTGTAGAGGTGCTGCTCGCTGACGATGCCGAGCGTCGGGCGCCGCGCGGCACGCTCGGACCCCAGACTCAACATCCAGCCGGGGAAGTTGCTGGTGCCCAGATAGCTGATCTTGCCTTGCGCCACGAGGCGGTCGGTGGCCTCGAAGACCTCGTCCCACGACGCCGCTCGGTCGACGTGGTGGAGCTGGTACAGGTCGATGTGGTCGACGCCGAGCCGGCGCAGCGAGGCGTCGCACGCCCGCCGGATGTGGAACGCGGACAGCCCGCGGTCGTTCGGGCCCGGGCCCACCGGCTCGTGCACCTTGGTGGCGAGCACCAGCGCGTCACGGTCGGCGCGCGTCGCCAGCCATCGGCCGAGCAGCTCCTCGGTGGTCCCGGGGCCGAGGTCGCCCCCGTACTGGTCGGCGGTGTCGATGAGGTTGACGCCGGCGTCGACCGCACGGTCGAGCATCCGGAACGCGTCGGGCTCCGGCGTGACCGGGCCGAAGTTCATCGTGCCGAGTGCGAGCGGGCTGACCCGGAGGGCCGTCCGTCCGAGGCGACGGTGTTCCATTGGTGTGCTCCTGCTCAGCGGGGAGTGAACTCGTGGATCATCGCCCGCACGGCGCGGACGAAGTCGGCGATGAACTGGTCGCGGTCGAGCTCGCGGGCCGCCCAGTGGCGCAACGCCTCGGTGGCGGCGGCGGTGAGCATCGTGGCCAACAGCGCAGCATCGGCCGCGGCGACGCCGAACTCGTCGGTGATCGCCGATCGCCACACGCGTCGAGCGTGGGCGTCGCGCGCCTCGATGAGCGGACGGACCGCCGCCACCGCCTTGCCGTCGAGCAACGTGCCCACGAGCCGGCCGTCGGTGCTGATGGCGTCGCACCACAGATCGAGGGTGGCCCGGAGCTTGGCGTCGAAGCCCACGGACGATGCGACGATCTCGTCGATGGTCGCGTCGATCGTGCCGATGCGACGGGTGTAGACCGCGCTGGCGATCTCCGCCGGGGACTCGAAGTAGCGGTAGGGCAGCGACTTGGACACCCCGGCCTCGTCGGCGACGAGCTCGAAGGAGAGCTCGGCCAGGACATGACGCTGCAGGACACCTTCCGCGGCGTCGAGGAGCGCCTCGCGCCTGGCCACCTTGGTCATGCGTCTGGGGACGGTCGTCGCCATGCGGGTCACCCTACGTCACTGTTGAACAGAATTCTTGTTGTAATGATATCAAATTGTGGTCTATGATCGCTCCACTCGAACTGGGGGAGTGGCATGACCGTTGCCGAGACCTACGCCGCCGGGCGGCGGATCCTGGATGCCGATGCACACGTCATGGAGCCGCGCGGCTGGTTGGAGGCCCATGCCCCGACCGCGGTTGGCGACGAGCTCCCGCCCCTCCACCTGAACGACGTCGGCCTCGAGGAGCGCCTCGACCACGCCCAGGCTCGGATCGACGCCCGCGCCGCCGACGCCGCCGACGCCGAGCGATCCGCCGCCGAGTTCCTGTCGATGCCCCGCAAGGGCTGGGGTGCCCTGGGTGACTCCGATCCGGCCGAGCGGGCCACGGTGCTCGACCTGCTCGGCTTCGAGGCGCAGCTCGTCTACCCCACCGGCTCGTTCAACCAGGCCATGGCCGCACCCGAGCGCGTGTTCCTCGACGCCGTCGAGGCGATGAACCTCGGGCTCGCCGAGTTCTGCGCCACCGACGATCGCCTGCTCTCGGTCGCCTACGTGCCGTTCAGTCGAGGACCGGCGGACGCACTGCGAGTCATCGAGCACGCGGTGTCGGTCGGCGCCCACACGGTGGCCGTCGACGCGGTCCCGCCGGAGGGCGGGATGTCGCCGACCCATCCCGACTTCGATCCGGTCTGGGCGTCCATCGTCGACCACGACCTGCCCGTGATGCTCCACGTCGGGCTCGACAACGGCTACCGGCCGGTGCAGGCGTCGTTCTTCGACAACGGGCGCGAGCTGCCGCACTTCCGGTCCGACGCCCCGGGCGACGCGCTGTCGTTCCTGGCCATCGGATACGGCGCCGAGCTCTTCATCGGTTCGATGATCTTCGACGGTGTGCTCGACCGGCATCCCGGCCTGCGCTTCGGGGTCGCCGAACTCGGTGCCACCTGGGTCCCCAGCCTGCTCCACTTCCTCGACACCGCGGAGCGCAGCTTCCGCCGGTTGCAGGATCTGTCGCACCTCTCGAAGAAGCCGTCCGAGTACGTGCGCACGCACTTCTGCTTCAGTCCCTTCCCGGGCGAGGACGTCGGCTTCGTCATCGAGGCCGGCGGCCCCGAGCTGGTGATGTTCGCGTCGGACTATCCCCACCACGAGGGCAGCGATGATCCCATCCGGCGCTTCGACCAGACGATGACCGGGGTCTCCGACGCCGCTCGGCACGCGTTCTACCACGGCAATTTCGCCCGCACCCTGGGCGACCGGCTCCCGGCGGGTGCTCGATGAGCATCGACACCCAGCCCGACGCCGGCGCCTCGTCGCTCGCCCGCCAGGTCCTGGCCCAGGAGGAGCAGGCCGGCAAGCGCGACATCGTCGACGACCCCGCAACGGCCGGCGTACCCGAGCTGACCGAGACCGACGACCAGATGCAGTTGTCCGAGGTCGTCCGCGTCGGCGGCGCAGGAACGCTCGGCACCCTGTTCGCCCTCAACCTCGTCGACGAGTTCGACCGTGCCGCCTTCGGCGTCCTCGGCCCCGACATCCAGGCGTCGCTCGGGCTGTCGGATGCGACCCTCGCGTTCACCGGCGTGCTCGGCGGCTTCGTCGTGGTCCTGGCCGCCATCCCGATCGGTCACCTCGGCGACCGCATGTCGCGCACCCGACTCATCGGTTTCCTCAGCCTGGTGTGGGCCGGCTTCGCGCTGTTGACCGGTCTCGTGCAGAGCGCGTTCCAGCTCGGGGTCGCCCGGGTGCTGACCGGCGTGGGCAAGTCGAACGAGGGGCCGCTCCACAAGCCCGTACTCGCCGATCAGTACCCCATCGCCGGACGCGCCCGCGTGTTCGCGCTCCACAGTGCGGCCAGCCCCGCCGGCAACGTGCTCGCACCGATCCTGGCCGGCGGCATCGCCGTCGCCGTCGGCGGAGCCGCCGGCTGGCGTTGGGCGTTCGTGGTCGCCGCGGTCCCCGGCGCGCTGGCCGGCCTGGTGGCGCTGGGTCTCCGGGACCCGGCCCGCGGGCAGAACGAAGCGCGCGCCCTCGACGTCAGCGAGGCGGCGATGGGCGGCGAGCCCAACGTCCCGCTCGGCGCAGCATTCGCTCGACTCAAGCGGGTCGACACGTTCCGCTATGCCCTCGCCGGCCTCGGCGCCCTCGGGTTCGGGCTCTTCACCGCGCCGATCTTCGTCAACCTCGTGCTCGAGCGCACCTACGGCCTCGACGCCGGCGGGCGGGGCGTGGTCGGCTCGATCGTCGCGCTCGGCAGCCTCATCGGCGCGCTGGTCGGTGGCCGTGTGGGCGACCAGCTCCTCCAGCACTCGCCCGAGAAGGCGATGCAGCGGGCCGCGCTGGCCGTGGGCCTCATGGGCCCGACGATGGCGCTGTCGGTCGCGATGCCGAACGCCACCCTCCACACCGTGGTGGCCTTCTGCTCCTCGGCCATGATCTCGGCCGCCTTCGTCCCCGTGACGGCGGTCTTCTCCGCCGCCATCCCCGCCCGGCTGCGCAGCGTCGGCTTCGCCCTCGTCGGCGTCTACCTCTCGCTCATCGGTGGCATCGGCGGAGCGATCGTCGGCGGCATGCTGTCCAGCTCGTTCGGGCCGAGGACCACGCTCATCATCCTCGTCCCACCGACCACCATCGTGGGCGGGTTCATCCTCAACCTCGGATCCAAGGTGGTCCGCAAGGACATCGCGCTGGCCCAGGCCGACCTGCGCGAGGCGCAGGCTGCCGCCGAGCGGCGCGCTCGCGGCGACGAGTGTCCGCTGCTCGAGGTGCGTGGCCTGGAGTTCTCCTACGGCTCGGTGCAGGTCCTCTTCGACGTCGACTTCGAAGTGCGCCGCGGCGAGGTCCTGGCCCTGCTCGGCACGAACGGCGCCGGCAAGTCGACGGTGCTGCGGTGCGTCTCCGGGCTGAGCCTCCCCGACCGTGGCGTCATCCGCCTCAACGGCGACGACGTCACGCTGGCCGCGGCCACGTACCGGGTGCGGCGCGGCATCGTGCAGATGCAGGGCGGCAAGGCGGTGTTCCCCGGCCTCACGGTGCGCGAGAACCTCGAGGTCGGGTGCCAGGTCCTCGACGACGAGGCGGCCGCGAGCTCCGCCATCGACGAGGTCCTCGAGCTCTTCCCGAAGCTGCGCGAACGCCTCGACCAGCGCGCCGGATCACTGAGCGGCGGTGAGCAGCAGATGGTCGCTCTGGCCAAGGCGCTGCTGCTCGACCCCGAGCTGCTCATCATCGACGAGCTGAGCCTCGGTCTGGCGCCGGTGGTGGTCGGCGAGATCCTCGAGGTGCTCCAGAAACTGCGTGAACGAGGCGTCACCATGATCATCGTCGAACAGTCGGTCAACGTGGCGCTGGCCATCGCCGACCGAGCCATCTTCATGGAGAAGGGCCAGGTCCGATTCGCCGGCCCGGCCGCCGAGCTCCGGGAGCGCGACGATCTCGTCCGCGCGGTCTTCCTCGGAAAGGAAGGCGGCTGACGTGACGTTCTCCATCGAGATCCTGATCCTCGGTCTGCTGCGTGGGCTGGCGTATGCGGTCCTCGCCGCCGGCCTCGTCCTCGTCTACCGATCGACCAAGGTCATCAACTTCGCCCACGGGCAGCTCGGCGCATTCGGTGCCGCCATCCTCGGCAAGCTGGTCGTCGACCTGCAGTGGAACTTCTTCGTCGCCCTGGCCTTCGTTCTGGTGATCGGGGGCGCGGTGGGTGCCGCGCTCGAGGTGCTGATCGTGCGCCGGCTCATACGCAGCTCGCAGCTCGTCCTGCTCGTCGGCACCATCGGCGCCGCACAGTTGCTGCTGGTCTTCCAGCTGCTGATCCCCAACGACCAGGGCACCGGGTTCGGCGTCCGGTTCCCGTCGCCCCTGCCGTGGACCGCCACCGTCGGCACGCTCGTGCTCGACAGCTCGCACTTCATGGTCGTGTTCTGCGTGCCGATCGTCCTGCTCGGGCTGTGGTATCTGCTGACGCAGACCCGCATCGGACTGCTCCTCCGGGCCTCGGCCGACAACGCCGATGCCGCCGAGCTCGCCGGGGTCTCCACCACCCAGATCTCCACCCTCGTGTGGGCGCTGGCCGGCGTGTTGTCGACGCTGACCATCGTGTTGATCAACCCGCTGCAGGGCGTGTTCGTCGGCGTGCCGTCCATCGCGCTCGGCCCGGCGATGCTGCTGCGCGCCGTCGCCGCGGCCCAATTCGGTCGACTCCAGTCGGTGCCGCTGACGCTGGTCGGCGGTCTCTTCGTCGGTGTGCTCGAGGCATTCACGCTCGTGAACCGAGGCAGTGGCGCCACCGACGCCGCCATCTTCGTGCTGTTGGTGGTGCTCGTGCTGCTCCGAGCCCGCGGCTCCTCCACCGACGTGCAGACGTGGTCGTTGGCGCCAAAGGCTCGCGCCGTTCCCGAGTACCTGCGCGAGGTCGCGTGGTTCCGGAACCTCGGCTCGATCGTCGGTGGCACCGGCCTCGTGGTGGCCGTGCTGTTGCCGATCGTGTTCTCGACCTCCAGCCAGACGTTCCTGTTCTCCCGCGTGGTGCTCTTCGCCATGGTGGGGCTGAGCGTCACGGTGCTGACGGGCTGGGCCGGACAGCTCAGCCTCGGCCAGTTCGCCTTCGTCGGCCTCGGCTCGATGACCACGGCCGCACTGGTCGCCAAAGGGGTGCCGTTCCTCTCGGCCGTCGGCTACAGCGCGGTGGCCGGCGCGTTCGCGGCGGTGCTCATCGGCTTCCCGGCGCTGCGCGTGTCCGGTCTCTACCTCGCGCTGACCACCCTGGGCTTCGCGGTCTTCGCCCGTGGCTGGCTGTTGCAGCTCGACGTGTTCCTCGACGGGGACACCGTGGCAACGGTGCCCCGCTCCACCGTGCTCGGCTTCGACCTGACCTCGAGCCGCACGTACTACTACTTCTGTCTCGTCTTCCTCGTCGCCGCCATCCTCATGGTGCGCCGCTTGCGGAGCACCGGTTCGGCACGCTCCATCATCGCCACCCGTGAGAACGAACAGGCCGCGGCGAGCAAGGGCATCGTGCCGACGGCACAGAAGCTGCAGGCCTTTGCGTTCTCCGGAGCGCTCGCCGCGACGGCCGGCAGCCTCTTCGCCGGACTCCGGGTGACGTTCTCGCCGGCCGACTTCGAGGCGACCGCCTCGATCGACGTGGTGGCCATGACCGTCATCGGCGGGCTCGGCACCGTCGCCGGTGCCGTGCTGGGCGCCCTCTACGTGGTGGGCATCCCGGCGCTGTTCAACGACAATCCCGAAGTCGCGCTGTTCTCGAGCGGCGTCGGGCTGCTCCTCCTGCTGCTCTACCTACCCGGTGGGCTGATGCAGCTCGTCTACTTCGCCCGAGATGCCATCGTCCGCAAGCTGGACGCCGCCTTCACCGGCGACCGGCAGAGTTCGGTCGACGCCGCCGGCATCACCACGCTCGCCCGGCCGGAGCTGGCCTTCGCCGGCACCGACGACGTGCCGCTCCGCGTCGAGAAGCTGGACGTCACCTTCGGCGGCTTGCAGGCGGTCAAGGAGATGGACCTCGTCGTGCAGTCCGGCGAGATCGTCGGGCTCATCGGGTCGAACGGCGCGGGCAAGTCCACGCTGATGAACGCCGTGTCGGGCTATGTGCGCCCGAGCGGCGGGCGCATCGTCCTCTACGGCGACGACGTGACGAGCTACCCCACGCACGCGCGCTCCGCGTACGGCGTCGGCCGCGTGTTCCAGGACGCACGGCTCTTCCCGGAGCTCACCGTGCGCGAGGTGTTGATGGTGGCGATGGAGGCCGTCGATCCCAGCCACCTGGTGCCCTCGGCCCTCGCGCTGCCGTCCTCGATCATCTCGGAGCGGGCCAAGCGATCAGCCGTCGACGACCATCTCAGCTACCTCGGTCTCGGCCGCTACGCCGACACGCCGGTCTCCGACCTGTCCACTGGCACCCGGCGCATCGTCGAGCTGGCCGGGTTGCTCGCCCAGGGTGCTCGCTTCCTCCTGCTCGACGAGCCGACCGCGGGGGTCGCGCAGCGCGAGGCCGAGGCGTTCGGGCCGTTGATCAAGAGCATCCAGGCCGACCTCGGAGCGACCGTGTTGATCATCGAGCACGACCTGCCGCTCATCTTGTCGATGAGCGACCGGGTGTATTGCATGTCGGCCGGCGTCGGCATCGCGGCGGGGCTGCCCGACGAGGTCCGCAACGACCCCGGCGTCATCGCGGCCTACCTCGGCACCGACGAACGCGCCATCAACCGCAGCGACAGCGGCCACGCGAACGGGGCCACCCCGCGCCGACGTGCGGCGGGCCGACGGGAGCCGCTGCAGGCTGCGCCCGCGGGAGGCTCGAAGTGATGACCGCTCGAGCGATGAACCCGAGATCGATCACCTCCGACCCGCTGGCCCCACTGGCCGACCGGCTCGGTCTGGCGCCCGGCGCGCTCTACACCCTCATCGTGGGTGCGGTGCTGGCCGTCGCGCTCACCCTCACGGGCCCGCCCGCGGCGTTCAGCACGCAGACGATCATCGCCCCCGACGGCGGCCTCGGAGACCTCGCTGCGCCACCCGTGGCCGTGGTCGACGACACCCCGGTGACCACCACGACCACCAGTGCGCCGGCTCCGGCTCCGGCCTTCCTGCCGCCCGCGGCCCCCTCCCCGACGGTGCAGAACACACCGGTGCCCACCACCGCAGTCGTGGCTTCCGGCCCCGACGAGGGCGACATCCTCGCCGATGTCGACGTCCCCGGCCGCGTGACGGCCGTCGAAGCGGTCGTCGGTGGCGTCGTCGTCGCCGTCGATCGCGATGACGCCGACCCCCGCATCGTCCGACTCGACGACACCGGCGAGGTCGTCGGTTCGATCGTCATCGAGGGTCGCGATCTGTCCGCCGACATCGACATCATCGACCTCACCGTCGACCGGTCGGGCTCGCTCATCGCGCTGGTCGGTGGACCGACCGAGGTGATCCGCATCGACGCCGCCGGCGCGGTCGAGTCGCTCGGCACCCTGGGCGATCTTCCGCCGTGCGCCCTGCCGCTCGGTCTCCCCGTCGCCTGCGAACCCGGGGTCGACGATCACCCTGTCGGTGCCGACAGCATCGCGATCTCCGGCGATCGGGTCTTCGTCACCGACCCGGGCCAGGCGACCCTGTGGATCGTCGAGGACGGAGTTGCCGCCGCCGCGAGTTCCGATGTCGCCTACCGCCCCACCGAGGAGACGACCGGCCTCACGGGGATCGTTGCGACCTCGGACGATGTCGCCATCGCCACGGTCGGGGCCTCGCTGGTCGAGTTCACCGTCACCGATTCCGAGGTGACGGCCACCGCGCTCGCCGACCTCCCGTCGAACGCAACGGCGCTCGCCCGCAGCCGAGACGGCACACTCGCCGTTCTCGCGCTCGACGGCGCCGTGCACCGCCTCGATCGCTCGTACCGCTCGAGTCCGGTCACCGCTGGCCTGCGCAAGGGTGCCGTCGACATCGCCACCACGGCCGACGCGCTGTGGGTCGTGCGCCCGGGTGACAAGACCTCGACCGTTCTCCGCATGCATCTCGAAGGGAATCCATCATGAGGAACATCGGTTCTCGCTACAGCACCGCCGGCGCGTTCATCGCCGGCCTGCTCGTCGCCGGACTGCTCGCCCCGCTGCTCTTCGCCAAGGACAGCACCGTGCTCAGCACGGGCGTGTCGGCCGACGGGTCGTCGGGTGACTTCGAGGGATCATTCGGCAGCGGGGACGGCGACCCGTCGGCCGCGGACGCCACCGACGGCACCCAGACCGTCGATGGTTCGGGCTCCGGTTCCGGAGCGGGCGCAGGCTCGTCGTCCGGCGGTGGGTCCGGCGTGGCCGCGTCACCCGGTGGGGGTGGCGGTGGAGGCGCGACCGCGCCCGGCGGTGGGGGCGGCGGCGCAGCCGGCGGCCTCACGGCCAGCGATCGCGGCGTCACGCCCGAGTCGATCCTCATCGGCGTGCCGATCCTCGACCTCGGTTCGCTGGCGGCGTACGGCGTCGAGACCGAGACCAACGGCCTCGAGGAGCAGAAGGCGGCGTTCAACGCGATCATCGCCGACTACAACGCCAAGGGCGGCATCCTCGGTCGCAAGCTCAAGGCAGTGTTCACCCCGTACAACCCGCTCGAGCCCGACGACATGCGCGCCGCGTGCCAGAAGATGATCGAGGACGACAAGGTCTTCGCCATCGTCGCCCAGGTCTTCTACGGCGACCCGGTGCTGTGCGTGACCGAGCGGTTCGAGACGCCGCTGATCCTCGACGACGGCACGAGCGACGAGTTCTACCGCAAGTCGAAGGGGTACCTCTTCTCCACCCAGCAGGGGAAGGCTCGATCGATCCGCAACCAGATCTGGCTGTTGCACGAGCTCGGCCACCTGAAGGGCAAGACCATCGGTGCGCTGGTGAGCGAGATCAACGGCGACGCCGACGCTCCCGACGAGGCGCTCGAGTCCACGCTCAACCTCTACGGGTACAAGCTCACGCACGAGGCGAGGGCCACCTCGATCGAGACGCTCGCGTCGGAGATCTCCGTGCACGTCCAGCAGATGAAGGCCAAGGGCGTCGACTTCGTGATCCTCACGCAGTCGTCCACGCTCTGGGACGACGAGGCCGAGCGGCAGAACTTCCGCCCGCAGTACTCGACGTCGGACTTCTCGCAGAAGACGCGCGACTCCGCCGTCGAGGGTCACGGCGAGCACTTCGACGGCACCATCGGCATCTCCAGCATGTTGTGGTC
Source organism: Acidimicrobiales bacterium (assembly GCA_041618235.1). Lineage (GTDB taxonomy): Bacteria > Actinomycetota > Acidimicrobiia > Acidimicrobiales > Salinilacustritrichaceae > Salinilacustrithrix. Next base: position 13,921 of record JBFJNI010000075.1, read on the forward strand.
CGATCGCGGTGCGAAGGTCCCCGAGACCGCGCCCACCCGCAACTGCGTCGAACGGGGCATCGCCAACGGCTCCGGACCCTACGAACGCGGTGACCGGCTCTACGACGTCCAGATCGGCGCGTGCAACGTGCTCGACGTGTTCGCCCGCGGGGCGGCCGTGGTCGGCGCCGACCTCACCCGGCCGAAGCTCTCGAAGGCCATCCAGAGCCTGGGCAATCTGTCCCTGGCCAACATGAACGCCGCCGCGTTCCGGCCCGGCAAGTTCGATCTTCCCGAGACGGTTCGCCCGCTCCGGTGGAAGCTCGACTGCAAGTGCTACATCCCGATCGGACCGTTCGTTGCCACCCGCCACTGAGTCCCAGGAGCACCCCGTGTCATCCATCGCCGAGGACCCGCGCCTCGACCCTCGCCTCAAGGCCGTCCTCAGCGCGATGCCCCCGCCGCCCGAGACGCCGACGTTCACCAGCCGCGACGAGATCCTGGCCTACGCCCACGCGCCCGAGCGCCTCGCCGAGCGCGAGATGCAGATGGCCTTCTTCGACCACATGGACTCCGAGGAGCTCGCACCCTCCGCCGGTCTCCGCGTCGAACGCCACGAGTTCACGTCGCACCCGGATGGCAACACCGTTGCCGTCAACTTCATCCGCCCCGACGACGATCGGGTGCTGCCGTGCGTGTACTGGATCCACGGTGGCGGGATGATGTCGGGGTCGGCGTTCGACGGGAACTACCGCGCGTTCGGCAAGCTCATCGCGGCCAACGGGGTGGCCGTGGCCATGGTCGACTTCCGCAACAGCGTCTACCCCTCGAGCGCGGCCGAGGTCGCGCCCTTCCCGGCCGGCTTGAACGACTGCGAGTCCGGTCTGCGCTGGATCGCCGACAACGGCGAGCTGCTCGGCATCGACCCCTCGCACGTCGTCGTCGCCGGCGAGAGCGGCGGCGCCAACCTCGCGCTCGGCATGACGATCCGGCTCGGCCGCACCGGCGACACCACGCTGCTCCGCGGCGTGTTCGCCATGTGCCCCTACCTCGCCGGCCACTGGCCCGACGAGCGCTTCCCCAGCTCGACCGAGAACAACGGCATCGTCCTCGATCTGCACAACGACCTGGCCAAGCTCAGCTACGGCATCGAGGCCTTCGAGGCCGGCGACCCGACCGCCTGGCCGTCGTTCGCCACCGAGGACGACGTCGCCGCCTTCCCCGCCACGATGATCTCGGTCAACGAGTGCGACCCGCTGCGCGACGAGGGCCTCGAGTTCTACCGCCTGTTGCTCCGCGCCGGCGTGCCCGCTCGCGCCCGCACCGTGATGGGCACCGTCCACGGCACCGAGATCATGGTGCCGTTCTGCACCGACATCAGCCGCGACACCGCCGCGGCCATCGCCCAGTTCACCCGAGAGCTCCCGGAGGGCTGACCCATGACCGTGACCGCCGAACAACCCAAGCGCGGCTGGACCGACGTCGACGACGCCGAGCGCGATCTCGACGAGCAGCGGGCCTACCTGGCCGAGCACAACGGCATCCGTGGGCTCGAGCTGCTCACCACCGACGAGATCGAACGGGCGGTGAAGGTCTTCCGTCGCGACGGCTTCGTCGTCATCCGTGACGTGCTGTCCCCCGAACTGCTCGCGTCCATCCGGGCGGGCGTGCACGAGGTGGCCGAGCAGATCGTCGCCCTCGACCCCGAGGGCAAGGGCAACCGGATGGCCCACCGGTACAGCTTCGGAGGCAGCTCCAGCACCCGCAGTCAGCTGCACCAGCCGGCGTGGCAGACGATGCTGCAGATCCCGTTCGTGCACGAGCTGATGACGGCGGTGTTCGAGTCCGACGACTACATGCTGCGAGCGGCGAGCGGCGACTTCTGCATGCCCGGCGCCCACGGCTATCAGCCGCTGCACTCCGACATGGGTGACTACGTGGCGGGCAAGACGAAGTTCAGCTCGTTCCACGACCCGCGTGGTGTGCTCACCGCACGCGAGCTGCCCAGCCCCTACATCGCCATGAACTTCCTGATGGTCGACGCCACGCCCCTCAACGGGCCCACCCGACAGATCCCCGGCACGCACGATGTCCGCACGCCCATCCCCACGCTGGCCGAGGAGCCCGAATGGATGCGCCTGTCGACCGTGTGCCCGGCGCCGGCCGGCTCCATCCAGCTGCGCGACGTGCGGGCCTGGCACGGCGGCACGCCGAACCTCACCGACGAGATGCGCGCCATCCCCAACCTCGAGTTCTACGCCCCGTGGTTCCGCGAGCCGATCGTGCCGGGCATCAACCGCGCCGACTGGGAGCAGCTGTCCGACGTGGCCCGCAAGGTCACCCGGTTCACCGTGGCCGACTCGTCCGACCCCATCGACCCGCACCTCGCGCTCAACGCCCCGTACTGACCATGGAGTGGGACGAGCGATCCATCGACGTCGACGGCCTCGCCATCCACGTGCGCCGCACCGGTTCCGGTGACGAGCCGTGGGTCCTGCTCCACGGTTTCGGCGACAACGGTCGGTGCTGGGGTCGTGTCGCCGAGGCGCTGACCGAACGGGCCACGTCGTGGTGCGTCGACGCTCGCAACCACGGGCTCTCGGGCACCGGGCCCGGCGGCCCCGACGGCGCCGTCGCCGACGTGCTCGGGGTGCTCCGTGCGCTCGACCTCGACGCCCCCACCCTGATGGGCCACTCGCTCGGTGCCCGCACCGCGGCAGCCGTGGCCGTCGCCGCACCTGATCTCGTCGGCCGTCTCGTGCTCGTCGACCCGCCGTGGCGAGACGCCCCGGCCGAACCGCTCAGCGACGAGCGCCGCGCCGGCGTCGTGGCCATGATCGAGCACCTGCGCTCGCAGACCGCCGACGAGTTGGCCGAGCTCGCTCGTACGCAGCACGGCGACTGGGACCCGGTCGACCATGAGCCGTGGATCGAGTCCAAGCAGCAGATCCGCCCCGAAGCTGCCGACGACATGGCGCCCGTCGAGTGGCGCGCCATCGCCGAGGCGCTGACGATGCCGACGCTGCTCCTGCACGGCGATGTCGAGCGCGGTGGCATCGTCACCGATGCCGTGGCCGCCGTTGCCGCGCAGAACGCAGCGGTGTCATCGGTTCGCATCCCCGACGCCGGGCACAACATCCACCGCGAGAACCACACCGACTTCCTCCGAGCGGTGTCGACGTTCGCCGGCACCGCGGTGAGCGCACGCTGATGGTCACGATGGTGGACCGAGCGCTGCTGTTCGCGACCGAGGCCCACGCCGGCCAGGTCGACAAGGCCGACCGCCCCTACATCTTCCATCCGGTCGGCGTGGCCGAAGCGGTGGCTGCGCACGGCGAGGTGGCGATGTGCGTCGCCTTGCTGCACGACGTGGTCGAGGACACCGACGTCACCATCGAACAGATCGAAGCCGAGTTCGGCCCCGAGGTCGCCGGCCCGGTGGCGCTGCTGACCAAGCCGGTGAAGACCGAGCCCGGGTCGCCGGCCGACGACGGTCTCTACGACGCCTACCTCGACGCCATCTGCGCCGACCGCATCGCCTCGATCGTCAAGCTCGCGGACATGCGCCACAACCTCAGCCGCCTCGAGCACCTCGACGCCGCCACTGCCGAACGGCTGCGCAACAAGTACGAGCCGCGCGTCGCCCGCCTGGAGTCGGTGGTCGCGGGACCCGACTGAGCGGGCGGCGCGCTCAGATGGTCGCGGCGATCGCCCCGAAGATCGCGATCATCGTGGCCATCGCCGGCAGCAGTCGGAACGTCAGCGTGTTCACCGCGTTGGCGACGATCGCTTCCGTCCGAGCCCCGAGACGAGCGAGCTCGCCACGCCAACGCTCGTCCTGCTGATCGAGATCGCGCTTGGTCGCGAACTCGTGCCAGGGGATCGACGGGACCAGTTCCATGAGCGCCGCGGCCTCCTCCTGCCCGAGCGCTCGTCGAGCGATCGGATGAGCTGATGGCGTTGTTCCTCGGTGATCGACACGGCTTCCTCCACGGGTCTGTCGTGGGGGAAGTGGCCGCACCGAGCGCGTCGGAACGCCAGCTCAGTGTACGACTGCGTGCCGACACGGGACATCGCGAACAGGTCAGCGATCGGGATCGAAGGGTCCCTTCGCCACTGCGGAGCGACGACGTATCGGCGGCTCGCGAACGCGCAGAGAGATGCTCATTGACGGGCACCGAGACCAGGAGAAATGTTGACGCCGGCGGGCTCGCCGATCCGGTGCGGGCCGGGAGACAGGGAGTGGTGATCATGAAGAAGGGATTGGTGGGTGCCGCGCTGTGCGCGGCCCTCGTGTTCGGGTCGGCCGGGTCCGCGCTGGCAGGTGAGCGGACCGGGCAAGGAAAGCCGACCCAGGCGCCGAACCACGCCAAGTCGGCGTGCGCGTTCTCGGGTCTCGAGGACCACGACTTCGAGGGTCCGGTCACGCCTGGCGTGACGCAGAACTGGGGCCAGATCATCCGGGTCGCCGGACCCCTCGGGGGAGCGGCCAACGTGGAGTTCATCGAGGAGGGCTGCAACGCCAGCCTGTACCCGCTGAAGTGAGCTGACTCTTCGTCCCGGCCGGGCGTGCGTCGGCACGGCCAGCCGGGACGGGACGCGCGCTTCCATCCGGTCGGCCCGGGCGATCGAGGTCACCGACCGTGCCGCCGCATCCGGTCGGCCTCGGCGTCCTTGCGACCCTCGTAGAAGTCGGCGACGTCGTATTCCTCGCCCCGGCGC
>JBFJNI010000076.1:0-18339 GCA_041618235.1 Acidimicrobiales bacterium
ACGAGCGCGTACCGCTCCTGCTCGGGGAAGCCCGGCAGGCCTCCCTTGAAGCGGATCTCGGGCACGTCGGATGCGTGGTCGACGGTCATGGGCTCGGAGATGCTCATCGGAGGAAGTCCAGGAGGCTCGGTTGCACCGACCGTGCAGTGGCCGAGAGCGCCGCCTGGTAGGCGGTCTCCTGGAGCTGCAGGTCGACGATGGTCGCGGGCAGGTCGATGTCCTCGATCTCGCTGAGCTTGGACTTGGCGAGGAGGAGGTCGTTGTCGGTCTTGGTGCGCATGGACTCGACTTGAGCGTACCGAGCACCGGTGACCGACAGGGCGTTGCGGATGGTCTGGAGGTGGGCGTCGGCCTTTCCGAGGTCGGCGCCCAGCTGGGACGGATCGTTGCGCAGGTGGTCGGAGACGCTGGCGAGGAACCCGAACAGGTCATCGCCGGGCTGGCCGAACACGGTGGGGCCGGTGACGTTGACCTGGACCGCCACACCCGCACGGACCGAGCGGGACACCGGCTGCTGATCACCGAGGAAGGCGCCGTTGGCGTCGTAGGCCTTGGCGGACGCAGTGGTGCCGCCGAAGATCGGACGGCCGAGGTACTGGGTGTTGGCCACGCCGATCAGCTGCTCGCGCAGTCCGTCGATCTCGAGGGCGATGGCCTCACGGGCGCCGGCCGAGAGCGAGCCGTTGTTGGCCGACACCAGGAGCTCGCGGACCCGAGCGGTCGCGGAGTTGATGTCCTGGAGCGCCGAGTCGGCGGTGCTCAGCCAGGCGAGGCCGTCGTCGGCGTTGCGGAGGAGCTGCTCGCCGCGGGAGATCTCGGACCGGTGCAACAGGGCCGCGGCCGTACCGGAGGGGGCGTCGGACGGCCGGGTGATCGCTTTGCCCGACGACAGTCGCTCCTGGGTTCCCTGGACGCGAGACAGGTTCGTCTGCAGGTTCGCCAGGTTCGAGCTGAAGAGCGCTCTGTGGGTGACGCGAAGGGCCATCGTTGCTCCTATCGGCCGACTCGGCCGGTGCCGTTGACGAGGGTGTTCAACAGATCGTCCACGGCCGAGATGAATCGAGAGTTTGCTTCGTATGCCCGCTGGAAGCGGACGAGATCGGTGAGCTCTTCGTCGAGGTTGACGCCGCTGGCCGACTCGCGTTCGAGGTCGACCTGCTTCACCACGGCGTCTTGCAGCTGCACCCGGCGGGTGGCGCTCTGGCTCTCGACCCCGAGTCGCACGATCATCTGGCGATACGGGGCGTTGAGGCCCTCGAGGCCGGCGATCTTGGCGGCGACCGAGCCGTCGAGCGTGCCCGGAGTCGCCGAGGCGGCGACCTTCCGCGGATCACCGGCGAGCACGGCGTTCACCTCGAGGCCGTTCGGTCCGGCGACGAACACGTCGAGCCCGGGGTTGCCGTCGAGGTCGTAGCCGGTGGCGTGGACGGCGTTGATCTGGTCCTTCAACGACGTGCTGAACGCGGCCAGATCGGAGCGGTAGCGGGGCAGGACCTCGTTGGCGGTCGCGAGCATCCCCTTCGAGGCGCCGGCCAGCACGACGGATCTCCCGTCCTTCGGCCACACGATGTCGAGGGTGGCACCGGTCCGGGTTGCTTCGATCGGATACGACTGGTTGCCGCGGATCAGTGCGGCCCCACCGAGGAACAGCGACACCGTGCCGTCGTCCTCGTTGCGGACCGTGCCACCGACCCGATCGGTGATCTGCTCGATGAGGGCGTCGCGCTGGTCGCGCAGCTCGTTGGCGTTGACCCCGGAGGCGGTGGCGCTCTGGATCGTGTCCTGGAGCATGGCGACCTGCTTCGCCATGGTGTTCACCTCGGCGACCATGGCGTCGACCTTGGCGCCGGAGAGCTCGACCATGTTCGACAGCGAGCGGTCGATCTGGTTGATGCTGGTGGCCAGCGTGCGGGCCCGCTCGAGCAGCTGCGCCCGGGCCGAGGTGTCGTCGGGGCGATTGGCGACGTCGTCGAAGGCGGCGACGAAATCGGCGATGGTCGCGGAGAGCGCGGTGTCGCTCGGCTCGGCGAAGATGCGTTCGATCGACGACAGCGTGTCGGCGAGCTCGACCAGTTCGGCGTGGCGCGTGCCCTCTTCCATGGCCCGCCGGTCGAGGAACTGATCGCGGAGCCGGGCGATCTCGACCGAGCGGACACCGAGGCCGGTGCCGTCCCAGGTCGAGTGGATGGCAGGCGTGACCGGGCCGGCGTCGGCGGTGATCGACAACCGCTGCCGGGTGTAGCCGGGCGTGTTCACGTTGGCGATGTTCTGACCCGCGACCTCGACGCCACGCCGCTGCGCCTGGAGACCGGACGAGCCGATCTGGATGCCGTCGAAGGTGCCCATGGCTAGAAGGCCTCGTCCAGGACGATGGCCGAGCTCGTGCGACCGCCGACCTTGCCGTAGGTGGGATTGTCGGAAGCGCGGCGGCTCATGCTGTCGCCCGACAGCTCGTCGAGGAGCTCACGGGTGGCCCGCTGCTCCCGTCCGAGGAGCTCTCGGTTGGACGCGGCGATCGTCTGGACCTCGTCGGTGAGACCGAGGAAGGCACGACGGTGCTCCTCGAAGATGTCCCCCCACGGGGCAGGGGCGGCTTCGGCCACCTCGCGCAGCGACGGTTCGCCGTGCAGGCGGAGATCGTCGGCGATGTTCTGCAGCACGACGGACCGGACCAGTTCGGTCTCGCGCATCTCCTCGAGCACGGCTTCGACCTCATCGGTGGCGCGACTGAGCCAGCGGACCTGACGCCCGACCAGCAACGTCTGCTCCACGGTCATGCGAAACAGCAACAGGTCGAGCAACTGGCGCTGACGCCAGAGCACGTTCGACAACTCGGCGAGACTCACAGCCACGCTCCTTTCCGTGGAGCCTCCATCGGCAGCCATCGGAGCGGGTTGAGGATCGACTGGCTACTTCAGGAGGCCGAGCTCCAGCGCGCGGCCCACGGCTTGGTGCCGATCGTCGACCTCGAGCTTTGCGTAGATCCGGACGAGATGCGTCTTGATGGTGGACAGCCCGATGACGAGGGCGTCGGCGATCTGCTGGTTGGTCGACCCGCGTGCCAGGTGGCTGAGCACCTCGAGCTCGCGTGCGCTGAGGATCGAGATCACGCCGGCATCGTCGTCGGTGGGCTCGAGATCGCCGCCGTAGAGGAGCGGGAGGAACCGCTGGTCGATCACCCGCTCTCCCCGCAGCACCCGATCGACGCCGTCGAGGAGATCGGCATCGCTCACCGACTTCGCGAACACGGCCTGGACGCCGGAGCGGAGGAGGTCGCGGAGCATGGTCGCGCCGATGTCATCGCACAGCACCGCCACCCGGAGATCCGGATCGAGGCGGGCCAACGAGGCGATGGCGGCCTGGAGGTGCACGTCGGGTCCGTCACCCACGATCGCCAGCTCGGCACGGAGGTCCGTGATCGTGGGGTGCAGGCCGGAGGGGCTGTCGACGCTGGCGAGCACCTCGTGACGCCCCGAGAGCAGGCCGGCCAGCCCGTGGCGGACCACGGACCACCGTTCGGCGATCACGATCCCCGAACGCATCTCCGACATGGCGCCCACCTCTTCCGGTCCCTCGGCACGTCCGGCCTCACCGTACCGGCGCCGGGATCGGCAGGGCGTGGTCAGAGGATCAGCGGAGCGTGGTGAAACGACTTCGAATCGTGTTCAGCGGGTGTGGTCCGCTTTGTTCCGGCCGACTTCGCTGGGTGCGCTTCTCCCGCCGGAACGTACGAAATTGCGGCCGTGTGATGCGAATGCCTAGCCCATGTCTGACCCGATCGGTGCAGGAGTCCATGAGTGACTAGTCCAGATTCCCGTAGTCCGTGGTCGAGATGATGGACACCGGACGACACGATCCACCGTGCGCAGGATTCCCACGTTGCGTGCTTGGCCGAATACTGATCGTCATGACTACTGATGCGGCCCGAGGTGCGACCGAGCTGGACATCGACCGTGACGAACTGGTCAAGAACGCAATGCCGCTCGTCGGCTACTGCGTGACCAGCGTTGCGGCCCGAGTTCCCCGACACGTTCGCCACGACGATCTCGTCTCCGCCGGCCTTCTCGGCCTGGCTCAGGCGTCCAAGATGTGGGACCCCACCCGTGGGGTGAGCTTCGAGCACTTCGCTCGACGCCGCATCGAGGGGGCGCTGCTCGACGAGCTGCGCAGCCGGGACTGGGCGAGCCGTTCGGCCCGCCAGGACACCCGCCGGCTCAACGTGGTCACCGAGGAGCTCACCGGTCGCCTCGGCCGGGCGCCCGAGATCGCCGAGGTCGCCAAGGAGCTCGGTGTCACCCACCGCGACGTCGAGCGCATCCGCGACGATGTGCGCCGCTCCACGGTGCTCCACCTCGATGCCTTCGAGCCCGGCACCGGTGGCAGCGACACGCTGGCCGCCGAGCCGAGCGCCGACCCGATCAACCAGCTCCTCGGCCAGGAGATGCGCGGCTACCTCCGGGACGCCGTGCTCACCCTGCCCGAGCGGCTCCAGAAGGTCGTCGTCGAGTACTTCTTCGAAGACCGCCCGATGAAGGACATCGCCGAGGATCTCGGAGTGACCATCTCGCGGGTCTCCCAGCTCCGCGGCGAGGCCATCAAGCTCCTGCGTGATGGCATCAACGCCCAGTTCGACGCCGACGGCGAGGCTCCGGCCCCCAAGTCGGCCGGCGAGCGCAAGAAGGCCGACTACTACGCCGCCATCTCGTCGGCATCGGACTTCGCCACTCGCGTCTCCGCCGCTTCGCCGAACATCCCCATGCGGGTCGCCGCCGTCAGCTGAGAAGCGGTGGGGTGTGCTCAGGGTCTGCGACTCACAGCACGCCGGCGAGGCAGCGTGACCAGGGCCATGCTCGCATGGCCTCGCGACCCCGCTCACCGAGCTCGTCGAGCGCGGTGAGGTCGCCGAGCAGCGCCCGAGTCGTCTCGACGAGACGGTCGTAGGGCGCGAAGGCGGCGGCATCGTCGAACCCGGTGGGAACGTCGATGCCCGGCGAGACCTCGCTGACCACGGGGACGGCGTTGGCGAACAGGTACGACAACCGCACCATCTCGAGGATGCGCGCCTCGTAGTACTGGATGTTGACGACGAGCTTCGACGCGGCGATCATCCCGTCGCGGGCTGCTCCGTAGCCGCCGAACACCGCCTCGACCCGCAGACCACGGCCCAGCGCTTCGAGGATGCGCTGGCGCCGCTCGTTGAGGCTGCCGTAGAAGAGGACATCGATCGGGCGGACCGACGAGCGGGTGATCCGCTCGAGGCCCGGCGACCAACCGATGGGAACGTGGGCGGCATCGATCCCCTCGGTCTGCCACGCCGCGATGTTCCTGGCGCTGTAGTCCCAGATCTCGACGTGCCCGTACGAGCGCAGCCGTGCCGGGGGCAGCATCGACGTGTCGTCGATCTGTTCGTGGTTGTAGACGATGGTGCCCGCCGGGAGGTCGCGGAGCTGGCGATCGTCGAACAGATGAGCGGCGAGGAGCACGTGTCGCCCGCCGTCAGGCTGCACGCTGCTGGCGTGGACGGCCTCGATGCCCATCGCCACGAGACCCTCGACCAGCGAGTGCGAGACCTCGTCGAACGCCCCCAGGTGGTCGTATCCCTCGATCTTCGGTTGGACGACGGTCATCTCGGGCACCCCGACGTTGTAGCTCAAGAAGCGGACGCACCGGCCGATCGGGCAGACGTGAGCACTCCCGAGCGTCCCCGCGTGTCCCTCTGCCTCATCGTCAAGGACGAGGAGGAGACCATCGAGCGCTGCCTGGCCAGCGTCGCCGGCATCGCCGACGAGCTGGTCGTGTACGACACCGGTTCGTCCGACGGCACGGTCGCCCTGGCCGAGTCACTCGGCGCCACCGTGATCCGAGGCGAGTGGCACGACGACTTCGGCCGCGCCCGCAACGAGGCGCTGGCCCACTGCCACGGCGAGTGGATCCTGCACCTCGACGCCGACGAGGAGCTCGACTTCGACCCTGCCGCCGTTCGTCGCGGACTGAACCGAGCCGGCGACGTCGATGCCCTGCTGCTCGAGATCCGCAACGTCGGTGCCCGTGGCGGCGAGTACGCCCACTTCAACCGGCGACTGTTCCGCCGGCAGCGGGCCCACTGGTGCGGACGGCTCCACGAGCGGGTCGTGTCGCGAGACGCCCGGCCACTCCGTGAGGCCAATCTGTTGGGCGGTCGCATCATCCACCACGGCTACTCCGAGGAGATGGTGGCGACGCGAGCCAAGTCGGCGCGCAACATCCGCATCGCCCACGCCGAGCTGGCCCAAGCGGGACCGAACGACGACGTCGGCGCCCTCATGATCAACGTCGCTCGCTCGTACGGTTCGTCGGGCGACCCCGACATGGCGCTCGACTGGCTGCGGCGCGCCCGCGACGTCGAGGGGAGCGAGCATCGTCGGGTGGCACTGCGCCTCGGTGCCGAGCTGCTGACCGATGCGAAGGACTTCGCCGAGGCTCGCGTCTGGATCGACGAGCTCGAGGCCCTCGGCGTGGACGCACGCATGGTGGCGTACCTCCGCGGCAGCGCCGATCTGCTCGAAGGCCGACCCGCCGACCTGCTCGCCGACCTGGTCGGGACCGACCAGCTCATGGGCGAGGACGGCATGGGCATCCCCGAGCGCCAGCTCCGGACCCGCATCGCCATGGCACTGGCGGCGACGCAGCGATGGACAGAGGCCGCGCCGGCGCTGCTCGCCCTCGTGCAGGAGGATCCGGAGGCCACGGTGTGGGGTCTGCTGGCCACGGCGACCCACCAAGGTGACCTCCTCGTCGACGAAGCCGTCGCCGCCGTCCCCGAGGCCCGGCTCCGCCAGGTGCTCGCTCAGGTCCTGGTCGAGCCGGTCGAGTCGGCCGAGCGCTTCGGCCATGCGCTGCACGGGCGCTTCGGTGACGATCCGCGGCTCATCGGGTTCTCCGTCCACCACTCCCGTCGGCTCGACGACCTCGAGACGATGGTGCCGTGGGCCACGATCATCCGCAACGGCCAGCTCGAAGAGCACTGCCCCGTCATCGACCGAGCCGGTGACCCGACCGTTCCGGCGCCGGAGCGCTTCATGGCGGCGGTGGTCGCCCACGCCGCCTTCCGCGACGCCCGCGCCCTCGAGCTCCTCGGTGGCATCACCGAGCTGTTGACCCCCGCCGAGGAGCCCGAGGCGATCCACGTGCTCACCGAGTTGGCTCCCGACCTCGTGGTCACGAACTAGTCCGATCGAGTCATTCGCCGAATCATCCTCACACGCCCGACCGGACAGCCGATGAGAGTGCTGCCGGACGGGAGACCTTCCCATCCAGCCGGTTCCGAAGGATTCGGACCGTCGGCCCTTTCAAGGAGGAAATCATGGGTCTTCGCATCAACCAGAACATTGCAGCGATGAACGCCTACCGGAACCTGACGGTGACGGACGGCCAGATGAGCAAGTCGCTCGAGAAGCTCTCGAGTGGCTTCCGCATCAACCGGGCTGCGGACGACGCCGCCGGTCTCAGCATCTCCGAGGGCCTGCGCTCGCAGGTCCGTGGCCTCAACATGGCCGTTCGGAACGCCCAGGACGGGATCTCGGTCGTGCAGACGGCTGAAGGTGCGCTCACCGAGACGCACAGCATCCTGCAGCGCATGCGTGAGCTGGCCGTCCAGGCCGCGAACGAGGGCGCTGCCGACGACACGGCCAAGGCTGCGGCCCAGGCCGAGGTGACCGCGCTCGTCTCCGAGCTCGACCGCATCTCCTCGTCCACCAAGTTCGGCTCCAAGACGCTGCTCGACGGCAGCTTCACGGGCGTGAGCTTCCAGATCGGTGCCAACGAGGGCGAGACCCTCTCGGTCTCGATCGGCGCCTTCGACTCGTCGACCCTCGGCGTGTCCGGCGTGGACCTGACCTCGGCGGCCGGTGCCGCGATCTCTGCGATCGACACCGCGATCGGTACCGTCAGCTCCGGTCGCTCCACCCTGGGTGCCACCCAGAACCGTCTCGAGCACACCATCGCCAACCTGTCGGTGGCTGCCGAGAACCTGGCCGCATCCGAGTCCCGCATCCGGGACACGGACATGGCCCAGGAGATGGTCTCGTTCACCCGAGCCCAGATCCTGCAGCAGGCGGGAACCGCCATGTTGGCCCAGGCCAACCAGGCGCCCCAGTCGGTGCTGTCGCTCCTGCGATAGCCGTTCCGACCTCACGACGGACGGGGGGAGCGGTCGCGACCGCTCCCCCTTTCCCGAGGTAGTCCGACCGACCAGCAGACGAGCGCAGTGGCGAGGAGGTACGCGACATGGGTGGACTCAGCATCGACGGCCTCGTGACCGGCCTCGACACCGCCAACATCATCAAGCAGCTCCTCGACGTGGAGCGGGCCCCGGTCCGCAGGCTCGAGACCAAGAAGGCAGACATCCAGAAGTCGATCGACGCCTACCGCGAGCTGAACAACAAGTTCACCGCCGTGCGCGACGCCGCCGACAAGCTGTCCGGCGCACTCGACTGGAAGGACCGCACGGCGCAGTCGAGCGACGACTTCGTCGTCAGCGCCACGGTGACCGGCACGCCGGCACCGGGCTCGATGAGCTTCGCCGTGACCGCGCTGGCCGCGACCCACACGCTCGTCACCGGCAGCAGCTACGCCGCCGACACGACCGGCATCGCCAACGGCCAGGACCTCACGGTCAACGGCACCGTGATCCCGGCGAGCTCGTACGGCTCGGGCACGATCTCCGAGATCGCCGCGGCCATCAACGCCGCCGGCACCGGGGTCACCGCGGGCACCGTCCAGGTCAGCCCCGGCCAGTACCGACTCCAGCTCACCTCTGCCACGGGTGGCGCCGCCGGCACCTTCACGGCCGACGGCTCGCAGTTCGGCGGCTTCGGGGTCGTCACCGCCGGCGCCGACGCCACCATCACGATCGGTACCGGCCCCGGCGCGTACAACGTCACCTCGGCCACGAACACCTTCAGCGAGGTCCTGCCGGGACTCGCCTTCACCGCACGGGCGCTCGGCAACGCCACGATCACCGTCGCGAACGACGCCGAGGGCATCGCCGACAAGGTCGCATCGATGGTCAAGGCGATGAACGACGCCGTGGGCTACATCGGCTCCCGGACGAAGTACGACGCCAAGACCAAGACCAAGGGCATCTTCCTCGGTTCGTCGCTACCGTCCGGTCTGCGCAACGATCTCACGAACTCCCTGATCGACTCGGTCGCCGGCTCGAGCCTCGTCGGCAAGTCGGTGGGCATCGAGACCGACCGCAACGGCGTCATCAGCTTCGACCGCGACAAGTTCCTACAGGCCTACGCCGCCGATCCCGCCGCCGTCGAGGGCTTCTTCTCGGCGAACGGCACCGACACGGCCGACGACGGCGTCGCCGAGCGGGTGTCGCTGATGGCCGAAGCCGCGACCCGACTGAACACGGGGAAGATCGCCACCGCCATCTCCAGCCGCGAGTCGAACATCGAGACGATGAACGATCGCATCGAGGGCTGGGGCGTCCGTCTCGAGCTCCGCGAGACCGCGCTGCGCCGCCAGTTCGCGAACCTCGAGACCACCCTCGGCCGGCTCCAGCAGCAGGGCCAGTGGCTCGGCGGCCAGCTGGCCGGCTTGCTGTCGTCATGACCTCGCGACCCACCATCCCATCCACGTCCACGGCAACGCCACGGAAGGCACTGCACCGATGAACGCACGACTCCGATATGTGACGGACTCCGTCGAGACCGCTTCGCCGGCCCGACTGCTGGTCCAGCTCTACGACCGACTGGTCCTCGACCTCACCCGAGGCGAGCAGGCCCTCACCAGGGGCGACCGGTCGGCGGCGAGCGAGCAGATCCTGCACGCCCAGGACATCATCACCGAGCTCCACGCCACGCTCCAGGTCGACGCGTGGTCCGGTGCTGCAGCGCTCTCGCAGATCTACACGTTCTGCCTCGGTGAGCTGATCCGGGCCAACATCGACCGCGACGCCGGCCGTGTCGGCGCGGTCCGAGGGCTGCTCGAGCCGCTGCGCGACTCGTGGCGGGTCGCCGCCGAGACCGCCGACATCTCGGCACCGGCGAGCCTGAGCGCGTGACCATGATCGGACCGACGGGATGAGCGACGCGGCCTGGGCCGGCTTCCTCGACTCGCTCGAGTCCGAACTGCACGCGGTCGAGCGCGCCTCCCGCGGCGGCCGCATGCGCAACGTCGTCGACTTCGTTCCACCCGACGACCTGGGACCGCTGCCGCGCGAGCTCGCCGAGCGTGCCCGGGTGGTGCTCGCCGACGTGAACAAGGTCGCCGATGACGTACGCGCGGAGATGCACCGGACCACGGTGCAGCTCACCGAGTTGCACGCGATGAACCCGCGGGGCCCGCGCGCCCCGAGCTCGTTCGACTCGAAGGCCTGACGCCGCGACCGTCCGACGTGACGGCCCCGTCGAGACTCAGGATCCGATCAGGATTTCCTCTGGTTTTTCGCTGGTCGCTGCTCAACAAGGAGCTTTGACAGCCGATCGTTGGACCTCGCAAGGAATGCACTGAGCGCTGCCACGGACCGGCGGCTCGTCCACGGATCGAGGAGACCCTCGTGCATGATCTTGCCCTCGGCGCGCTGCACAGTGCCCTTCGAGGACTGAGCGCCCGTCAGCGCGTGCAGGCCGACAACATCGCCAACGTCGAGACGCCCGACTTCCTCGCCGGCAAGGTCGATTTCGAGGCGAGCCTCCGGGACGCCGTCCGCGGCGGGCAGCCGGCTGGGTTCGAGGTGTCGAGCCACCGGTCGACCGCACCGACCGGCATGAACGGCAACAACGTCTCCCTCGACGAGGAGATGCTCGGCATGATCGACACCGAGCTCCGCTACGAGCTCGCCGTCGAAGGCGTCAACGCCAAGTACCGCCTGCTGCGAACGGCGATGGGCCGATGAGCTCGGTCTTCTCCGCCCTCGAGACGTCGCGCAACGGCCTCACCGTCTACAAGACGTGGCTCGACGCGATCGCCGACAACATCGCCAACGTCAACACCGTGGCTCGGCCTGGTGAGGCCGCCTTCGCCGAGCGGTACATCGTCGCCGAGGCCATCGACTACGGCAACGCCGCCGCCCCTGGTGTGGGGAACGGCTCCCGGGTCGCCCGGGCGGCATTCGGCTCGGGTGAGGGCCGCATGGTGCACGACCCGCAGCACCCGTACGCCGACGAGAACGGGATGGTCCGCATGCCGGAGATCGACATGAACAACCAGATGACCTCGATGATCATCGCCCAGCGCGGCTACCAGGCGAACGTCTCGGTGGTCGAGCGGGCCCGCAACGCCTACCAGGCCGCGATCCGGATCGGACGCAACTGATGGCCCTCTCCAGCATCTCTCCGGCCATGGCCGCGATGCGCGCCGCGGCGACGACGCTTCCGTCGCTGCCCAAGGTCGACCCGACCGATGGCGTCGCCGGTGCCGCCGGAGCCTCCGGCAACTTCGGATCGATGGTGGCCAACTCCATCGAGAACCTCGATCGTCTGCACGGCGAGGCCGACGATCTCGCCATCCAGGCCGCCACCGGCGACCTCGCCGACGTGCACGAGTACACGATCAAGGCCACCGAGGCCGAGCTCGCGACCCAGCTCACCGTCGCCGTCCGAGACAAGGCCGTCGAGGCGTTCAACGACATCATGCGGATGCAGCTGTGATGCGTCCGGCACCCCTCCACCTCGCGGCCCACCATCACGGGAGCCCCACGTGAACATCGACGCAGACGCCCTCAAGGCACGCGGCGCCACCATCTATCGCGACTTCACGGCCGGCCAGCGCGCCACCCTCGCCGTGGCCGCGCTCGCCGTCATCGTCGGGGGCTACCTGTTCATGCAGTGGGCGGCCGCACCGTCGTGGACGCCGTTGTACACCAATCTCGAGGGCGACGACGCCGCCGACGTGACGTCCGAGCTGAACAGCATGGGTGTCGCCTACGAGCTCCAGGACGGCGGGACGACGATCATGGTCGACCGCGCCGACGTCTACCAGACCCGCATCGACCTCTCGGCCCAGGGCCTCCCCCGAGTCGGCGGCGACGGCTGGAACCTGCTCGACGAGCAGGGCCTGACCACCTCCGAGTTCCGGCAGCGCATCGACTTCCAGCGGGCGATGGAGGGCGAGCTGGCCAAGACCATCGCCTCGATGGACACCGTCGACGTCGCCACCGTGCACCTCGTGATGCCCGAGGACGATCTGTTCTCCGGCGACGACGTGCACCCGAGTGCCTCGGTCCTGCTCAAGACCGCCGGCGGCGCCGTGCTGTCGAGCGGCCAGGTCCAGGCGGTCGTCCACATGGTCGCCTCCAGCGTCGAAGGCATGAAGCCCGAGTACGTCACCGTGGCCGACAACACCGGTCGGGTCCTCAGCGCCCCGGGCCAGGACGGCGTCGAGATCGCCGCCGGCGACCAGAAGGTGGCCCAACAGGCCGGCTTCGAGGCTGCGGTCGCCCGATCGCTCGAATCGCTGCTCATCCCGGTGACCGGCGTCGGCAAGGCCCATGTCGTGG
This sequence comes from Acidimicrobiales bacterium, assembly GCA_041618235.1. GTDB lineage: Bacteria > Actinomycetota > Acidimicrobiia > Acidimicrobiales > Salinilacustritrichaceae > Salinilacustrithrix. Next base: position 12,488 of record JBFJNI010000076.1, read on the forward strand.
TCTCCGCCGACCTCGACTTCGATCAGAAGGAGTCGGTCACCGAGACCTTCGGCGAGCCGGACACGGCCCCGGTCGTCAGCGAGAACACGTCGAGCGAGACCTACACCGGAGGCGTCGGAAACCAGATCGGCGGCGTCCTCGGGCCCGAGTCGGTGCCCCTCGCCGAGGGTGCCGACGGCAGCGACTACAACAAGGAAGACGCCTCCCGGACCTACGCAGTCAACAAGGTCACCGAGCAGATCAAGGCGTCCCCGGGAAGCGTCCGGCGCATGTCGGTCGCCGTCCTCCTCGATGAAGGCGCCGGCGTCAACACCGCCGACATCCAGACGCTGGTCTCCGCCGCCGCCGGCCTCGTCCCCGAGCGCGGCGACACCATCGAGGTCTCGGCCATGGCATTCGGTGCCGCCGACGTCGCCGATGCCGCCGCCGAGGGCACGTCGTCCAGCGGCGAGACCGACGACATGATCATGACGCTGGCCCGCACCGGCGGCGTGCTGCTCCTGGTGCTCATCGTCCTCCTCCTCGCCTACCGGAGCGCCAAGAAGTCGAGCATCAGCAAGTACCCGATGGCGATCCCGCTCCCCAACGCCGCCGAGGAGACTGCGGCGCTCCTCGCCGATCTCGCCGGTGAGATCGACGGCGGGAAGCACCACTCGGTGAACCAGGCCGGTCAAGGCCGCCCCGAGCACATCGAGCTCAACTCGGCGGCACCCCGCCACGTGGTGCTGCAGGACCAGATCGGCGATCTCATCGACCGCCAGCCCGAAGACGTCGCCGCCGTGCTCCGCACCTGGCTCGCTGACCGGAGGGGTTGATGGCCACGTCCACCGACCTCCGCGGCACCGCCAAGGTCGCCGTGCTCCTCCTGGCCATGGGCAAGGAGCGAGCCGCGAAGATCCTCCGGGAGATGACCGAGTCCGAGGTCACCGAGGTCATGGCCGAGGTCGCCCGACTGCGGGACGTCGACGCCGGCACCGCCGAGGTGGTGCTCGAGGAGTTCCAGGACCTCGCCGACGCCAACATCACCACCACCACGGGCGGGCTCGACCTCGCCCGCGAGCTGCTGAACGAGCGGGTCGGCCTCGACAAGTCCGACGAGATCCTCACCCGGATCACCCAGGGCCGACTCGACATGCCGTTCGAGTTCCTCGAGCACGCCGACACCCGGCAGGTCCTGTCGTTCCTCCAGGACGAGCACCCGCAGACCATCACACTGGTCCTCACACACATGCCGGTCGATCGTGCCGCGCTGGTCATGGGCGGTCTCCCGGAGAACCTCCAGAAGGAGGTCGCGATCCGCATCGCCACGATGGAACGGACCAGCCCGGAGGTCGTCGAGCACGTCGAGGCCGTCATGGCGTCGCGGCTGTCGTCGGTCCTCCAGCCGACCGGCGAGGTCGCCGACGTCGGTGGCGTCGCCTCCCTGGTCGACATCCTGAACCGATCGGATCGCGCCACCGAGCGACTCATCCTCGAGGGGCTCGAGGCACTCGATGCCCAGCTCGCCGACGAGGTCCGCCAGAAGATGTTCGTCTTCGAGGACGTCGCCGCCCTCGACGACCGGTCGATCCAGCTCATCCTGCGCCAGATCGAGTCGAAGGACCTCGCCGTCGCTCTCAAGGGCGTCAAGTCCGAGGTGCGCGAGAAGATCCTGCGCAACATGTCCGAGCGGGCATCGCAGAACCTCGCCGAGGAGATCGACCTCCTCGGTCCCGTGCGGCTCAAGACCGTCGAGGATGCCCAGGGCAACATCGTCCGGGTCGTCCGCTCGCTCGAGGAGTCGGGTCAGCTCGTCCTCGCCAGGAGCAACGATGAATTTGTCGAGTAGCGCCCGCAGCTGGGCGCCGGCCCTCGACCTCACCACCGACGGGCTCGGGCAGTTCGACCCCGCGCGAGTGCAGGACGCCATCGATCGCGGCTACGAAGCGGGCCTCGCCGCCGGGCGTGTCGCCGCCCTCGAGGCCGCCGAAGCCCAGACCCAGGCCGAGATCACCCGCCTCCGCAGCCGCGCCGACTCGCTGATGATCCGCATCGGCGAGGTCGCCGAACGGCTCGGCGAGCACGAAGCCGACACCGCGGCCGTCTTCGCTCGACAGGCCGCCACGGCCGCCGCCGCGCTCGCCGAGGCCATCATCCGCCGTGAGCTCTCCGACGACTCGCGACGGGCGGCGGCCGCCATGGAGCGGGTTCTCACGGGACTCGACCGCCGCCACGAGGCCCGCGTGCGTCTGCACCCCGACGACTTCGCCGTCCTCGGTGGCACCGAGGTCCCCGCCAACGTCGCCATCGAACCCGACGCGACGCTCCTCCCCGGCGACGCCGTCGCCCACACCGACGACCGCACGGTCGACGCCCGCATCGCCACCGCCATCGATCGGGCACGCGAGATCCTGGAGGCCGGCGCGTGATCGCTCCGTCGCTGCTCCGTGAGGCGATCGACGCCGCCGCCCCGCTGGTCACCGGACGCGTCCGGTCGGTCATCGGCCTCAACATCGAGGTGGCCGGCATCGACGTCGCCATGGGCGACGAGGTGCTCATCGACACCGCGGACGGGACCATGCCCGCGGAGGTCATCGCCTTCCGCGACGGCGCCGCCTCGTGCCTGCCACACGGGCACCTCGATCGCATCGCGGTCGGCACTCCGGTGCGGGCCACCGGTCGCCGGCCATCGGTCCTCGTGGGCGATGCGCTGCTCGGACGCGTCCTGGACGGCTTCGGCGAGCCGCTCGACGGCCTGCCGGTCGACGGCTCGTTGAGCCGAGTGGACATCGACGGGGGGCCGCCGCACCCCCTGCGACGCCAGAACGTCGAGGAGCCCCTCGGGCTCGGCGTCCGTGCCCTCGACACCCTCATCCCCTGCGGCCGCGGCCAGCGCATGGGCATCTTCGCCGGCTCGGGTGTCGGCAAGTCGAGCCTGCTCTCCATGATCGCCCGGGGAACCACGGCACAGGTGAACGTCCTCGCCCTCATCGGTGAGCGCGGCCGTGAGGTGCGCGAGTTCCTCGAGCGCGACCTCGGGCCCGAGGGCCTCTCCCGCTCGATCGTCGTCGTCGCCACCTCCGATCAACCGGCCCTCGTCCGGCTCCGTGCCGCGTTCACCGCGACCCGCATCGCCGAGCACTTCCGCGACCAGGGCCAGGACGTCCTGCTGATGATGGACAGCCTGACCCGCTTCGCCATGGCCCAGCGCGAGGTCGGCCTGACCGCCGGCGAGCCACCCGCCACCCGGGGCTACCCGCCGTCGGTGTTCACCCTGCTCCCCCGGCTGCTCGAGCGGGCCGGCGGCGGCGAACGCGGCACCATCACGGGCCTCTACACCGTCCTCGTCGAGGGCGACGACATGCAGGACCCCATCGGCGATGCCGCCCGCTCGATCCTGGACGGCCACATCGTGCTGTCCCGCAAGCTGGCGACCGCCGGCCACTTCCCCACCATCGACGTCCTCGAGTCGGTCTCCCGTGTCGTCAACAGCGTCACCACCGCCGAGCAGCGCGAGCTGGCCATCGAGCTGCGCAGCCTCATGGCCGCCCTCCGCGACGCACGCGACCTGATCGACATCGGCGCCTACTCGCCCGGCGCCAACCCCACCGTCGACCGCGCCGTGCGACTCGAGCCCGCCATCACCGCCTTCCTGCGCCAGAGCATCGACGAGATCTGCCCGTCCGACGCCGCCTGGCAGCAGCTCGGCCACGTGCTCCGTTCCGACCAGTCCCTGGCGGCACCGGCATGACCGACCGCAACCGCATCGACGTCGTGCTGCGGGTCCGACGCGTCCAGGAGCTCCAGGCCGCCGGTGACCTCGCCGCCACGCGTGCCGAGGTCCAGGCCGCGGAGATGCGCCTCACCGACGCTCGCGACCGATACGACGCCAACCGAGATCTCGATGAGATGCGCGATCTGGTGCCGGCCTCGGTCGCCGACCGCCAGGTCCGCGAGCTCCACGCCCAGACGATCCAGCGGGCCCGACTGCACGTCAAGGAGCTGCTGGCCAAGATGGAGGCCCGCCAGATCGTCCTCACCGAACGCACGCAGGCCGTCAAGGGCCTCGAACGGCTCGACGAGCGGCTCGCCGTCGACGAGGAGACCGAGCGCCGCCGGGCCGAGATCCGCGAGATGGACGAGCGCCGCCTGATCGCGACGGTGATGAGCTGATGGGTGCTCCCGGCGCCATCGCTGCGGTCCAGAGCCGCGTCGCGCAGATCGAGGCCCGACTGGGCATCGAGCCTCCTCGCGCAGGCGACACCGCAGGTGACACGGCCGGCGACTTCGACTCGATCATGGCCCAGTACGGCGGCACGACCGGCAGCAGCACCGGCTCGATGCTCGGCGCCGGCGGGGCGAACGGCGGCACCTCCATCGACCAGCTCCTGGCCCGCATCAGCGGCGCCGGCGGGGTCGGCCCCCTGGGCGCTCCCGCGGCCGGCGCCGGCTCGATCGGCGAACGGGTCGCGACGATGGCTCACGAGTACCTGGGCATCCCCTACGTCTGGGGCGGAACCGATCCGAACTCGGGCCTCGACTGCTCCGGCCTCGTCCAGCACGTGTATCGCCGGGTGGGCGTCGAACTCCCGCGCGTGAGCGCCGACCAGGCTCGTGTCGGCACCCCGGTGGCGTCGCTCGACCAGGCCCAGCCGGGCGACCTCATCGCCTGGGACCGGGGCCCCCGCAACGTCGGCGCCGACCACATCGCCATCTACATGGGCAACGGCATGATGATCGAGGCCCCCCGCACGGGCGGCAAGGTGCAGCTCGTCCCCGTGGGACGCACGCCCGACTTCATCACCCGCGTCGCCCCTGCATCGCCGACGGCACCGACGGCCGTGCTCGAGGCGCCGACCGGCGTGGGCCGCGTTCCCTTCGCCGAGCTGTTCGCCGTCGCCGGCGCCCGCCACGGTGTCGATCCCGCCCTCCTCGCCAGCGTCGCCAAGGCCGAGTCGGGGTTCGACCCGCGAGCCGTGAGCCATGCCGGGGCCCAGGGGCTGATGCAGCTCATGCCGGGCACCGCCAAGGGCCTCGGTGTCACCGACTCGTTCGACCCCGCCCAGGCCATCGACGGAGCCGCTCGCCTGCTGAAGGGGCACCTCGCCCGCTTCGGCTCGGTCGAGCTCGCGCTCGCCGCCTACAACGCCGGCCCTGGTGCCGTGTCCCGGTTCGGCGGCATTCCCCCGTATCGCGAGACCCAGGCCTACGTGCCGAAGGTCCTCGCCAACCTCCAGGAGCTCCGGCGATGATCCCGGCCGTCCTGACCGCGCCCGAGCGAGTCGCCCCCGCGACCTCGGCCACGAGCGCCGACGATGCCTCCGTGTTCGCCGGCATGCTCGGCCTGGCGCTCCGCGACCCGGGCGAGCAGACCACCGCGCCGCTCGGCCTGGGCCTGCCCACCGGCGAGGAGCCTGACGTCGAGGTGCAGCCGGACGACGAGACCGGTGAGATCGACGGCGTCCCGGTCGAGCTCGAGGCCGACCTCGAGGTCCAGGCCGTGGCCGCGCCTCGGGCCGAGGATGAGGCCCGACCCGTGCCGCAGGTCGAGGCCGAGGTGCGGGCGTCCGAGGCCGCCGACTCCGAGGTCGAGGCTGTGGCTGCGGCCGCGGCTGCGGCCAGCCGAGGAGCCGAACGTTCCGGTCGCCTGGCGTCCACCACCCCGGCGGACGCCAGCACCGCAGCCAACGGCACCGCTGCTGTCGCCACCGGCACCGCCGCCGCTGCGACGACCGCCCGCACGGCCGTTCCGACGGAACCTGCGGCACCGGGGTCCGCACGGAACCCAGCAGCGAACGCCCGGACGGTCGCCGAGGTCGCCACACCCACCGTGGCTCCCGCCGGCGACACCGCAGGAGCAACGACCGTCGGGA
>JBFJNI010000077.1:0-18005 GCA_041618235.1 Acidimicrobiales bacterium
CTCGTCGAAGAGGATGATCTCGGGGTCCATCGACAGCGCACGGGCGAGCCCGGCCCGCTTCTTCATGCCGCCGGACACCTCGCCGGGGAACTTCTTCATGTGATCGAGCATCCCCACGAGACCGGCCTTGGCCAGGGTGATCTCGCGGATCTCCTTCTCGGTCTTCTTCGTGTGCTCACGAAGCGGGAAGGCGATGTTGTCGAACATGTTCATCGAACCGAAGAGCGCGCCGTCCTGGAACAGCACGCCGAACTTGCGCCGGACGCGATAGAGGCCCTTCTCGCCCATACGGACGGTCTCTTCGCCGTCGACCCAGATCTCGCCGCCGTCGGGGCGCAAGAGGCCGATGACGTTCTTGAGCAGGACGGACTTGCCCGTGCCCGACGGCCCCATGACCGCGGTGATCTTGCCGCGCGGGATGTCGAAGGAGACATCGCGGAGGACGGTGTGGGACCCGAAGCTCTTGCTGACGTTCCGTAGGGAGATGGCGGCGTCCATGGCGGTCTTCCCTCGTGGTCCGGCGGCGTCGTGTGGCCCGAGCGGTTGGGTCAGCGTGACCGATGGCACCCCGGGTCTCGCCACGGTAGGTCACGACCCGCGAGCATGCCAAGGACCCTTCGCCCGAATCTTCCGGATCGGCGCGCGGCGCCGCCAGGTCAGCAGATCGAGCGCAGGAGGGGGAACGGGTTCACGGCGCGGCTGCCCGGGTGCACCTCGAAGTGCAGGTGGGGGCGGCTGCCCCTCGCGTTGCCCGAATCGCCGACGTAGCCGATGACGTCGCCCGCCGACACCTGCCCGGACTTGCCGAAGCGGTCCATGTGGCTGCCGAACCAGAGGGTGCCGTCGGCCTCGGTGAGGCGGAACTGGTGGCCGCCGATGGTGCCGGTGGCGATGTCGACCTTGCCGCTGACCGGCGCGATCACGGGTGTACCGCGAGGTGCGAACAAGTCGGTACCGGCATGGGCGCGCCCACCGCTCCGCGGGAAGCCCCAGTCGTTGATGAAGCTCGCACCGGGTACGGGACACCGGATGCTCGAGCTGCCGCCGCCGGCCGGGACCGTCAGCTTCTGTCCGACGTAGATCCGGTTGGCGTCGGCGATGCCCGAGGCCGCCATGATCGCCGTGCTCGTCGAGCCGTAGCGACCGGCGATCTCGCTGAGGGTCTCGCCGTTGGCGACCACGTGGTTCTGCGGACCCGCGGAGCTCGACGAGGCCCCGGGAAGCGGACCCGGATCGAACAGCATCATGCGGGTCGTGGCGTAGAGCCTGCCGTCGACCAGGCCGTTCCAGCGCACGAAGTCGGCCTGGGAGATGCCGTACTTCCTGGCGATGCCCGCGATGGTGTCGCCGGATCGGACCGAGTGGTACTGCCCCGGAAGCTGCCGGCCGTTGCCGGACGACGAGGCGGGTGCGGCCGAGCTGCCGCCGCTGGGCGCCGTGCCACCCCCAGGCATGTTCAGCTTGCGGCCGACCACGATGAGGTTCGGGTTGGAGATGCCGTTGGCGGCCGCGATGGCCTTGCTGGTGGTGCCGAACCTGTGGGCGAGATCGCCCAGCGTGTCCCCCGACTTCACGACGTAGCTCGACGACGAGGCCGAGCTTCCGGACGGGGACGTCCCGCCGGGGATCGTCAGCGACTGCCCCGCGATGATGACGTTGGGGTTCTTGATGCCATTCGCGTCGACGAGCGCTCTGACCGTGGTGCCCTCGCGGTCCGCGATCTCGCTCAAGGTCTCGCCCGAACGCACCACATGGGTGCCGGACGCGGCCAAGGCGAGCACGCTCAAGAGCGCGACAGCCATCAGATCTCGCGGGCGTAGGGGCGCGCGCACGTTCAATTGCCTCCTGCGGTCTCCGCCCGCTCGGATGCGTGGCGCAAGCTACCGAAGGCGAGCGCGAAGCACAAGGCCCTCCTGCCCCACCAGCCACATGAGCCCCAGGGCCCGAGGTCAGGAGGCGCGGGGTTCAGGCCGGGTCGGAGATGTTGCGCCGGGCCTCGGCCTGGCGCTCGGACGCCAGTCGCTCGAGGGCGGGTTCCTCGCTGTGGTCCACGAACTTCATGCCCTCCGCGATGGCTCGGTGTCCGGCCTTCTCCGCGATGAGCGTGTGCATCTGCTGGGCGACCCGCCGGTAGGCCGGGTGTCCCTGGGGACCGGAGCGGAGTTCGAGCATGTGCATGGCGGCTCTGGCGTTGAGGTGCATGTAGAAGCGCACCTTGTAGGCCAGCGAGACCGCGTAGCTGGCCTGCTGGGGGAAGTCGTCGGCGAGCGCGTCGTGGAGGGCGGCCGATCGGTCCATCGCGTCGTCGAACGCGGCGGTGTGGCCGGCGGCGTCGACGGCCTCGGGTCGTACGTACCCGTGGCGCGGGGTCAGCTTCTGCCACTCGAGGGTGAGCATCCGGTGGCGCTGCAGGTCGCGGAACGCCCCGTAGTCGGCCAGGACGTCGAAGCGGTACGTGGGACGCTCGAGCGCTCGACCCGGCTTGTGGCGTCGGTTCTTCCGATCGCCTTCGTAGGCCCGGATGACCGCCAGCCGGTCCTCGACCGACATCGCCCGTACGCGATGCTCGAGCTGGGTCTCGGGCAGATCGGTGTAGGCGTAGAGCATCGAGGCCACGGCCTTGATCTCGGCGTCGGGGTCGAAGTCGACCAGCGTCACCTCGGGCACGTCGTCGGGCTCTGCGGCACCCAGCAGACGGTCGCTGATGGAGGCCATGGCGGCCTCGCGCTCGCCGAAGTACTCGCGCCACACCTCGCCGCGATCGGGCAGATCGACGCGCCGCAGGAACGACGGGATCACCTTGCGGAGCTCGCTGAGCATCATGTCCGCGTAGGCACGGGACTCGGGCAGCGGATGGGCGCGCATCCGGTACAGGAGGAGCTCGTAGCTCTGGCCGGTGCCGTAGATGCCGACGTTGGACAGCGAGGCCGCCGGCAGGATCCCGCGGATGGCATCGAGCGCCTTGGCCTTGAGAGCCTGGCGGTGGACGAAATCGGAGTCCTCGGGCTGCTTGGGGAACTGCTCGCGGAAGAACTCCTGCATCACCGGCACGAGCTCGGCGTAGGAGTCGAAGAGGCGGTCCATCTCACCGACGTATCGCAGCCCGAGCGGCGACGAGAGCACCTCGGGGTCGCGGTAGTAGCGGTACCGGCCGCCGAGGCGGGAGTCGTACGCGATGTAGCGGGTCGACTGCTCGAGGTACGCGGCGAGGCGGCCCCACTCGAGGATCTTCGTCAGCAGGTTCGACGCCTGCTCGCAGGCCAGGTGCACGCCCCCGAGCTGGGCGACCGAGTCGTCGCCGTATTCGAGGAAGACCTTCTGGTAGAGCTGCTCGGCGCGCTCGAGGCCGACGGTGGCGTCGACGGAGAGGTCGCCCGAGATGTCGAGGTCGCCGACGAACTCGTCGAGGAAGAGGCGGCGCAACGACTTCGGCGAGCGCGAGTACCGGGCGAACAGTGCCCCCTTGACGACCTCGGGGAGGTTGACGAGGGCGAAGACCGGTTGGTCGAGGTTGGTGAAGTACCGACGGAGCACGTCCTGCTCGTCGTCTGTGAACTCCTCCCCGATGTACACGGCCACGGCGTGATGGTAGGACCTGGCACCCCACGGAGCGGTGACCACCCAGCGCGCGCACCGTTTGTCCGGCCCAGCCCCGGGACCGAGCCACCGTTCGACCCTCCCGAGGCTCAGGTGGCGGTGCGCTCGCGGTGCTCGTGGCGGGCGGCGTCCAGCGCGCCCGGGGCGAGCCAGAGATCGGCGATGGTCCACGCCATCGCCTTGGCCCCGTCGAGCACGGCTCGGTCGCCCTGCTCCCCCGCCGCGAAGCGGGCGAAATCGGGGGTGTGGATGGCCACGCCGTCGTCCGCCGCCTGGATGATGGGGTGGATCGACGGCACCTCGTAGGAGACGTTCCCCATGTCGGTGGAACCGACGACGGCGCCGGCGACGGCCGGGTCTCGCACGGTGCGGCCGAGGCGGGCGGCGTTGGCCGCATACAGGTCGACCATGGCGTCGATGTCGACCATGTCGGAGTACGCAGGGTCGATCCACTCGATCTCGAGCTCACATCCGGAGGCCATGGCACCAGCCTCCAGACAACGCTCGACGCGCCCCTTGAGCACCGCCAGCCCGTCGACCGACGGCGACCGGACGTACCAGCAGGTCTGGGCACGTGACGGCACGATGTTGGGCTTGTCGCCACCGTCGGTGAAGACCCCGTGGATCCGCTCGGTGGGCAGGATGTGCTGGCGGAGCGCAGCGACGTTGACGTAGCCGAGGACGGCGGCGTCGAGCGCGTTGCGGCCCTTCTCGGGGGCGGCGGCCGCATGGGCCGACTCGCCGGTGTAGGTCACGAGGCACTGCTGGATGGCGATGGTGCTCATCGAGCGCAGCTCGGCGCCGGCGGGGTGCACCATCATCGCCGCGTCGATGCCGGCGAATGCCTGCTGTCGGATCATGAACACCTTGCCGCCACCACCCTCCTCGGCCGGCGTGCCCAGGATCGAGACCCGGCCACCGCACTCGTCGGCGAGCGCCGCAGCCGCCAGACCTGCACCCAGTCCGGCCGCGGCGATGATGTTGTGCCCGCAGGCATGTCCGATGCCGGGCAACGCGTCGTACTCGAGGCAGACACCGATGTCGGCGCCCGCGCTCCCCGCACGCCCCACGAAAGCCGTGTCGAGGCCGTACGCGTGACGCTCGACCTCGATCCCCTCGTCGTCGAGGACCTGGCACAGCAGGTCGTGGGCGAAGGTCTCCTCGAAGTTGAGCTCGGGGTGGGCGTGGATCTCGTGCGAGACCTCGAGCAGGCGGTCGGCCCGCCGGTCGATCTCGGCGGCCATGCGCGCCTTGACGGCGTCCAAGTCGAGGGCAGCGGGGTCCATGGCCGCAGCGTAGGGGGCAATTCGGTGGCCGGCGGGCGGGGGCCGGCGCGACACTCCCGCCATGGTGATCGAAGTGCGGGAAGTCACCGCCGACCGGCGGGACACGATCGACGCGCTGACTGCCGTGCGGGCGGTCACCGAAGCAGAGCTCAACCCCGGCGATCCCAACCCACCGGCGGCCGAGGTGATGGGCGAGCTGCTCGACCGCTCGATCCGCGGCTATCACCGCGGTTTCGTCGCGCTGGTCGACGGTGAGCCGGCGGGTGAGATGGATGTCGAGTTCGAACTCAGCGACGACAACCGCCACATCGGCTCGCTGAACTGGCTCGCCACCCTGCCGGCGCACCGCGGCCGAGGCGTGGCCGGCGCGCTGCTCCGCACCGGTCTCGAGGTGCTCGCCGACGACCACCGGACCTCGCTCCTGGCCTTCGTGCCCCGTCCGGCGTCACATGCCGGCATGTCGAAGGTTGCGGCCGCGTGGGCCGAGAGCCTCGGCCTGGCCTTCTGTCTCGAGGAGCGAGCCAGCCGTCTCCGGATCTCCGACCTCGACGTCGATGCGGTCGCCGCCTGGTCGCTCGAGGGCAGCGGGCGCACCGATGGCTACCGCATCGTCCAGTTCCACGGCGCCGTCCCCGACGAGCACATGGCCGCACTCGTCGACGCCCAAGCCGCCATGGCCGACGCCCCCATCGACGACATGGAGTGGACGCCTCCGATCGAGGACGAGGCCTACATCCGATCCACCGACGAGGCTCGACGCCGGCGCGGGCTCACGACCTATCGCACGCTGGCGTACGCACCCGACGGCTCGGGCGCCGCGATCTCCGAGCTCCACGTCAACGAGCACCGTCGGACGCTGGCGTGGCAGGGCGACACCGGCGTCGGTCGTCCCCACCGAGGGCACGGGCTGGGCCGCTGGATCAAGGCCGAGAACCTCCGGTTCGTGCTCGAGCACCGACCCGAGATCGAGGTCATCGAGACGCACAACGCCGAGTCGAACCCGTGGATGCTCGACATCAACGTCGCGATGGGCTTCCGCCCCCACCTGAACTGGCTGGCCTACCAGGGCGACCTCGTCACCGCCCGGGAACGGCTCGGCTGACCGCGCCCGTCGGTCAGTCGGCGGGATGGCGCAGGACGACCTTGCCGAGCTGGTCGCCCGACCGCAGCCGCTCGAGCGCCTTCGGATAGTCGGCGCGATCGAAGACCTCGTCGACCGCGATGGGCAGCCCTTGGCCGACCAGTCGGACCACGTCGTCGAACTCCTCGTAGGAGCCCATGGTCGAGCCGATGATCTCGATCTGCTTGAAGAACAGCTTGGGCAGGTCGACCTCGACCTTCTGACCCGAGGTCCCGCCGCAGACCACTAGCCGGCCGCCCGGGACCAACGACTTGACCGATGCGTCCCAGGTCGCGGGGCCGACCGACTCGACCACGACGTCGGCCTTGATCGGCCAGGAGTCGTCGCCGGAGTCGAAGCCCTCGGTGGCACCCAGGGCGATGGCCTGGTCGACCTTGGCCCGATCGCGGCTGGTGACGTACACCTCGGCACCCATCGCCTTCGCCAGCGCCAGCGCCGCCATCGACACGCCACCGCCGATGCCGACCACCAGCACGGTCTCCCCCGCCACGAGCCGCGCCCGGCGCAGCATCCGATACGCGGTGAGCGTTGCCAGGGGGAAGGCCGCGCACTCCTCCCACGACCGATCCGCGGGCTTGGGGACGACGTTCCAGGCCGGGACGACGACGCCGTCGCCGTGACCGCCCCAGCGCTGCTCGCCCAGGATCTGGAATCCACGCCCGAGCGGTGAGTCGTTGCCGAGGCGGATGATCGCCTCGAGCGGGGCGACGGCTGGATTCACGACGACCTCGGTGCCGACGTCGATGTGGGCACCGTCGCCGACGGCGTCGATCACGCCGGCGACATCACACCCCGGAACGTGCGGCAGCGCCGGCTTGGGGAGGCCCCGGGTGAGCCACAGATCCATGTGGTTCAGCGCCGACGTCACCGGCCGGACACGCACCTCGCCCGGGCCGGGCTCGGGGGTGTCGATCGCCCCGAAGCGGTAGCTGCCGGGCGACTCGTCGAGGATCCATGCGTCCATACGGACCGAGTGAACCACACCGGATATTTCGTGGATGACTCAGCCTCCGGCGGGGAAAGCCACGAAATATCCGGATTCACGGTGTCCGAGCGTCAGACGACGACCGAGAGGGCGTCGGGGACGGTGCGGATCGACAACACGTGCGCCGCTCCGACGCACTCGCCGTCGAGCCAGACCTTGGTGCCGGCCGGCAGGTCGAGCTGCACGGCCTTGACGCGGCGCTCGGAGATGCCCGGGTGGGGCACGTGGGTGCCCGTGGGCAAGCGGCTCCGTGCCTTCCAACGGTCAGCAAGTGACAGATCGGCTTCGAGCAGGTCGAGGCGGCCGTCGTTGGGGTGCGAGCGGGGCGCAACGTCCCACGAGCCGAGGAACTGGGCATTCATCGCTACGACGACGGGGCCCCACCACCACGACCGCCGAGCCACGAGGTGGGCGACGAAGAGATGGAGCGAGCCGTCGATGAGCACCTCGCCGAGATCGACCGGCAACGTCTGCGCGTCGGCGCTGCGGAGTCGGGACTCGTCGCCGGTGGCGCCACAGGTGCGGGCCAGGTCGCCGCCGAGCAACCCCAATGGAGGGAACGACTCCTTCGCTGATCGAGCCGCGGTGACGACCGCTCGGGCCTCGGCGTCGGTGCGGACGATCACGCCGTCGGTCGGGAGGGCGCCCGACGTCCCCCAGGGCTCGCCCTTGGCGATGGTCATGCGTCGGCGTCCTCGGCCGGATCGTCGTCGAAGACGTCGTCGTCACCATCGTCGGCGCTGGCGAGTGCGGCGGACGCCGACACCACGCCCCGCTCCAGCGCGCCGGTGGCCCGCCGAGCGGTGGCACGGGTGTGCGCGTCGGGCGCGAGCTGGCCGATCTGGCGGACGAGGTCGACCAGCTGGCGGATGGTGCGGACGAAGTCGCCGCCGGTGAGGTCGAGCTCGCCGAGGTCGAGGAGCGCCGCCAGACCGGAGCCGGCGCACCACTCGTGGGCCAGCCGGCAGAAGCCCGGATCGGTGCCGCGCGACATGGGGAGTCCGGCCGCCTGCTCGTCGAGCTGGAGCCGTCGTGCCAGCTGCTCGATGACGTCGGCGCGGTCGCGGACACGGCGCGACGGGAAGTCCGGAGTGGGCGCCGGGCCGGGGGCTCGGTGCTCGTAGACCAGGACCGACGCGACCGCGGCCAGCTCGGGGGCGTCGAGGTCGTCGAAGCACCCGCTGGCGATGGCCTCGGCCACGACGAGGTCGACCTCGTGATAGACGCCGGCCAGCAGCTCGCCGCGTCCGGTGAGCGACCATCCGTCGACGTAGCCCCAGTCGTCGAGCAGCGTCAGGACCTGCTCGAACTGGAGGCCGATGGTGCCGGTCTGGTTCTCGATCCGGTTCGTGAGCTCGCCGACCTCGCGTCGGAGGCGGCCGGCGCGGTCGAACGCCCGGAGGTGGGCGTCGACGTCGGGACACGACGCCACGGGATGGTCGACCTCGTCGGCATGCCCCCGGCCCCGGGCCGGCGTGACGTCGATGGTGGCGGCCAGCCGGGCGGCAACCTCCCGGCGGAAGTCGCTGTCCTCGGGCAGGTACGGAACCGGGAGGTCGACCGTGGCCATCCGGCGGGGCGGGAAGTCGAAGTCGCCGATGCCCACGACGTGGACGTGGCGGTCGGGCGTCACGACCTTGGCCCGGATGGCGCCGCCCTTGCGGAATGCCACCGACAGCACCGCCACGCGGGGCTGGTCGGCCGTGGCGACCACATCGCCCGGGCGCAGGGACGACAGCGCCTGCTCGACCTGCTGACGGCGGACGCGGCGGGGCGCGCTGGCATGGACGAGCTCGCGCAGCTCGGCGACGTCGCCGAGGTCGCACCTGCTGGCCTCCTCGGCGGCCTCGAGGGCCTGCCGGCGACCGCGGAGCCGGCGTTCGAGGACGACCACCGCCTTGTCGGCCTGGTACTGGGCCAACGACTGGTTGAGCAGCCGGCGGGCGTCGTCGTGCTCGTGGCGCCGCACGAGGTTGGCGGCCATGTTGTACGTGGGTCGGAACGCCGAGCGCAGGACGAAGCTCCGGCTCCCGGCCAGTCCGGCGATCTGACCGAACGAGATGAACGGCGACCACAGCACGATGGCCGTGCCGTGGTCGTCGATCCCCCGTCGCCCGGCGCGACCGGTGAGCTGGGTGTACTGCGCCGGCGTGAGGAACTCGCGTCGTTCACCGTTGAACTTGGTCATCTTCTCGATGACCACCGCACGGGCCGGCATGTTGACCCCCAACGCCAACGTCTCGGTGGCGAACACCACCTTCGCGAGTCCCGCCGAGAAGCAGGCCTCGACCGCCTCCTTGAACGGCGGGACGTGTCCGGCGTGGTGGGCAGCGATGCCGGCCTCGAGTCCCGCGAGCCAGCGGTCGGCCTTGAGCGCCTCGAGATCGGCGGCGGTGAGCGACGTCAGGTGCTCCTCGGCGATGCGCCGGATCTCGCCGCGCTCCTCGGGCGTCGTCAACCGGACCCCGGCATCGAGGCACGCGCGTACGGCGTCGTCGCACCCGGCGCGGCTGAAGATGAACACGATGGCGGGGAGGAGCCGGTCGGCCTCGAGCACGTCGAGCACGTCGAGGCGGTTGGGGGTGTACCACCGTCGGCGTGGTCGACCACCACCTCGTCCGCCCTTTCGGGTGCGGTCGCGCGTGCGGTCGGACTCGACGTCGAACCGGTTGCCCTCAGGGTTGGGCCGCCCGGCGATGAGGGTGTCGACGAGGTGGAGCCGGTCGCTCGACTTGTCGCCGACGAGGTAGGTGTTCGCGAGCTCGACGGGCCGGTGCTCCTCGATGACGACGTCGGTGGGTCCGCGGACGGTGCCGAGCCAGTCTCCGATGTCGTGTGCGTTGGAGACCGTGGCCGACAGGCACACCAGCTGCACGTGCTCGGGCAGATGGACGATGACCTCTTCCCACACCGGCCCGCGGAAGCTGTCCTGGAGGTAGTGCACCTCGTCGAGGACCACGACGGCCAGGTCGTCGAGCGACCGGCCCGCGTAGATCATGTTCCGCAGGACCTCGGTGGTCATGACCACCACCGGCGCATCGCCGTCGATGGAGTTGTCGCCGGTCAGGAGCCCGACGTTGCCGGCGCCGTGGCGGGCGCGGAGATCGCCGTACTTCTGGTTCGACAGCGCCTTGATCGGGGTCGTGTAGAAGGCGCGCAGTCCGCGGTCGAGCGCGTCCGCCACGGCGTATTCGGCCACCACCGTCTTGCCGGCGCCGGTCGGCGCCGACACGAGCACCGAGCGGCCGGCGTCGAGAGCATCGGTGGCGCTGCGCTGGAAGCCGTCGAGGTCGAAGCCGTAGGAGTCGAGCAAGGCCGCGGTGTGGGAAGCGGGCGTTGCAGACATCAGGCGGAAGTCGGTGCTTCTCTTCGCTTCTTCCGGGTCAGCAGCAAGCCGATCAGGATGGACAGTTCGTAGAAGAGGTACATCGGGATCGACAGGATGGCCAGGCTGTACGGGTCGCCGGAGGGCGTGATGACCGCCACCAGGATCACGATGCCGACGATGGCGTAGCGCCGTACCTGACGCAGGTTCTGCGCGCTGACGACACCCGCGAGCTGGAGGAAGATCAACACGATGGGGAACTCGAAGCCCACCCCGAAGGCCAGCATCATGTAGGTGATGAGCTGGAAGTACGGGGCGGGACGGAAGCGTTCTTCGATGCCCTCGCCGCCGATGGTGGTGAGGAACTCGAGCGCCTTGGGCAGGGTGTAGAAGGCGAGGCCGGCGCCCAGGACGAACAGGAGCAGCGCCGAGATGACGAACGGGATGGCGTACTTCTTCTCGTGCTTGTAGAGCCCCGGGGTGATGAAGCGCCAGACCTGCCACAGCAGCACCGGCATGGCCAGTGCGATGCCCCCGTAGCCGGCCACCTTGAGGCGGACCGAGAAGCCCTCGAGCGGCTCGGTCTGGAGCAGCGTGCAGTCATCGACCGAGGCGCCCTGCAGATCGCAGTAGGGGTCCAGCAGGATGTCGAAGATCTGCGGATAGAGGAACCACGCGACCACGGCGCCGACGGCGACGGCGACCGCGACCTTGACGATGCGGTCGCGCAGCTCGGAGAGGTGCTCGAGGAGCGACATGCGCCCCTCGGTGTCGGTGTCGCTCACCCGGTCAGGATGCCGTGGGCGTGGCGTCGCTGCCACCGGAGAGCGGCTCGGTACCCGGGTCGGTGGTCATGCTCTGGCGTTCGGCGCCGGAGACCGGTGCGGATGACGTGTCCGACGTTGCGGCCTCGGCCTCGGCCCGTTCGCGCGCGCCCTCGGCGGCGGCGAGCTCGGCCTGGGCCGCGGCACGCGCGGCGCCGGGATCGGGAGTCGACGGGGGCGGAGCGGCCGCCGCCGCCTGCTTCTGCGCTTGGTGCTCGAGTTCGGCCTGGCGCTCGGTCTCTTCGAGGGCGCCCTTCAGGTCGGTCTGGAAGCCCTTGGAGATGCGTCGCAACTCGCCGGTGACCTGGCCGACCTGACGAATGGCGCCCGGGAGCTTGTCGGGGCCGAGGACGACGAGCGCCACGATGGCGATCACGAGCAGCTCCATGCCACCGACGTTGAACATGGTGGCGAGTGTATCGGCGACCGGATCAGGCTCCGGTTCGCCCGGCCCGTCGCTCGGCGTCGGCGCGCCGGGTGTCCAGTACGAGTTGTTGGGCGTCGCCGACACGGTGGAGCTCGGCGCGGAGCGCCCCGCTCACGTCGTGGGCACGCAGATACTGGACCGAGGCGGCGGTGGCGGTCAGCGCCGCCATGACCATCGCGATGTGCACCGGGCTCAGCCGGCGTCGAAGGCGCTGTCGGCGCTGCCGTCGGACGTCGGATCGAGCAACTGCTCGAGCCAGGCGTCGTCCTGGAGTGCCTCGTGGAAGTCGAGGAGGTCGTCGTGGGTGAATGCCGGACCCGACTTGCGCTCGCACAGCTCGGCGGGGAGCGCCCAGGTGGTGACCTCGACGCCCGACGCGACCAACAGGTCGACGACACGGGGCTCGGCGTCCTTCACGACCGCCATGTCGCAGCTCGGGCAGCGGAACACGTAGCTGCCGGCGTTGTCGTCGGCGCAGACCCGCACCTGGACGTCGCCGACGCGAAGTTCGACGTCGCCGCAGTCGGCACAACTCGCCCTGATCCGTGTTGCCATCGATCCTCCCAGATCCCTCTCTCCGGGGGTTTCATCGGCAGGGGGCCGCCACCGCTTGAGCGATTCTGACGATTTCCTCTGGGTTTGCCAGGATCTCCGGATGGCCCGTCACCCGTCGATGCGCCGCCCACCGATCGGGTTCGCTCACCGTGGCGCCCGGGCCCACGCTCCCGAGAACACGCTCGAGGCGTTCGCGCTCGCCGTCCGACTCGGCGCCAGTGGACTCGAGAGCGATGTGTGGATCACCGCCGACGGGCACGCCGTCCTCGACCACGACGGCATCGTCGGCCGGGTCAGACGGCGGCGGATCGCCGATCTGCGCCGCGACGAGCTCCCCGACCACATCCCCACGCTGGCCGAGCTGTACGAGCACGTCGGCACCGCGCTCCCGCTCTCGCTCGACGTGAAGGACCCTGCGGCCTTCGACGCCACCGTGCGGGCTGCCGAGGAGGCCGGGGCTGACCAACAGCTCTGGCTGTGTCATCACGACTGGGAGCTCGTCGCCACGTGGCGGGCGCGTTCCGAGGCGATCTCGCTGGTCGACTCCACGCGCCTCACCCGGATCAAGGACGGGCCCGAGCGGCGGGCGATGCAGCTGCGCAACGCCGGGATCGATTGCGTCAACCTCCACGAGTCCGACTGGTCGGCCGGACTGACCACTCTCTTCCATCGCTTCGGACTCGAGTGCTTCGGCTGGGACGCGCAGCTCCCCCGGGTGCTGGACCAACTCCTCGCCAAGGGAGTCGACGGCGTCTTCTCCGATCACGTCGACCGGATGACCGACGCGCTGGCGCCCTACGTCTGAGCGAGCAGCGACGGGAGCGGCTCGGCGTGGACGACCACGAGTCGCCGCGTCGCCCGGGTCAGGGCGACGAACAGCGCCCGGTGCCCCGCCGGTTCGGCGGCGACGATCTCGGCCGGTTCGACCACGATGACCACGTCGAACTCGAGGCCTTTGGCCACCAGCGGCGTGACGAGCGCGACCCCGCCCAGGCCGGCGACACCGCTCCCCCAGTCGAGCCCGACGGCGGTCAAGGCCGCACCGAGCGCGTCGTGACGGGCCGCCACCGCGACGACGGCGACGGTGCCCCGTTCGTCTGCCGCAGCACTCGCGTGCCCGGCCACACACGGCCCGGCATCTGCTCGGTCGGCCACGAGATCGAAGTGCGGTGCTTCACCGGTCTGGCGGATCGAGCGGGCCGGGGTCACGTCGGGCGCCGCGACCGGCAGCAACCGGTTGGCCAGGTCGAGGATCGGCGCCGGGGTGCGGTAGCCCACGGTGAGCTCGGCTCGTTCGACGGGCGCGTCGCCGGCGAGCGCGTCGACGACGTGGTCCCACGACCGCTGCGCCCAGGGACGTGTTCCCTGCGCGAGGTCGCCGACGATGGTCATCGAACCGCCGGCAGCTCGGCGGCCGACCATCCGCATCGCCATGGCCGACAGGTCCTGGGCCTCGTCGACCACGATGTGGCCGTAGGTCGCGCGGACGCCGTTGATCTGTGCCTCGGCTTCGTCGAGCAGCGCGATCTCCGCCCCTGACCACCGCTCGTCGCCGATGCGCCTCGCCACGGAACGGGCCAGCAGTGCGCGCTCGTCGGCGTCGAGGATCCCGTCGCACGCACGCCGGAGCGCGGTTGCGCTGCCCAGGAGGCGCTGTACGAGGGTCGCGGCCGACGGCGTCGGCCAGATCCGGTCGATCGCCTTCCGGAACCCGGCGTCGGCGCGTGCGGCGGCGATGTAGTCGGCCTTGTGGGCGGGCACCTCGGCCACACGTTCGTGGCTCTCGTACGCCAGGTGCAGCAGCTGGTTGCGGAGCGCCTCCCTGCCGATCGCGTGCGGTGCATCGCGGTCGAGGACCGCAGCGGCCGAGCGTTCGACCTGGTCGGGAGCGAGGCGCACCGTGCCCCTCGCGGTGTGGACGACGATCGCCTCGGTGGGAAGACGGATGCTGCTCCGGAGCGCGGCGGTGACCACGCCGGCCAAGCGCACGTCGCCCTTCAGTCGGGCGACCTCGGGCGCGTCGTCGTCGCCCAAGCGGATCGACGGCGGCCGCAGGCCCTCGATGGTGGTCTGGCGAACAGCGGTCTCGCCGAGGCTGGGGAGCACGTCGGCGACGTAGCGGAGGAACACCGGGTTGGGTCCGATGACCAGGACACCGGTCTCCATCAGCTCCATGCGGTGCTCGAAGAGCAGGTAGGCCGCGCGGTGGAGCGCCACTGCCGTCTTCCCGGTGCCGGGACCACCCTGCACGACCAGCAGTCGCTCGAGTGGCGCACGGATCACCTGATCCTGCTCGGCTGCGATGGTGGCCACGATGTCGCGCATCGCGCCGGTGCGCTCACGCTCGAGCTCGGCGAGCAGCGGATCGGGCACGCCGCCGATCAGTCCCCCACCGTCGGGGTCGTTGAAGTCCTCCTCGAGGATGTCGATCAGGACCGGGCCCTCGACGCTGAAGCGACGACGTCGATCGAGGCCGAGCGGGTCGTGCACCGTGGCGCGGTAGAACGGGATCGACACGGGCGCCCGCCAGTCGACCACCAGCGGATCGCCATGGTCGTCCTCGATGTGACGCCGGCCCACGTACCAACGGTCACTGCCTTCGTCGATTCGACCGAATGCCGGGGCGTCGTCGCGAGATGCCAACGACTCGAGACGCGTCCGCAGATGCCAGGCCGCGACCTCCGAGTCGGCCTCGGTGGCCGCGGCGGTGGTGTCGGCGAGGGCCTGTGCGGTGCGCGTCGCCATGGCGGCCAGCGCAGCGCGGGCCTGGTCCAGATGGGTCTGCTCGAGGGACAGCTCGGCGTGGGGCACGACAGGGACCTTCCGGGACTCCGGCACCGGTTGCGTCGTCATCGGGGCCTACCGAACGTGCGCACGATCGCTCCGGCCGGCCGGGTCGAGACGGGAGCGGCTGCACACCGTAGCCTCGCCCCGTGGCTCGTCGCGCCGTGTTCCCCGGCTCCTTCGACCCGCTGACGGTCGCCCACCTCGGCGTGGCCGACGCGGTCGTCGAGCAGCTCGCCGTCGTCCGCGTGGACCTCGTCATCTCCGAGGTCCCGCTCGCGAAGGAAGCGGTCGCTCAGACGCCGGCCCACGAGCGCATCGACGCGATCCGACGGCACGCGGTCGCCGACCGCCCGTGGCTCGGGGCACACCTCACCGACTCCCAGCTGCTGGCGGACATCGCCGACGGCTACGACGTCCTGGTCATCGGCGCCGACAAGTGGCACCAGCTCGTCGACGTGCGCTTCTACGACGGGTCGGCGACGGCTCGTGATGCAGCCCTCGCTCGACTCCCCCGTCTGGCCATCGCACCCCGAGGCGGGATCGAGGTGCCGTCGATCGACGGCGCACACGTCCTGGAGGTCGACCTGGACCTGCATCACGTCAGTTCGACGGCCGTCCGAGACGGACGGGCGGAATGGCGGGCCTGACTCGCCGGGTCAGAGCCGGCCGACGTCGGAGAACGGCCAGATGATGACGAACGCCTTGCCGACGATGTCGTCCTCGGGCACGAACTTGAAGCGCCGGGAGTCGTCCGATGCGGTGCGGTTGTCGCCCATGAGCCAGACGTGTCCCTCGGGGACCGTCTCGGGGCCGAAGGTCGACGTCACGGTCCCGTCGGGGAGGTAGTCCTCCACGAGGGCGTCTCCGTTGAGGTAGACGACGTTGTCGCGACCCTCGACCGTGTCACCGGGCAGCGCGATGACCCGCTTGATGAGGTCCTCGATGCCGTCGGGGCCGGCGCCACCGGGGCGGGCGAAGACCACCACATCGCCGTGCTGCACGTCGCCGAACTCGTAGCTGAGCTTGTTGACCAGCACGCGATCGCCGATCTCCAGCGTCGGCACCATCGACTCGGACGGGATGTAGAAGGCCTGGATCAGGAAGGTCTTGACGACGAGCGCGACCACGAGGGCCCCCACGATGACGGCCACCCACTCGATGGCGGACTTCGTGGACCGGGACATCCCGGTGTCTGGTTCTTCGGCGCCGCCCGCGCTGGAGTCGATGTCGGTCGCGTCGGTCACTCCGAGCGAGCGTACAAGCTGACCTCGCACACGACGCAGCAGCGGACCCGGTCGACGGGGTCAGCTCGAGGTGTGGTGGGCGAGCAGTCGCCGGGCCGCACCGGCGGCCACGCCCTGCAGATCGTCGGGGGCCTCGACGACTCGGGCGCCGGGTCCGATCCGGAGCAGGAGTCGCTCGAGCCACGGGCGAGCGCTGACCACGAGGGTGACCCGGTGGCGCCCTTCGCCCAGGTCGACCACGTCCTCCACCGGATGCTGCTCGATGACCCAGTCGGCGCCGGCGGGTAGCTCGAGGACGACACGTGGTAGATCGGCACCGGCCAGGAAGGAGCGCTCGTCGGCCTCGGCGACCCCGGCGACCCCGGGGGCGGTGAAGTGCTCGCCCGTGGGCTCGAGTGTCGTGATGCGGTCGAGCCGGAACAGACGGGTGTCCTCCGACGAGCGGCAGTAGGCGTCGGCGTACGAGGCGCCGTCGGCGCTGAAGAGCCGGTGTGGTTCGATCTCGCGTTCGGTCTGCTCGTTGCGTGCGTGGCTGTAGTACCCGATGCGCAGGACCTCGTGGTCGGCGATCGCCTGCTCGATGGCGGCATGGAACGCCCCCGCCTGGGCGCCGACGACGATGCCCAGGTCGTCGTCCAGATCGATGCCGAGCGCGGCGGCCAGCTTGGCCAGGCCCCGTTCGAGCGCCCCCTCGGGGTCGTGGCCGGGCTGCCCCCGCGCGGTGAGCCCGGCGGCGAGGAGGGCCAGGCCCTCGTCCCGGGTCAGGCGCAACGGGCGCTCGAAGAAGTTCGTGTAGCTGATCGAGACGTGGTCGTCGTCGATGTCGACCTCGATGAGGTTGTCGGGCGTGTACGGGTACAGCCCGACGACGAAGACCACGTCGAGATCGGCGATGAGCTGCTCGCGGTCGATGCCGAAGCGCTGGCACACGTCGTCGACCGACGCGACCTCCTGACTGGCGATCCACGGAACCATGGCGAGGATGCGGCCGAGGCGATCGGTGGCGCTGGGGCGGGCCATCAGTGCTCCACCGCCTCGGCGATGTCCCGGAGCCAGGCGACCAGGTCGTCTCGCAGCTCGTCGGGTTCGAGGATCTCGGCGTCGTCGAGGAAGCCGAGCACGAAGCTGCGGAAGCCGTCGCGGCGGCGAACGGCCAGCTCGAGGACCACGCTGCCGTCGTCTTGCCACACGACCGGCACGTGCTCGCCGACCGACCGGGCCGCGATCGTGGCCTGCGGCGACCGGACGCGCACCCGCGCCGTGATGGGCTCGTCGTCGCCCAGCGCCCACGCGTCGAGCCGGAGCGGGCGGGTGGCGGGGTCGACGTCGACGGTGATCGAGTCGGGCTCGCCGACGTCGACGTCGCCCTCGATCCGGTCGAGGCGGAACGACCGGCTGTCGTCCTTCGAGTGATCGTGGGCCTGGAGGTACCAGCGTCCCTTCTCGTGGTGCAGGCGGAACGGATCGACCTCCCGCTGTTCGCCTCGATACCGGAACCGCAGCGTCCGGCGCTGACCGACGGCCTCGAACGCGAGCGACAGGTGAGGCGAAGACGGCAGCACGGCGATGCTCGCCGGCGCAGCGTCGGGTCCGACCGTTCCACCCAGCTTGCGCAGCCCCGACGTGGCGTTGGTGCCGTCGAGCCGCACGGCGTTGGCGGCGAGGTGGAGCGCGGCGAGCTCGTCGGCATCGAGGCCCGGGTCGGGCAGGCCGTACTCGTCCTGGTCGATCCGGTAGCCGTCCTCGGCGGGCATGCGACCCGGCACCGGCTCGATGCGCAGCGGGATGTGCATCTCGCGGAGGTCCTTCTTGTCCCGCTCGAAGGCCCGCTTGA
>JBFJNI010000078.1:0-17569 GCA_041618235.1 Acidimicrobiales bacterium
GAGGAGGCCGGCCGGCTCACCTACATCGGCATCCGTCACGAGGGTGCCGCAGCGTTCGCCGCCAGCGCCTACGGCAAGCTCACCGGTCGGCCGGCTGCGTGCTTCTCGATCGCCGGTCCCGGTGCCACCAACCTCTACACCGGTATGTGGGACGCCAAGGTCGACCGGGTGCCGCTGCTGGCGCTGATGGGCCAGGTCCAGTCGCAGGTGCTGGGCCCGGGCGCGTTCCAGGAGATCGACACCGCCGCCGCGTTCGAGGCCGTCAGCCAGTACGAGAAGACGATGCTGGTGCCGGCCAACGCCAAGGAGCTGGCCGCGCTGGCGATGAAGCACGCCATCGTCGGCCGCGACGTCTCGACGCTGATCTTCCCCGACGACGTCCAGGATCTCCCGCCCCTCGACGAACCCGAAGACCAACCCGTCGCCGGCCGCCTCGCCGCCGCGCGCATCGCCCCACCCGAGGACCACCTCGCCCGCGCCGTCGAGGTCCTCGCCCGAGCCGAGAAGCCGGCCATCGTCGTCGGCAACGGGGCCCGGCCCTACCGCGACGACGTGATCGCGCTGGCCGAGAAGCTCGACGCCGTCATCGTCACCACGTTCAAGGCCAAGGGCACCGTGCCCGACGACCATCCGCTGGCCGGTGGGACGCTCGGCCGGTCGGGCGTGCCGCCGGCGTCGATGACGCTCAACGAGTCCGATGCCCTGCTGGTGCTCGGCGCGAGCTTCTCGAACCACACCTCGATCCCGAAGTGGATCGAGACCGTGCAGGTCGACTTCGACCGCATGATGCTGGGCAAGTTCCATCCGGTCGACGTGCCGCTGTGGGGCGAGATCGGGCGCACGCTCGAGCTGCTCGACGCCGCGCTCGAACCGCAGTCGCACCCCGAGCGTCGCCAGGTGCTGGCCGAGCGGTGGGAGCGGTACCGGGCCGAGAAGCGCCGGCGGGCGCAGCTGTCGGACGACAAGGGCCGCCTGCATCCCGCGCTGGTGATGGGCGCGTTGCAGGACGTCGTGCCCGACGACGCGGTCATCGCCGTCGACGTCGGCAACAACACGTACTCCTTCGGCCACTTCTTCGAGTGCCGCGGCCGACAGGACGTGCTCATGTCCGGCTATCTCGGCTCCATCGGGTTCGCGCTGCCGGCCGCCATCGGTGCGTGGGTCGCGATCCAGCGCCAGGTCATGGCCGGCGGACCGAAGCGGCGGGTCGTGTCGATCTCCGGCGACGGCGGGCTCGGCCAGTACCTCGCCGAGTTCACCACCGCGGTCAACAACGACATGGACATCGTGCACGTCGTGCTCGACAACTCCGAGCTGGCCAAGATCAGCCGAGAGCAGCGCGGCGGGATCCGTCCCGTGTGGAAGACCGACCTCACCAACCCCGACTTCGCCGCCTACGCCCGCAACTGCGGCGGCAAGGGCTTCCGGGTCGAGACCGCCGCCGATCTGCGTCCGGCGCTCGAGGCGGCGTTCGCCGTCGAGGGCACGCCGGCGATGGTCGCCGTGGCCGCCAGCAACCGTGATGTCTGACCAGGACATCTGAACGAGGAGCGCCCATGTCCGGACACCCAGACGACCCGGCACCCTGGTCGGCGTCACACGCGCTGGCCCCACTGCCGCCGAGCTTCATCGCCACCCGCAACGCACTGCACCGCCTCGCGATGCACGTGGTCTATCGACCGCGCCGTGAGGCGACCGGCCGGTTCGGCCTGTGCTGGACGCCCGGCGGATTCGGCACGCCCGTGTACGGCGACGACGAGCGGGTCAGGGTGCAGGGGGTGGAGCTCGTGCACGAGTGCGCCGGCGATCGACGGGTCGCGCCGCTGTCCTGCGTCCGGGCCGCGGCCGAGCACGTCGGCATCGAGTTCGACCCGGCGTTCGACCACGGCATGCACGACGTCGTCGATCCCGGCGACCCCGACGAGGACCTCCCGGTCGACGAAGCGTCGGTGCTGGCGCTGGGCGACTGGTTCGGGCTGGCGACGGCGGTGCTCGACGACGTGCGCGCCGCCCACCCCGACGCGTCACCGACCACGGCGCAGCTCTGGCCCGAGCACTTCGACCTCGCCATCGACCTCGCGTACGGCCCCGGTGAGGGGCAGCGGGTGAACGTGGGCTTCTCGCCCGGTGACCCCGGCCCGGCCGACTCGCCGACGGCGACGCCATACCTCTACGTCGGCCCGTGGACCGCCGACCGCCCCGGCGACCCGGGCTACTGGAACGCGTCGTTCGGTGCGACGCTCGGCTACGACGAGATCCGTTCCGCCGGCGCCGGCGACGCCCAGCGCGACCGGGCGCTGGCGTTCATCGCCGACGGGCTGGCCCTCCTGGGAAAATCGCAGGGAATCGACGTCGGAAGCCGACGGTGATCCAGTAGGAGAATCGGTGGGGGTCAGGCGGGGCGGCGGCCGTGCACGAGGATGCGGGGGAACGCGTAGTAGTACGGCTGATCGCCGGCGGGGTCGCCCAGCGTGGTGAGCAGGCGCCGGCGGTACTCGTCGCGGAACGCGGCGAAGTCGTCGGCCGACAGGCGCCGCTCGAAGCTGGTGAGCAGCGTGCCGGAGACCCAGGCGATGACGTCGTCGGTGCGCTCCATCTCCATGCCGTAGATGCGCAGGGTCGCGTCGATCTCGCGGAGGCCGGCGGTCCAGAGCAGCTCGGCGTAGCCGGCGGGGGAGGCGACGCCGGCGGTCCGGTCGAGCGGCTCGAGCCCGAACTCGCGACCGACCTCGTCGGCGACGACGTGACTGGGATGGTCGTAGTTCGACGGCACCTGGAACGCGAACTGGCCGCCGGGGGCGAGGCGGTCGACGATGCGGGGCAGCAGGCCGAGGTGGTCGGGCACCCACTGGAACGCCGCGTTCGAGAACACGACGTCGACGTCGGTCCACCAGGGCTGGTCGAGGTCGCCGAGGTCGGCCTGGACGAAGGTGACCTCGGCGCGGGCGAAGGGGTCGGACTCGGCCAGCATCTTCGCCGACGAGTCCACGCCCACCGTGGTGGCGGCGCCGACGCGGTCGTGGACCATGGGGGTGGAGCGGCCGGTGCCGCAGCCGAGGTCGAGCACGTGCGCGCCGGGGCTGGGTTCGACGAGGGCGAGCAGGTCGTGCACCGGCCGCTCGCGGTCGTTGCGGAAGCGCTCGTAGCGATCGGGTTGCCAGGTGTCGGCGGAGGACTGCGGCTCGCTTCGATCGGACATGACAAGAACAATACAAGTAGCAGAGGAGTGCAGACAAGGGGATGTTGGAGTCCTCGGAGCTGCACGGCTATCGTTCCGGGCGAACCGCACGACGTGCATCGCACGATCTGGACGGTTCCACGGCGCAGTTGTCGGTCCACCCACTGGGTACCCGGCGGTCGCTCTCGTCGAGACGGCGTTCGAGACGAAGCGGTGCGCGTCGTGCCGTGTCCGGATCCGCCGGAACACGGAGCACAGGGGACGCGCCGGCCGTGGGACCGAGCGCCAATCGACACCTCCCATCGACCGAACTGAACGAGAGAAGAACACCGCATGAGCGTGGACGCCAATGCCCTCGAGCGCGAGACGCTCGAACGCAAGGACCGCGACGAACTCCAGAAGATCGCCGGCGCGCTGGGGGGCAAGGTCACCTCGCGCACCCGCAAGGCCGACATCATCGACATGATCCTCGAGCTCACCGGCGTCACCTCCCGGTCGAGCGACGACGCTGCCGATGACGCCGCCGAGAAGGACGACGCCGAGAAGGACGACGCCGCAGCCGAGGCCGACGACGACTCCGACGACGGGTCCTCCGAAGACGAGGCCACTGACGACGACGCCAACGCAGCGGACGCCGCACCGTCGGCCGACCGCAAGGAGCAGTCCGGCGGGCGCGGCCAGGGCGTCTCCGCCCAGCGGGCCCGCCAGCAGAGCAGCCAGGGCGGCGGCAACCAGGGCAGCAACCAGGGCGGCGGCAACCAGGGCAAGGCGCAGAACCAGCCGAACAAGGCCCAGAACCAGGATCAACAGGCCAAGCCCCAGAACCAGCAGGACGGCCAGAACCAGGCGAACGCCGACGACGACGGTGAGGGCTCCAAGCGCCGCCGCCGCCGGGGCCGCAACCGCGACCAGGGCAACCAGGACGAGTTCACCGGCGAGCCGATCCCGGTCGCCGGCCTGCTCGACCTCCGCGACGACGGCTACGGCTTCCTCCGGGTCGACAGCCTCCTGCCCTCGAAGGACGACTGCTACGTGTCCGTGAAGCAGGTCCGCCAGTTCGGACTGCGCAAGGGCGACGTCATCGCCGGCGGCTCCCGCCCCGCGTTCCGCAACGAGAAGAACCCGGCGCTCGTCCGCATCGACACGGTCAACGACGCCCCGGCCGAGTCCGAGCCCGAGCGCCCCACCTTCGAGGAGCTCCCGGCGGTCTTCGCCGACGACCAGCTCGTCCTCACCCTCACCGACGAGCCCACCGGCATCGTGGCCCGGGCCCTCGACCTGCTCGCGCCCATCGGCAAGGGCAGCCGCGTGCTGCTGGCCTCGCCGCCCCGGGCCGGCAAGACCACCATCCTCGAGACCATCGCCCGCTCGGTCGAGACCAACGAACCCGAGTGCCCGCTGCTCGTGGTGCTCCTCGACGAGCGCCCCGAGGAGATCGCCGAGATGGAGCGGTTCGTCGCCGGCGGCCTGGTCTACGGCTCGGCGTTCGACGCCGACCCGCAGGACCACATCTCGATCCTCGACCTCGTCATCGCGCGAGCCCGGCGACTCGCCGAGGGCGGCGACGACGTCGTGCTGCTCATCGACGGCCTCACCCGCCTCGCCCGCGCCGAGCACAGCACCGGTCAGGGTTCCAACCGCACGTTCGGCGGTCTCGACACCGGCGCCGTCACCGCGGCCAAGCGGGCCTTCGGCGCCGGCCGCAACCTCGACGGGGCCGGTTCGGTCACCGTGGT
Organism: Acidimicrobiales bacterium; assembly: GCA_041618235.1. GTDB lineage: Bacteria > Actinomycetota > Acidimicrobiia > Acidimicrobiales > Salinilacustritrichaceae > Salinilacustrithrix. The sequence goes on from JBFJNI010000078.1 coordinate 4,915, forward strand.
GGCCACCGCCGCCGTCGACACCGGCTCCGACATCGACGCCGCCGTCTACGAAGCCGTCGCCGGCGCCGCCACCACCGAGATCCATCTCGACGCCGCCGCCGCCGCTCGCCGGTCGTTCCCGGCCATCGACATCGCCCGCTCGGGCACCCGCCACGAGGAGCTCCTGGTGGGCGACGAGGGCGCCGAGCAGCGAGAAGCGCTCCGCCGCCACCTCGCCGGCTTGCCCGAGGCCGGATCAGCCGACCATGCTGATGGGCTGGACCGGCTCCTCGAACGGCTTCGCGACACGAAGTCGAACGAGAAGCTGCTCGAGGCGGTCGCCAAGGGCTCGTCCTGACGGACAGCCGGGAATACGCCCTGGTTGTACCAAGTAGACCGTCACCGAATTTCGCAGGAGAACTCCGATGAAGACCGACATCCATCCCGACTACGACGTCGTCAGCATCAGCTGCTCGTGCGGCAACGTGATCGAGACCCGTTCCACCGCCAGCGAGAAGATGAGCGTCGAGCTGTGCTCGGAGTGCCATCCCTTCTACACCGGCAAGCAGAAGCTGGTGGACACCGGTGGCCGCATCGAGCGCTTCGAGCGCCGTTTCGGTCGTCGCAAGGCCGTCCAGGCCGACGAGTCGTCCGACGAGGCCACCGACGAGGCACCGGCTGCTGAGGCCCCCGCCGCTGAGGCACCGGCCGAGGAAGCTCCTGCGGCCGAGGCTCCGGCCGACGAGGCCCCCACGGCCGAGGCTCCGGCCGACGCCGCCACCGACGAAGCCTGAATCCGAGCTCACCCCGGTGAGCAGCGATCCGCGCCCCACCGACCCCACCCCGGGGGACCTGGCCGAGGAGCAACAGCGACGAGCGTCTCGCAACGCCGTCAAGCTGGGTGCCCTCGTCCGAGAGCGGTGGGGCGCTGACGCGTCCGGCGACGGGTCCGCGGCGGTCGGCACCGGTGCAGCCATCGCCGCCGGCGACCGCGCCTTCGTCCTGCTCGACGGCGACCACGGCCTGGGTGCCGCGCTCGCCTGGGCTCGACGGTCCGGCGCCACCGAGCTGCACGTCATCGTCGACGACGAGCCCGGCGTCGTCGCCCGCCAGGCCGGCCAGTTCGCCTCCTCCGTGTCGGTGTGGCGCACCGAGGGTCGCACGCTCGCCCCGGTCGACCCCACGCCCGTCGACCCTGGTGTCGGGCCGCCCGATGCCCCCGACCTGGTGGCCGCGCTCGAGGCCGAGGGTCTCGATGTCGTGGTCGAGGGCGATCGCATGGCCGGCGAGTTCCGCGGCCTCGAGATCGTGCGCATCGTGCGGGCGGTCGACGACGGCGAGCCGATTCTCGAGGTCGGCGTGGGCCGCTTCGACCGCGAGCTCACCGCCATGATGCACGGCGAGCTCCCCGGCACCGAGGCCGTCACCCGCGTCGTCGAGCAGCTCCGCGCCATCCGCCGGCCCGGAGGTCCCAACCACCCCCTCGCCGGGCTGGTCCCCGAGCGCTGGCTTCGTTCGACCCTCCTCGACGACCCCGGTCGCATCGGCTGCGACCAGCTGGTCGCCGCGCCGACCCCCGTGCCCCGCGACCGTCTCCGCACCCGTGGCGTCGCCGCCGCCGTCGGCACGCGCAACGGCGAGCCCGTCGTGGTGGCCACCACCGTCGGCGTCGACCTCGAGGCCGTGGTGATGGCGGCCGACGCCCGCCTCGCCATCGATCCCGACGCCACGTTGTTGGTGGCCCTCCCGGCCCGCGACGTGCTCCCCGTCACCGAGTTCCTCGTCGACGACCTCGTGCGTCCCGCCGAGCTCGCCCCCGTGGCCGGCGACTGGAAGTCCTGACTGGGGATCTGTCGTGGGTTCCGGCAGCCACGGCTGCGAAACCCACGAGATATTCGGTCGGGGGAGGGCGCCGGTAGCCTCGCAACGTGCGTGACCGCCTCGAAGCCCTGGAGCGAGAGTTCTTCGATCTCCAGTCCCGTCTGGGCGATCCCGAGCTGATCGCCGACCAGACCCGTTACACGCAGGCGACCCGCCGCTACCACGAGCTCGAGGAGATCGTCGAGGTCGGCACCGAGCTGAAGGCCCGCGCCGGCGACCTCGAGACCGCCAAGGAGCTCCAGCGCGAGTCCGAGGGCGACGACCGCGAGCTGTTCCGGGGCGAGGCCGCCGACGCCGAGGCCGACGTCGAGCGGCTCGAGGAGAAGCTCAAGCTCCTGCTGCTGCCGAAGGACCCCAACGAGGGCCGCAACGTCATCGTCGAGATCCGGGGTGCCGAGGGCGGCGAGGAGGCCAACCTCTTCGCCCGCGACCTGTTCCAGATGTACGAGGGCTTCGCCGCTCGCATGGGCTGGTCGCTCGAGGTCCTCAACACCGACCACTCCGACATGGGCGGCTACAACGACATCACCTTCGTGGTGAAGGGCGACGGCGCCTGGACCCGCATGAAGCACGAGGGCGGGCCGCACCGCGTGCAGCGGGTGCCGGTCACCGAGGCCCAGGGCCGCATCCACACCTCGTCGGCCACGGTCACCGTGCTGCCCGAGGTCGACGACGTCGAGATCGACATCGACGAGAAGAACGACCTCGAGATCCAGGTGTACCGGTCGTCGGGCCCCGGCGGGCAGTCGGTGAACACCACCGACTCGGCGGTGCGCATCACCCACAAGCCCACCGGGCTCGTCGTGGCGATGCAGGACGAGAAGAGCCAGCTCCAGAACAAGGCCAAGGCGCTCCGGGTGCTCAAGTCCCGGCTGTTCCAGCTCGAGCAGGACCGCCAGGCCGCCGAGCTGTCGTCGGCCCGCAAGGACCAGGTCGGTGGTGGTGGTCGCTCCGAGAAGATCCGGACCTACAACTTCAAGGAGAACCGGGTCACCCACCACGGCATCGGGCTCACCCTCTACAAGCTCGACAAGGTCCTGGCCGGCGAGCTCGACGAGATCTCCGATGCCCTGGTCCAGGACGAGCAGGCCAAGCGGCTGGCCGAAGCCACCGCCTGACTCCTTGTCGACCGCCTGCTCGGCGACACGCTCATCCGAACGCGTCGAGGGGTGCGGTGAGGTCGACGACCATCGCGGAGGCCAACGCCACCAACACGATGCCGGTGAACCCGTAGGCGACGGACCGGAAGAGCAGCTTGGGGACCCGGACCCGATGGCCGGTCAGACGTCCGGCGGCACCCTCGATCGTGTGCAGCGCCATGAGTGAGCCGTCGAGCGGTGGGATCGGCAGCAGGTTCATGACGCCGAGGCCGATGTTGATGACGGCGATCAGCCGCAGCAGCATGGCCAGACCACCGGCTTCGGTGGCGTCGTTGCCGAGCTGGGCCATCGACACGGGCGAGAGGAGTCGGTCGGTGTCGGCCGGGATGTCGCCGCCGACGGCGCCGCCGACGTTGCCGGCCACCAACTCGGGCAGTCGCTGGACGGTCTCGGCCGTGAGGGTCAGCATCTGGCCGGTCTGTGCCGCGGCGCGAGGCGCCGACTCGACGACGCCGCCGCCGTCGAGGTACGCCGCGGCACCGAACAGCAGCGCCCAGCCGAACACGATGTTGGCGACGGGCCCGGCGACCGCGATGGCGATCCACGACCGGTGGCGGATCTGCGCTTCGTCGTCGGGGTGGAGCTTCACCGCACCCCCGGCGAACGGCAGGAGCCGCAACGACACCTCGGTGCCGCGCACGTCGCGCGTCCACAGCCGCGGGCCGAAGCCGACCATGAACTCGGTGATCCGGACGCCACAGGCCCGAGCGGCCAGGAGGTGCCCACCTTCGTGCGCCGCGATCGACGCCGCCACGCCCACGAAGACGGCGAGTGCGCCGACGGACCGTGTGGCCGCGACGATGACGATCGTGGCGAGGAGGAGGGCGAGGCGTAGCGGTCGGTGGACGATGCGGGTGTCGTCGGTGAGGTTCCAGCGCACGGAGGTCTCCGGGGCATCGGCAAGGCGCATAGGTCTTTTGGCCTATGCCCCATCGTGGTCGATCCAGACCGATTGATCAACGCGGCGCGTTCCAGGGAGCCGGGCGACCGGTCCTAGGATCGGTCGCGCCATGCCCGAGACCACCGACCACGAGCCGCCGGCGGACACCACGACGTGGGCCGAGCTGGCCGACGAGACGGTCCGTCGGCTGTCGGCGGCCGGCATCGCCAACGCCACGTCGGAGGCGAGGTGGATCGTCGAGCGAGCCGCCGGTGACCCGTTCCGTGTCGTCGCGGACCTGCCCGCATCGGTGCGATCGCACCACCACTGGCGGCTGATGGTCGAACGTCGCGAGCAGGGGGAGCCGCTGCAGTACGTGCTCGAGCGGTGGGCCTTCCGTCGTCTCGAGCTGTTCGTCGACCGGCGGGTCCTGATCCCGCGTCCCGAGACCGAGGTGCTGGTCGATGCCGTCCTCGACGAGCACGTGCGGGTCGGCGGAGCGGTGGTCGACCTGGGCACCGGGTCGGGGGCCATCGCCCTCTCGGTGGCCGTCGAACGACCGGGCACCGAGGTCTGGGGTGTCGAGCGCTCGCCCGACGCCCTCGCCGTCGCTCGGGCCAACTGCACCGGCATCGGCCGCCGGGCCGGGTCGGTCCGCCTGGTCGAGGGCGACTGGTACGCGCCGTTGCCCGAGCGGCTGCGGGGCGAGGTCGGCGTGATCGTCTCGAACCCGCCCTACGTCACCGACGCCGAGGAACTTCCCGAGGAGGTCGAGGAATGGGAGCCGCGCGAGGCGTTGCGCGCCGGGGCCGATGGGCTCGACGACATCCGCGGCATCGTCGCCGAGGCGCCCGCCTGGCTGGCGCCCGGCGGCGCGCTGATCGTCGAGCACGCACCGGACCAGGCCGGCGAGATCCGATCGCTCGCCACCGCGGCCGGGTTCGGTCACGTCCGCACCGGCGTCGACCTCACGGGACGCGACCGCTACCTGGTCGCCCGGATCTAGGTGGACCAGTGACCGAAGTCGTCCACGTGGGGGATCCCGACACCGTCGCCCGGACCGTCGAGGTCCTGCGCTCCGGTGGCGTGGTGGTGCTGCCCACCGACACCGTCTACGGCCTCGCCGTCCTGCCTTCCGACGCCGGCGCGACGAGCCACGTCTTCGACCTCAAGGGCCGTTCGGCCACGGTCCCGATGGCCGTCCTGTGCTCCACCGCAGCCGAGGCGCTCGCTCTGGCGGCCGACGCGCCCGGCGCGGCCCGGCGCCTCGCCGACGCCCATTGGCCCGGCCCGCTGACCCTCGTGCTGAACCGGCGACCCGGCCTGGGTTGGGATCTGGGCGAGCCGACCACGACCATCGGGGTGCGGTGCCCCGATGACGTCTTCGTGCAGGCCGTGACCGCGCAGGTCGGCCCGATCGCCGCCACCAGCGCCAACCGCCACGGCGAGCCGACGCCGGCGACTGCGGCGGAGGCCGCAGCATCGCTCACCGGACCGGTCGACCTCGTCGTCGACGGTGGGCCGCTGCCGGGCTCGGCCTCCAGCGTGATCGACGCCACGGGCGACGCGCTGCGCGTGCTGCGGGCCGGCCCCATCGACCTCGCCGACGGCAACGGACCCGACGGGTGACCCGTTGATGTCCCGCTTGTCGCAAATGCGGGACTGATCCGGCGAATTCACCCCCTCGCCGCGACACGATCTGCCGCTGACGGCCTACATTGCGTCGGAGTCCGCACCACCCAGGGGGAAGCAGCCATGGCCGAGGTCGATCTGTCGAAGCTCGAGTTCTTCGAGGAGTTCTCCGCCGACGAGATCAAGCGCATCCACGCCATGGCCGACGACGTCACCGCCGACGCCGGCGCGGTACTGATGGAGCAGGGCGACGTGGGCCAGGAGGCCTTCGTCATCTGTTCCGGCCAGGCCGGCGTGTACGTCAACGGGCATCGCGTGGCCACCATCGGTCCCGGTTCGGCCGTCGGCGAGATGGCACTGCTCGACAAGCGCCCCCGCTCGGCCACGGTCAAGGCCCTCACCGATCTCGAGATGCTCAGCTTCGACTCCAAGCGGTTCCAGGAGCTGCTCGAGTCCATGCCCAAGGCGGCCACCAAGGTCATCTCCCAGCTCAACGCGAAGCTGCGCGAACAGAACCAGCAGCTCTAGTCGCTCCGCCTACGCCTCAGCTGAGGGTCACGGTGCCGTCGGCGGCGCGCTCGACCCGACGGTCGATCATGTCCTCGGCGACCATGATCTCGAGCGTCGCGGCGTCGGCGGTGGTGCCCCACGCCCGGCGGCCGTCGTCGAGCAGCAGCGCCACGATGGCGTTCTCGGGCGTGCCCTCCTTGCCGAACATCACGACCCACGACTCGACCGTGGCGGGGCCCTCGTGGTCGGCGACGACCTCGCGCGACGGGAGGGCGTCGATCTCGTCCTGGGGGTGCACGTGGCGGAAGCCCTCGGCGGGCGGCTCGGTCGAGTAGATCCCGAATGCGTGCTTGGTGAGGTAGCCGCCGTTGCCCCACACCAGCCCGTTGGTCCCGGGGTCGTCGCGCAGGGTCTCGATCATGGTGGCGATCGAGTGCATCACGTAGTTGTTCCAGGGTCCGCCGGCGAAGCTCAGCCCGCCGGTGAGGGTGAGCTTGCGGTCGAGGTCGAGGCCGAGCTCGTCGGCGCCCACCTCGACGGCCACGGGGAAGCACGAGTAGAGGTCGACATGGGTGATGTCGTCGATGGTCAACCCGGCGGCGTCGAGCGTGGCCCGACCGGCGATGCCGACCGCGGGCGACGTGTAGAGGTTGTCGCGGTGCGACACGTACGGGTGCTCGTGGGCGTCACCACCGGCCAGCGGGAAGACCCACCGCTCACGGGGCACGCCGAGCCGCTCGGCGACCTCGACCGAGCAGACCAGGATGGCGGCCGACTGCTCGACGGCGTTGTTGGAGTTCATGACCTTCGTGTACGGCATCCCCACCATGCGGTTGGTGGGGGAGGGGGTCATGATCTCCTCGGGCGTCATCGGCTCCTGGATCCAGGCGTGCGGGTTCTTCGCCGCGACCTCGGAGAAGCGCGACCACAGCGCGGCGAGCTGGGGCAGGTGCTCCTCCATGGTGCGACCGAGGTGGTGGCGCCGGGCCTGCTCGAACATCGGGTACACCTGGATCGGCAGGAAGATGCCCAGCGAGGTCTCGGCCTCGTGGTTCATCTCGACCGCGGTGCCGATCTCCCGAGCCGGCTCGGTGTCGTCGGGCTCGATGGTCCAGTCGGGCTTGTCGTCGGTGGCGCGGTACTTCGAGCGTGACCGCCACGACTCGGCACCGGCCAGCAGCACGCACGACGCCCGACCGGCGGCGATGTCGAGGGCGGTCTCGTTGAGCAGCATCTGCGGGGAGTTCCCGCCCATGGCCGAGATGCCGCTGTCGACGGCGTGGCCGACGCCGAGGCGATCGGCCACGAGGGCGCCTGGGTTGACGTAGCGCCACGACAGCAGCGACACGGTGCGGACCGAGTCGATCTCGGCGGGGTCGAGTCGGTCGGCACCGGCCGGGGCGGCGTCGGCGAGGGCGGCCTCGGCCGCGACGACCATGAGGTCGACCGGCTCGAGCTCGGGCTCGCCTCGGTCGACGCGCTGACTGCGCTGGCCGACGCCGATGACGACCGGGGTCCGGGGATCGAGCGACATGGTTCCTCCGAGAGCGGGGTGACGAGGGGGCGGTCGAGACGGAACTTGACCGGTCGGTCAAGGCTAGGAGCCGGGACCCACCTCACTACAATCGCCGCGATCGACGCACTCGTGATCTGTACCGGGAACATCTGTCGCTCCCCGATGGCGGTCGGGCTGCTGCGTTCACGGCTGGCCGCCGCCGGCGTCGACGGCACGATCGCGTCAGCCGGTCTCGTCACCGAGGGTCAGCCGGCGTCGGCGCACGGCGTCACCGCGATGCGTGCCCGCGGCATCGACATCAGCGACCATCGCAGCCGGTACCTCCACCGATCGCAGATCGAAGCGACCGACCTCGTGCTCGGCATGGAACGTCAACACGTCCGAGAGGCCGTCGTCCTCGCGCCCGACGCGTTCGAGCGCACCTTCACCGTCCCCGAGCTGGCTCGCCGAGCGGCGTCTGCGGGCCCCCGCCGCGCCGACGAGCCCGTCGATGCCTGGCTCCGCCGGGTCGGTTCGGGGCGGACCACGGCCGACCTCCTCGGGGGGAGCCGGGCCGACGAGGTCGCCGATCCCTACGGCGGCACCAAGCGCCAGTACGAACGCACCGCCGCCGAGCTCGAGCAACTCATCGACACCATCGTCGGGCACCTGTTCCCGGCCGGCTGACCCCCAGACCACCGACGCCTGTCCAGGAGACCTACCCATGCGCATCGCCATCGGCGCCGACCACGCCGGCTACGAGCTCAAGACCCACCTGATCGAGACCATCGGCCGGCTCGGTCACGTCGCGGTCGACCTCGGCACCGACTCCACCGAGTCGGTCGACTACCCGCCCATCTGTGCGGCAGTGGCCCGGGCCGTGGTGTCCGGCGACGCCGACCGGGGCATCGTCCTCGGTGGGTCGGGGCAGGGCGAGCAGATCGCCGCGAACAAGGTGCACGGTGCCCGTGCGGCACTGTGCAACGACCTCTACACCGCCCGCATGAGCCGCCAGCACAACGACGCCAACGTCTTGTCGATCGGTGGTCGCATCGTGGCGCCGGGCCTCGCCGACGAGATCCTCGAGCTGTGGCTCACCACCGAGTACGAGGGTGGGCGGCACCAGCGCCGCGTCGACCTCATCGCCGCCATCGAGGCCGAGGAGATCGCCGCGACATCGGGCGGGGCGTCCGAGCAGTCGTCCGGCGTCTGAAGCGAGTCCTGGATGGCGACCCCGGGATGGCATCCTGGGAGCCAGCTGACAGCTGCCGGACCGCGACGTCCGGCCGAGGAGGAACGATGGGCTGGCCCGACATCCACGACGACGAGGTCTTCGGCCTGATCGACCGCGAGGTCGATCGCCAGAACACCACCCTCCAGCTGATCGCCAGCGAGAACTTCACCTCGCCGGCGATCATGCAGGCCACGGGGTCGGTGCTCACCAACAAGTACTCCGAGGGCTACCCCGGCAAGCGCTACTACGGCGGCAACGAGGTCATCGACGAGGTCGAGACCGTCGCCATCGAGCGGGCCAAGGCCCTCTTCGGCGCGGCCCACGCCAACGTCCAGCCCCACGCCGGCGCCAACGCCAACATGGGCGTGTACCTGGCGCTGCTCGAACCGGGCGACACGGTGCTCGGTCTGCGCCTCGACCAGGGTGGCCACCTCACCCACGGCAGCCCGGTGAACGCCAGCGGCAAGCTCTACGACTTCGTCTCCTACGGCGTCACGCCCTCCGACGAGCGCATCGACTTCGACGAGGTCCGCGACCTCGCCCTCGAGCACCGTCCCAAGATCATCGTCGCCGGCGCCACTGCGTACCCGCGCATCATCGACCCGCAGCCGTTCCGCGACATCGCCGACGAGATCGGCGCGTACTTCATGTTCGACGCGGCCCACATCGCCGGCCTCATCGCCGGCGGGGTCCATCCCTCGCCCGTGCCCGTGGCCGACATCGTCACCTTCACCACGCACAAGACGCTGCGTGGGCCTCGCGGCGGCACCATCCTGTGCACCGAGGAGCTGGCGCCGGTCATCGACAAGGCGATGTTCCCCGGCCTGCAGGGCGGCCCGCTCGACCACGTCATCGCAGCCAAGGCCATCGCCTTCGCCGAGGCGGCCACGCCCGACTTCAAGACCTACGCGGCCCAGATCGTCGCCAACGCAGCGGCGCTCGCCCAGGGTCTGGCCTCGCGGGGACTGCGCCTCGTGTCGGGCGGCACCGACAACCACCTCCTGCTCGTCGACCTGCGGTCGTACGACGAGGACCTCTCGGGCAAGAAGGCCCGCCTGGCGCTCGACGCGGCCGGCATCTCGCTCAACGAGAACACCGTGCCCGACGACCCCCGTCCCCCGTACATCACGTCCGGGCTGCGCATCGGCACGCCGGCGGTCACCACCCAGGGCATGGGCGAGGCCGAGATGGACATCGTCGCCGAGCTCATCGTCCGTACCCTCGACGGGCGCGATGACGATGCCGAGATCGCGGCGATCCGCGACGAGGTGCGCACCTTGTGCGCGAAGTTCGCCCCGTACCCCGGGTGACCGAAGTCCCAGCGAAGGGGGGCGTTGGGCCTGGGTGAACCGGTGCGACGTGGTCCTACGATGGATCACGGCGGTACACGACCCATGAGGGAGCCCACATGGTTGGTCAGCGGGTGGCGGCGATCGGTCTCGACTCGGCGAGCTGGGACTACCTGAGCGAACTCGTCGGACAGGGCGAGCTCCCCAACCTGGCCCGCCTGCTCGAGCGTTCGCTCCACGGGCGGCTCGAGAACACCATCGAATACCGCTCCGAGCTGTCGTGGACGACGTTCGTGACCGGCCGGACCGGACCGCACCTGAAGTACTGGTCGACCGTGCGCTTCGATCCCGACACCTACGAGGTGCTCGACAAGGGCGCACACGGTGGCCAGCCGTTCTGGGCCAGCCTGCCCTGCGAGAAGCCCATCGCCTTCGACGTCCCCCATTCGGTGCTCGGCGACCACCCCGGGCTCATCCAGGTCAACACCTGGGGAGCGCACTCGGGGCAGTTCCCCCGCTCGTCGAAGCCGGCCGGTCTGCTCACCGAGATCGACGAGCGCTTCGGCCCGCACCCCGCCTTCGAGGCCGACTACGAGGCGTGCTGGCACCAGCCCCAGTACGTGCACGATCTCGCCGACGCGCTGGTCGCCGGCGCCGAGCGCCGCGTCGACATCTGCCAGTGGCTCATGGAGGAGAACCCCGACTGGGACCTCTTCGTCACCGTGATGTCCGAGCCCCACTCGGTGGGCCACCACTGCTGGCACGGGATCGACCCGACCCATCCGCTCCACTCCCACCCGCTGGCGCACCACTCGGCCGATGCCATGCGTCGCGTCCACATCGGTGTCGACGAGGCCGTCGGTCGCCTGCTCGATGCACTCGACCCCGACGACGTCGTCATCGTCTTCGCGGTGCACGGCATGGCCAACAACACCAACGACCTCCCGGCGCAGGCCCTGGTGCCCGAGCTGCTCTACCGGCTCGAGGCCGGTCGGTCGGCGTTGGCCAACCCCAGCCGCGCCCACGGCGCCCGCCAGGACACGTTGTGGCCGCTGCCGCCGGGTTACACCAACCGCTACCTCTCACGGCTCTACGCCGACTCGCTGCCGGCCCGGGTGGCACGCGACCTCTGGCGCTACTCGACTCCCACCGTCCACCGCCTCCGGTGGAAGCTCAAGGCCCGCCTCACGGGTCGCCCGGTCCGCGACTTCCCGTCGGTCAGCGACTTCCACGCCTCGCCCGAGGTGCAGGGGACCAACGAGGAGCTGCTCATGCTCGAGGCCGGCGAGCAGGCCTTCCAAGGGCCTCGTCTCTACCAGGCGCACTGGCCCGAGATGCGGGCGTTCGCCATCCCCACCTACTCCGACGCCCACATCCGGCTCAACGTCGTCGGACGCGAGCGCCATGGCATCGTGGCCCCCGAGGACTACGACGCCGTGTGCGACGAGATCGAGGCCGAGCTGCGCTCGCTGCGTGACCTCGCCGACGGCCAGCCGGTCATCCGCGACATCATGCGAGTGCGGGCTGACGACCCCATGGATCCCGAGGGTCCGAGCGCCGATCTCGTCGTGTTGTTCAACCGTCCCGTGGGGGGCTGCACCCACCCGAAGGTCGGCCGGCTGGGTTCGTATCCCACGCTGCGCACCGGCGAGCACGACAACCGGGGCTTCGTGCTGATCGCCGCCCCGTGGATCCGACCCGACGAGATGCACCTCAACTCCGCACTCGACGTCGCCGCCACCGTCGCGTCGATCGTCAGTGGGCGGGTCGACGAGTTCTTCGACGGCCACAGCCTGGTCGACCCCGTCTCCCCTTGAGCCTGTGGTGCTCGGGTCCCGATCCCACGTCCGCAAGCCCATCGAGCGTCGGCTCGCGGACGCTCGTGCGTGGCGCAACGAGCGCCGGCGGCGGATCCTCGCGCGCCCGGTCGCCAGCACGGTGGCCAGGATGGCGGGTCGCGAAGTGGTCCACGTCCTCGGGGACAGCCACGTTCGTGGGTTCCTCACCGCCCGGAGGAACCGCCTCCTCGATCGCACCGTGCTCAGCGTGCTCAGTGTCCGTGCTGCCACCTGCTACGGACTGCAGAACCTCCAGTCGTCGTCCGGAGCCGCGCGGCGCTTCCGCGACGAGCTCCGGCGCATCCCACCCGGGCGGACCGTCGTGTTCTGCCTGGGAGAGGTCGATCTCGCCTATCTCAGCTGGTCGACGGCCGAGCGCACCGGCGAGTGCGTCCACGACATCCTGCGCCGTGCACTCGAGCGCTACGAGGGCTTCCTGCGGGCCGAGGCCGGTCATGTCGACCTCGTGGTGATGGCGCCGCCCTATCCCACGGTCGACGACCTGCGCACGGGCATGCTCCGGCTGCGTCGATCGGTCGACGTCGACATCGATCGCCGGATCGAGGCCACGGCCTGGTTCATCGAGGAGCTCGAAGCGATGGCCGAACGCAACGGTTGGCGGTGGTTCGACACCGCGCCCGCGGCGATCGATCCCTCCACCGGCCGGGTCCGCGCCTCCCTGGTCCGGGCGGGCGACCACCACTACGACATGGACGGCCTCGCGCAGCTCGTCACCGACGAGCTGCGCCGCCGCGGC
>JBFJNI010000079.1:0-17481 GCA_041618235.1 Acidimicrobiales bacterium
GCGGCGGGGCCGTCCGCGGCCTCGGTCACCTGGTAGCCGTCGGCTTCGAGCACGGAGCGGACCACCTTGCGGACGTCGGGCTCGTCGTCGACGATCAGGATCGCCGGGGGCATCTCGGTCATGGCCATGAGTCAATCAGTTCGGGTCGTGGCGTGCGCAGGGCTCAGCCGAGGAGGCTGTCGACCGTGGCCTCGCCCGTTCGGTAGCGACGGGTGAGCTCGGCCTCGAGGGCGTCGATGCGGTCGAACAGCGACCGGCGCAGCCCCGACACCTTGTGCTCGAACGCCGCGAGCTGGGCCTCGGCCTCGGTCAGCACCTCGTCGGTGATCTCGCTCGGATCGTCGAGATGACCGGTGGTGATGATGTCGTCGAGCTCGTCGGAGAGCTCGGCCTCGACCGCGCCGGTACCGAAGCTCTGTGGCAGCCGACCCGTGCCCGGGCTGCGCGTCGAACCCGCCAACAGGGCAGGGAGGCGAGCGATGAGCGCCTCGAGATCGTCGGCGTCGCCGCCCTCGGCGCGTCGCTCTCGCTCGGCGGTGACCACGTCGAGGCGGCCCTGGACCATGCGCCGGAGATAGGACAACCCGGTCTCCACGTCCTGGCACCGAGCCCGCCGGGCCCGCACGTCGACGATGTCGAGGGACTCGAGGTCACCGAGGAAGTCGTCGGCGAGGATCTGGTCGAGGGTTTCGCTCACGGGTTCTCCTGGCTCGTCGGTCCGCATCGAACCTGAGCGAACGGTACCGCATCGCCACCGGAGAACGGCGTGGGTGGGCGATGGTCAGAGGACGAACAGGTCGACGCAGGCATACCAGAGCGGCGCGGCGAGCAGCAGCGAGTCGACCCGGCGCAGGGCCGGCGCGAAGGCACGCGAATGCGGGAGCATCGCCGACGCCAGGATCTGGCCGGCGAAGGCCAGTGGCGCCACCGCCAGACCGAACGCCATGGCCTGGCCCACCCCGAAGGGGGGGATGCCCAGTGCGGCGACCGCGAGCGCCATCACCAGCACCGCCGCCGCGCCGGCGAGCGGACCCTCGGCCGCGTTGGCCGACCCCGACCCGATGAGGTAGTCACCGGTCTCGTAGGCCGAGGCCAGCAGCACCAGGGAGATCGCGGCCCACAGCTCGAGATCGGCGAGCAGGACGAGGCAACCGCCGGCGACGGCCGTCGGCAGGGACGCCTGGAGGATGATGCCGGCATGCGCGACGACCCCACCGAGGTCGTCGCCACCGACGTCGCGGAACGAGACCGCCAGCGTCGCCGCGACGAGTGCGAGCACACCGATGCCCATGATGGGCGGGCCGAGGAGCGCACAGACGACGACGAAGGCGGTGGTGATCAACGCGACCCGCGGGTCGACCGGCGCACCCCGGGCCCGCCACGTGCGCAGCGTGTGCGAGGACGCCGCGGCGAAGGCCACGCCGAAGAAGAGGGTGACCCCGAGCTGGCGGGCGGAGAACGCGGCCATCGCTCCGACGAACCACAGGATCCCCAGGCGGACGCGCGGCCCGTCGATGTCGTAGTGGATCCGGTAGCGGTTGCCCGACTTGGCCCGCATCTTCTCGAGCCGCTCTCGCTGGCGGGCGTCGGCCTTCTGCTTCCGGCCCGGGCGTCGGTCGGCCTCGGTGGCGGTCGCCACGTCAGCAGCCCCCGGACACGGGCGGCAGCACGGCCACCTCGTCGGCCGCGCCGACCGGGTCGACCCGCTCGGCCGGCTCGCCGTTGACCCACACCTTGCACGAGGCCAACACGTCGGCGAACCCGGGGCCGAAGCGCTCGACGGCCGCATCGAGGACCGCGCCGACGGTGGCACCGTCGATCTGGTCTCGATCGGTGCCGGCGGCCTCGCGGGCACCAGCGAAGAGTCGGAGGGTGGGCATGGCGAAACGAGCGTACCGGCGGCCCCGGGGTCGGCCGCTACCGTCGCCCACCGTGTCCGCGCACCTGCTCCTCGTCCGCCACGGACAGTCGACCTGGAACGCCGACGGCCGGTGGCAGGGCCAGGAGAACCCTCCCCTGTCGCCGTTCGGGGTCCGACAGGCGCACGACGCCGCCCGGGCACTCGGCACCTTCGACGCCGTCGTCTCCTCGACGCTCGAGCGCGCCTTCGTGACCGCCACGATCATCGCCGACGAGCTCGGCATCGGCCCCGTCCTCACCGACCCCGACCTGATGGAGCGTCACGCCGGCGAGTTCCAGGGACTGACCCGCGACGAGATCGACGCGCGCTTCCCGGGCTACCTGGCCGACCAACGCCGCCCGCCGAGCTGGGAGACCGACGACAGCATCGTCGACCGCGCCACGTCGGCGCTGGCCCGGATCGCCGCCGGCGTCGGCGACGAAGGCACCGCCCTCGTGGTCACCCACGGCGGGCTCATCACGACGCTCGAGCGCCTCGTGGGCGCCACCCGCGACGGCCGACTGGCCAATCTCGGGGGCCGCTGGTTCCGCGTCGGCCCGGGCGAGCTCGCCGCCGGCGACGCCGTGTTGCTGCTCGAGGGCGACGAGGTCACCGTCCCCGACCAGATCTGATCGCCCCGACCAGAGCTGAGCAGGGTGCCCCCGGTGGGACTCGAACCCACGATCTTCGGATTAAAAGTCCGCTGCCTTGACCAACTTGGCTACGGGGGCTCGGCCAAGGTAGCGACGTACGTGGCAGGGTCGCAGCGTGACCGGCATCGAGATCGTCAAGGCCGCCGTCGACATCGGCACCGCCACCAACCACCTGGCCCTCGCGCAGACCTTCTGGGGCGACACCGTCGGACTCGACTTCGACCACCTCCTCAAGGTCGGTGGCGGCGTGCACCAGCACCGCTACGACCTGCACGGGGCGGTCCTCAAGCTGAACCACCACCGTGACCAGCTCGAGCCGCTCCCCACCGGCTACGTCGGCCTCACCACCGTCGGCCCCGTGAACGACACGCGGCTCGTCATCGACCCCGACCACGTGCCGGTCACGCTCGTCCCCTCGCTGCCCGACGATGCGCGCACCGAGATCCACATGGAGGCCACCGACCTCGGGCAGACACGCGACGCCATCGTCCACGGCCTCGGCGCCACCGCCGACGGGGACGGGGCTCGCATCGGCGAGACCCGCATCGACCTCCGCGAGGTTCCCGACCGACCGGCCACCCACCGACGTGACGGCACCGGCATCCGGTACCTGACGGTGCAGGTCCGCGACGTCGAGGCCGCGCACTCCCACGCCCTCGCCCACGGGCTCACCGAGGGCCTCGCCCCGGTCCGACTCGGCGACACGGCCTACATCAGCTTCGTCCGGCTCCCTGACGGCGACTGGGTCGAGCTGTCACAACGGGCCTCGCTCACCGGACCGCTCCCCGACGTCGCCAACCGCCTGGGCTAGACCGGCCCGGGCGTCTTCGGCGGCCGTGGGTCGGTCCACGTCCACTGCTCGCCGTCGTGGCGGCGCACGACCTGGGCAGGGTTGCCGGCCACGACGGTGAAGTCGGGGACGTCTTCACGCACGACCGCGTTGGCCCCGACCACGGCGTTCTCGCCGATGCGCACGTTGCCGCAGATCACGGCGCCGATGCCGACCCACGCGCCCCGCCCGATCTCGACCCGACGGCCGTCGCGGAGGCCCTGCTGCTTGATGGGACGCGTGACGTCCTCGTAGATGTGCCCGGTGTCGGAGATGTACACCCGGTCGGCGATCATGGCCTCCTCGCCGATCGTGACCCCACCGACCGCGGTGATGCGCGGGAAGTGGCCGATGTACGCGCCGTCCTCGATGCGGACCGTGACGCCGCGTTCGGGCACGAGTGCCTCGATGACGGCGTGCGAGCCGATCTTCACGAACGTCCCGATGTGGATCCCGCCGGGGTTGACGATCGACAGCGTCGGCGACCCCAGCTCGCTGTAGGGCCCGAACGCGGCGAACCGGGTCGGATCGTCCGGTTCCGGAACCTGCGCAGCCTCGTCCACCCCGGCATTGTCCCGCACCGGCTCAACTGCCGCGGGCGATGTCCGATGACAGGGATGTGCGCTCCGGAGTCCGACTCTCGTGATGCCCCAAGGGGTGTCGGCCATCCAGGCCCGCATCTCGGCCATCGAGAGCCAGTTCGCACCCGTCCCCGCCCGACCCTCGACCCCCGTCCAGACCGACCGCGCCGACTTCGACGCCATCTTCGCCCAGGCCACCTCCTCGGCCGGGACGATCGGCGCCGCCGGCACCGCCCCGTTCACCTCATCCGCCGCCTCGGGCGTGCGCCAGACCATGGGTGCCGCCGGCGCCCCGTCCGACCTGGCCGCGTACGGGAACGGCACCGTCCCCACCTCGGTCCTCACACCGATCCCCTCCTCCGACGGCACGTCCGGCCACCGGCTGTGGGGTCCTGCCGCCCAGGCGTTCTCGGCGATGGAGGCCGAAGCGCGCCGTGACGGCATCGCCGTGCGAGTCACCGACTCGTACCGCACCCTGCACTCGCAGCACGACCTCGCCGAGCGCAAGGGCATCTACGGCCAGGGCGGGCTCGCCGCCGTGCCGGGCACCAGCAACCACGGCTGGGGACGAGCGGTCGACATCGACACGTCCGGCGGCACCGTCGAGTGGCTCCGGGCCAACGGCGACCGGTTCGGATTCTTCGAGGACGTCCCCGGCGAGCCCTGGCACTGGACCTACCGTCCCGCCTGAATCCGCGCGGCCTCGATTCTTTTCGCATTTCTCCTCAAGTTCCTCGTGGACCTGCCGATACCCATGGGTGCACGGGTCCCACGGACGGGGTCGTGCCGAGGAGGTCGTCATGCACATCGGACGTGCACAACCGCTTCCGCCTCCGTCTCACGAGGTGGCAGCACAACAGGCGCACCAGGCGCGCGCCACGGCGGAGGTGTCCCGCGGCGATCCGCTGGCCATCGCCGGCGACAGCGTGCCCACCGGCGAGAAGTCGTCGCAGCCGCCGTCGTACAACCCGGTCATCGACCTGATCCAACGGTTCAACACCCGGATCGAGTCGCCGCCGGCACCGCCCGAGGCCAAGGCCGCCTACCAAGGCACGCCACCGGCCCCGAGCGTCGTCGACATGCGGGCCTGACCGGCCGGACAACACGGCGAGCTGCGCCTCACGAACCCGGCGCGGCCACCCCGACCACCGAGGAGACCCCCACTTCGGGGTAGCCTCGCCCGGCTGGTGACCGCTCGAGGGGAAGTGTTGTGGAGATCGTCCCAAGTGGGCTGACCCGGTCGATCGTCCGGTTGGGCCAGGCCGCACAGAACGCCCTCGAGGTGGCCCGCTTCGGCGGGCTCGAGACCGGCGAGGAGTCGACCCCGTACGAGGTCGTGTCCTCCCACCGCGTCTACCGCCTCCGCAGGTACGCCAACCCCGACGACGGGCCCACGGGCCGTCGGGGTCGTGCGGCACCGCGGCGGCCACCCGTGGTCCTCGTCCCGCCGATGATGCTGTCGGCCGACGTGTACGACGTCTCGCCGCAGTCGAGCGCGGTCGCCCAGCTGGCGGCCGGCGGGCTCGATCCGTGGGTCGTCGACTTCGGCGCGCCCGAGCACGAGGAGGGTGGTCTCGAGCGCACGCTCACCGACCACGTCGTCGCCCTCAGCCAGGCCTGCGACGAGGTCATCGAGATCACCGGCGGCCCCATCCACCTCAGCGGGTACAGCCAGGGCGGGATGTTCTGCTACCAGGCCGCCGCCTACCGCCGGTCCGAGGGCATCGAGAGCCTCATCACGTACGGGAGCCCGGTGGACACCCATGCGACCCTGCCGTTCGGCCTCGACGACGAGCTGCTCATCGGCTCGATCGACTTCCTCGCCGACCGCGTGCTCCCCAACGTCTCGGTCCCGGCGTGGGCCAGCCGAGCCGGCTTCCGGATGATGGACCCCATCGGCACCGCGCGGAACCAGTTGCAGTTCATGCTCCAGCTGCACGACCGCGACTCCCTCCTCCCCCGCGAGGGCCAGCGACGCTTCCTGATGGACGAGGGGTGGGTGGCGTGGCCCGGCCCGGCACTCGCCGAGCTGGTCAAGCAGTTCCTCGTCTCCAACCGCATGCTCTCGGGCGGCTTCGTCATCGACGGCCGGCCGGTCACGCTGGCCGACATCGACTGCCCGGTCCTGTGCTTCGTGGGCACGTCGGACGACATCGCACCGCCCAAGGTCGTGCGCGCCGTCGCCCAGGCCGCGCCGGCCGCCGAGGTCTACGAGACCACGCTCGCCGCCGGCCACTTCGGCCTCGTGGTGGGCTCGAAGTCCGCCGACATCACCTGGCCCACGGTCATCGAGTGGGCCAACTGGTCCGCAGGGCGTGGCGATCTCCCGTCGAACGCCAACCGGTTGTCGGCCGACTGGAAGCCGGCGACGCGCGAGAAGTCCGACCTCGAGCGCTCGGTGAACATCGCGGCCAACATCACCGCCGGCATGGGTCGCGCCCTGGGCAACAGCGCCCGCGTCGGGCTGCGGACGATCCGCGACCTCACGGTCGAGGCCGCCGGCCAGTTCGGGCGCCTGAACCGCATCGATCACGTGCGCCCGACCTCGCGTGTGTCGATGGGTGCGGTGCTCGACGAGCAGGCCGCGGTCGCGCCCGACGACACCGTGTTCCTGTTCGAGGGGCGGGGCCACACCTACGGCGCCGCCAACGAGCGCATCGACAACGTCGTGCGCGGGCTCGTGCAGATCGGCGTGCGACGGGGCGCGCACGTCGGCGTGCTCATGGACACCCGCCCCAGTGCCCTCGGCGTCGTCGCCGCCCTCAACCGCCTCGGCGCCGTCGCCGTCATGCTCCGGCCCGACGGCTACCTCGAGCGCGAGGTCGAGCTGGGCAAGGTCTCCCGCATCGTCGCCGACCCCGAGCACGGCGAGCAGGCCGCGGCCATCGGGGCCACACCGGTCCACGTGCTCGGCGGTGGTGGCGGCCCTCGTGACCTCGGCTCGGCCGTCGACGACATGGAGGCCATCGACCCCGACCAGGTGGTTCTCCCGGCCTGGTACGAGCGCAACCCCGGACGGGCCCAGGACCTCGCGTTCATCCTCTTCACCGGCAGCGGCGACCGCACACGCGTCAACCGGATCACCAACGGGCGTTGGGCGCTGTCGGCGTTCGGCACCGCCGCCGCCGCCACGTTGAACCGCACCGACACGGTGCTCAGCCTGACGCCCATCCACCACCCCTCGGCCCTGCTCACCGGCATCGGCAGCGCCCTGGCCAGCCGCGCCCGGCTCGCCATGACCTCGAGCTTCGAACCGGCCGAGTTCTGGTCCGACGTGCGCCGCTATGGCGTGACGGCGGTGACCTACACCTGGACGATGGCCGCCGACCTGCTCGACGTTCCGGCCGACGGCCGCGACGTCCACCACCCCATCCGGCTCTTCATCGGCTCGGGCATGCCCAACTCGCTCTGGCGCCAGGTCGAGGAGCGCTTCGCTCCGGCCACGGTGCTCGAGTTCTACGCCTCGACCGAGGGCGATGCCGTCCTCGTCAACATCTCCGGCGACAAGGTCGGCAGCCTCGGCCGCCAGCTGCCCGGCAGCGCCGACCTCCAGATCGCCCGATACGACGTGGAGCAGGGGCGACTGGTCGAAGGACCCGACGGCTTCGCCGTCGTCTGCGGGCCCGGCGAGGTCGGCATGCTGCTCGCCCGCCTGAGCCGCCGCGACGGCGCCTACCCCGACTCGTCGCTCCGCGCCGTGTTCGAGGGTGGCGATGCGTGGCTGGCCACCGGCGACCTGTTCACCCGCGACGCCGACGGCGACCACTGGCTCGTCGGCGGCGTCACCTCACTGATCCGGACGCCGGCGGGAGCCGTCGCACCGATCCCGGTGCAGGACGCGGTGAGCACGCTCGGGTCCGTGCACCTGGCCGCGGCCTACGCCGTCACGCTCGACGACGGCACCACCGCGGTCGGCGTCGCCGTGTCGCTCCGCGATGGCATCACCGGCGGGGCCGAGGCGCTCGACGGCGACGCGCTCACGGCCGCCGTTGCCGCCCTGCGTCCACGCGACCGGCCGGCCTTCGTGCGGGTGGTCGACCAGATCCCGCGCACCACCTGGTACCGGGTCCGCACGGGCGAGCTCCGCAGCGAGGGTCTCCCCACCGGCGAGGCCGTGTGGGTGCTCGATGCCGACGGCGAGACGTATCGCCTCCGCCCACCGGCAAAGACCGCGACGAAGAAGACCCCGACCAAGAAGAGTGCAGCCGGGAAGCGCACGTCGAAGCGGACGGCGTCCCGCAAGGCCGCGCCGCGGAAGGCCGCGCCGCGTCAGGGGCGCAGCTCGTAGTACACGTTCGACGGCTCGCCGGGGTCGTGCCGGGCGAAGCGGGTGAACCCCGCCGCTTCGCCGAGGGCCCGCAGCTTGGCGAACGGCAGCCCCACCGTGCCCAGGCCCATGCCGTCGGGCTCGCTGGTGGCCGATGACATGCACGACGTGATCGAGAACCCGAACAGCATCGCCAGCATCGGGTTGTGACGGTTCTCGGTGAGCGTCTCGCCGCAGCGGATCTCCTTGACCAGCAAGGTGCCGTCGTCTCGCAGCGCGGTCCGGACCGCGGCGAGGGCGTCGTCGGGCCGGGTCATGTCGTGGAGGCAGTCGAAGGTCAGGGCGAGATCGAACGTGGGCTCGGCCGGGAGGTCTTCGGCGCGGGCGTGCACGATCTCGACGTTGTCCCGGCCGGCGAGCTTGGCGCGGGCGCGCTCGACGGCGTGCCGCGACGGGTCGTAGCCCACGAAGCGTGATGCCGGGAACGCCTCGGCCATGGCGTCGATGGCCACGCCCGAACCGCAGCCGACGTCGCACACGTCGGCGCCGGCCTCGAGCTTGGCGACCACGCCGCCGAGCATCGGGAGGATGACGGGCACCAGCGCGAGCCGCGCCCACGGGCCGAGCATCCGTTCGGTGCGGTGCGCCCCGCTCGGGCCGAGGCGGTCGTAGGGCAGTCCGAGGCCGGTGCGGAAGCAGTCGGCGAGGTCGTCGACCAGGTCCGGTGGCATCGGGCCGGTGAAGGCGCCCACGGCCGAGAACAGCGACGCACCCTCGTCGAGCAGCACGGCACGCCCCGCCGGCGTCAGCTCGAAGCGGTCGACGTCGCCCGCCCCCGACGGGTCGGGTTCGACGATGTGGTCGACCAGCTCGGCCGCGGCCTGGGCCGAGACCCACTCGCGGACCCAGCGTTCCGACAGCCCGCCGGCGCGCTCGGCCAGCTCGGCCGACGTCAGCGGTCCCGCCCCCGCCATCGCTCGGTAGAGCCCGAGGCGGTCGCCCAGGTGGATCAGCAGCGAGACCATCTCGCCCTGCTTGTTGCTCCACACCCGGAACGCCATCGCGCGGACGGCTTCGTCGTCGAGCTCTGCGGTCACGGTCGTGGCGTCATCCCGGGTCTCCGTCATGCCCGTGTCCTATCGCATCCGGCCGGGGCCTGCCGCGGAACCGCGAAGCTGCAGGGCGATGACCCCGCGACGAGACCTCGCTGATCCCACCGGAGCCACTCCCGTCCTGGGCGTCGACGGGACCCGGCGTGGCTGGGTCGGCGTGCGCTGGGCCGGCAACCGACTGGACACCCACATCGCCGGCACCCTGGCCGAGCTCGTCGAGCTCGCCGGAGACGTGTCGGTGGTGGCCGTCGACATGCCCATCGGCCTGGAGCCCTCGGAACGACGAGCCTGCGACGATGCCGTCCGGCCGCTCCTCGGTCCCCGCCGATCCAGCCTCTTCTCCCCGCCGGTGATCGGCGCGCTGGCGTTCGAGACCTACGCCGAGGCGAATCGTTGGTCGAAGACCACCACTGGTCGAGGTCTCTCGAAGCAGGCCTGGATGCTGGTCCCCAAGATCCGGGAGGTCCGAGCGTTCGTCGCCGAGGCCACGGTCCCCGTGTACGAGACGTTTCCCGAGCTCTCGTTCCTCGCCATGGCCGGCGCTCCGCTCTCGCACCCGAAGCGGACCTGGACCGGTTTCGCCACCCGCGTCGCGCTCCTCCGCGACCACGGCCTCGAGCTCCCGACCGACCCGGGTCCGGCCGGCGCGGTGGCGGCCGACGACCTCGTCGACGCAGCGGCCCTCGCCTGGTCGGCCCGCCGGATCGCCGAAGGCGTCGCGGAGTGCCGCCCCGAGTGTGTGGAGTCGGCCACGCCAGATGAGCAGCCGACCATCTGGTGGTGACCCTCTAACCTGCGCCGCGTGTCCACCCCCGACGATCTCGAGGGCGCGGCTCGCCGTCTGGTCGAGTTCGCGCTCACCTCGCTGCTGACCCCGACGCTGCTCGTCGACGGCGGCGGGTTCGTCGAAGCCGTGTCGCCCGCTGCGCTCGCCGATCTCGACGCGGCACCCGACGCACTGGTGGGTCGGCCACTGCGCGAGGTCATCGGCGTGGGCCACGAGGAGCTCGCCGAGGTCGAGGAAACGCCCGCGGCCACACGCTTCGCACGCGTCAGGGCGAGCGCCTTGCGGTGGCGGGCGTCGTCCCTCGCCACGGCGCGCGCCGACGGCGGTTGGTTGGTCGAGTTCCATCTCGAGGATGTCCCCGACGACCAGATCCGCCTCGATGCCCGCGCCGAACGCCTCGATGACCTCCTCGACGACCTCACGCAGCGGCTCGATCTGCTGAATCGATACGTCGGCCTCATCTCCCATGATCTCCAGGCGCCGGCTCGGCGCCTCCTCTCCTTCGTCGAGCTCCTGCGGGGCGACATCACCGAAGCCCCCGAGGCGGTCGACGGAGAGCTCGACGCCATCGAACGCGGCGCGCGCCACATGCTCCGGCTCACGTCCGAGCTGCTCCAGTACTCGCGCCTCGGTCGACAGCCCATGCAGCTCGACCCGGTCGATGCCCAGGAGGTGCTCGACGACACGCTCGAGCAGCTCGGCGACACGCTGACCAGGTCGGGCGCCGACGTCCGTGTCGACCGCCCGTTGCCCAGCGTGGTGGCGTCCGCCACCCTCCTCGGCGTCGTGTTCAAGCATCTGCTCGACAACGCCATCGCCTACCGCGGCGACGATCCTCCGCGTGTGGCCATCACCTGGGACGCCGACGGCAGCTCGGACGACGGGCACAGCCGGGTTCGGATCCACGTCGCCGACAACGGCATCGGCATCGCGCCCGAGCTCCGATCGGCGGTGTTCGAGCCGTTCCGGCGTCTGGTGGCGGGCGACGACACCCACTCCGGGCTCGGATTGGCCACCGTGCACGACATCGTCGGCCGGTTCGGCGGCTCGATCGTGGTCTCCGAGTCGACCCCTCGGAAGGGCACGACCTTCACCATCACGCTCCTCGCCCCACGGGATGCTGATCACCCCCCGGAGTGACACGACCACGCATCGGCGTTACCATTGACGTCTGGTGGCTTCCGGTTCCGACCCATTCCTGCAGTCTGTTCCGCCGCTCGACGAGGTCGTCGAGGGCGCCGCTTCCGAACGGGCCAGCGACTACCGCCGCGCCCTCGCCGTACTCCCGTTCGGCGTGGTGATCGTCGACCAGGACGGCGACGTCCGGTACTCGAACACCCGGGCCGAGGACCTGCTCAACGTCGACGCCGAGACCTTCGTCGGCCAGCCACTGGGCCTGCCGCTGACCGATCGGAACCACGAGGCCGAGGTCGAGGTCCGCACGGCCGACGGCGGCTACCGCATCGTGCAGATCCGCACCGCCCCGCTGCGGTGGCGTGACAACGACGCCACCATGGTCACGGTCCACGACATCACCGATCCCAACTCGCGTGAACAGGCGCTCGAGATCAGCCACGAGCGCTACGCACTCGCCATGGCCGGCGCCAACGACGGCCTTTGGGACTGGGATCTCGTGGCCGGCACCTTCCACGTCAACCGTCGTTGGCGCGAGCTGCTCGGGCTCGACGACATGCCCGAGGAGACCGACGACCCCTCGATCTGGCTCGACCGTACCCACGACGGCGACAAGACCGCCCTGCTCGACCAGCTCGGCGCCCATCTCGGTGGACGGGTCGAGTTCTTCTCGGTCGAGCACCGTCTCCGCAACGCCGACGGCGACCACGTCTGGATGCTCGCTCGCGGGCAGGCGATCCTCGACGAGGACGGCGAGGCGATCCGCATCGCCGGGTCGCTCACCGACATCTCCGAGCGCAAGAAGCTCGAGAGCCGGCTCCTCCACGAAGCTCGCCATGACCCCCTCACCGGGTTGGCCAACCGGCGCCTTCTCCTCGAGCGCATCCAGGAGACGTCGACGCGCTCCGCCCGGTCCGATCACTGGTTCGCCGTGGTGCTGCTCGACCTCGACGGATTCAAGGCGGTCAACGACCGCCACGGTCACGACGCGGGCGACCACCTCTTGGTCGAGGTGGCGCGCCGACTCCAGTCGCGCATCCGCCCTGGCGACGTCGTCGCCCGTCTCGGTGGCGACGAGTTCGCCCTCGTCCTCACCGACTTCGGATCGACGCCGGACACGCTCGAGCCGATCGCGGCCCGCCTGTCGGCCGCCCTGCGCGAGCCCTACCGGGTCGAGGGCGTCGACCTCGTGGTGGGAGCCAGCATCGGCGTCGCTGCGGCCCGGGCCGATGCCCCTGCCGTGCACGAGCTGTTGAACATCGCCGACCGGGGCATGTACCGCTCGAAGCAGAGCGGCTCGCCCGTGATCACGGTCTTCGAACCGACCGACTGATCACCGGGCTCCGGGCGTGGCCGGGAGCTGCACCACGAAGCACGCGCCAGCACCGTCGTCGCCGGACTCGTACCAGACGTTTCCGTCGTTGGCACGGGCCAGCTTGCGAACGATGCTCAGTCCGAGCCCGGAACCCGGTGCCGACGAGCGAACCGCTTCGGCCCCGCGCCACCCCGACTCGAACATCGATGACTGGTACTCACGTGGGACACCCGCTCCCGAGTCCTCGACCCGCACCTCGACCCACGGCGGCGCGGACACGACGGTGATGGTGATCGGCTGCCGCCCGTACTTCCGAGCGTTGTCCACGAGGTTGGCGACGATCTCGACGACCTGCCCTCCATCGGCCCACACCTCGAGATCGGCAGGCACGTCGACGCGGACGTCGAGCTCGGGCCAGGGTTCGATGGCTCGTCTGATCAGGCCACGGGCGAGCTGCACCGCGGGCTCCGACGCCCAATGCTCCTCGGCCCGCCGGCTCATCACCTCGAGAAGCAGCTCCTGCAGCTCTTCGGCTCGGTCGGCGACGCGCCCCATCAACAGCCGGCGGGTCGCATCGTCGATGTCGTCCCAGGCGTCGCGCAGCGACACCGACATCCCGGTGATCACCGTCACCGGCGTCTTGAGCTCGTGGGCGGCCGCGGCCAGCAGCTCCTCGCGCATGCGGATCGCGTCCCGCAGCTGACGGTCGGATCGGATCCGCTCGGTGATGTCCCGGAAGGTCGCCACGCGGTACGGCCGGCCGTCGATCTCGGTGATCGACGCCCGCATCTCGACCGACCGGTTGCCGCCCGGGACGAGGAGATCGATCTCTGCGGTGTCGCCCACGGGAACCGGGAAGCCGAACTCCTGACCGATGAGCTCGGAGGTGTCGAGCTGGAACATGCGGGTGGCGACGCGGTTGGCCAGGACCACCAGACCGTCGAAGTCGAGGACGAGCACCCCGTCGGCGACCGCGGCCAGGACGCTCGACAGCGCGCCGATGCCCGAGAGCTCACCATGGTCGATGTGCACGCCCGGCGTGCCACCTCCGTCGTCGTCACTCATGTTCCGGGGCGATGCTCCATCGGGCTCATTCGTCACCGAAGAGCTGGCCGATGCGTTCGGCGTCGCTGGGCGGGACGTGCATGGGATTGCCGGTGAGGATGCCGGTGGTGTTCGCGAAGCGTCGACCGACGTGCATGCCGCCGTGGTCGATCGAGAACTCGCGGATCGCCTTCTCGTGGAGTGAGCCCCGCATCTTGAGCACGGTCATCCCGCGACGGACCTCGCCGAACATCTCGACGTAACGCAGCAGGATGATGGAGTCGGTGAGGGTGGAGATGTGCGACTCGGTCACCGACTCTCCGCCGAGCAACGTCTTGGAGGTCGAGGTCACCAGTCCGGCGATCTCCTGGTGCTTGATGAAGCTGGAGAGCGCGATGACGAACTCTCGGAAACCTCGCTCGGAAGCGACGCGCTCCAGCGCCGAGAGCGAGTCGATCGCCACGCGGTTCGGACGGAACTCGTCGATGGTGGCCTTGATCGAGACCAGGTGATCCTCGATCGACGCCGTCTCCGGGTACGAACACGCGACCTTGAGGTTGCCGGCGGCCTCCATGCCCTCGAAGTCGAAACCCCAGCCTCGAGCGTTGCGGAACAACTGGTCGCGGCTCTCCTCGAACCCCATCAGGAGGCACCGCTCGCCCTGTGCGATCCCGCCGGCGATGAACTCGGTGACCATCAGGGTCTTGCCGGTGCCGGTCGCGCCGGAGACGAGGATCACCGAATCGCGGAACAGGCCTCCGCCGCACATGGTGTCGAGCTCCTCGTTGCCCGACGTGATGCGCACGTCGGAGCTGCGCATCTGCAGCTCCATCGACGACAGGGGGATGATGACGATGCCGTCACCAGGCAGGATGGTGAACGGGAACTCACCTTTCCGATGGCCGGTGCCACGGAGCTTGAGCACCTCGATCGTGCGCCGACGCCGTTCGGCCTCGAGCACGTTTCTCAGGATGATGACGTTGTCGGCGACGAACTCCTCCACCCCGAAGCGGGCGATCTCGCCGTACTCCTCGATGCGCTCGGCCGTGATCACCGACGTCACGCCCATCTCCCGCAGCGCGTGCACCAGCCGGTACAGCTCGTTGCGCACGGTCGTGGAATCCGGGAAACGGGAGAACACGGCACCGATCGAGTCGAAGCTCACCCGGGTCGCGCCGGTGACCGAGACGGCGTGCTCGACGCGGGCGAGCAACGCGCCGAAGTCGAAGTGACCGACGATCTCGTCCTCGCCTTCGACCAGGGGTGAAGCATCGACGAATCGCCAGCGGTTGTCGGCCTCGTAGGCGGCGAGGTCCCAGCCCAGCGCGCGTACGTTGCGACGGATGTCGGCGACGCTCTCCTCGAAGGTGATCATCACCCCGGCCTCGCCCGCCTCGCACCCTGCGGCCAGGAACTGGACGGAGAACACCGTCTTGGCCGAGCCGGCCGAGCCGGCCACCAGGGTCGTGCGACCGATCGGCAGACCTCCTTCGGTGACGTAATCGAGCCCGGTGATGCCGGTGCTGAGCTTGGGGATCTCCCGATCGGTGGTGCTCATCGAGGCGCCTCCGCTTGGTCGTCGGCGACCGACCGGAGCAGGCCGGGAAGGTCGAGTGCATGTGCCGCCTGGTCGGCGATGGACAGGTCGCCGATGACCCGACGCCGGGGAAGCGGTGTGGTCCGGATGACCGTGGGGGTCGCGATGACACGGTCGGTCTCGGCTCGTGCCGGATGATCGAGTACATCGACGACCTCGATCTCGTACGAGCCACTCGCCAACCGCTGGGCACAGAGCTCCCGCAGGTTGCTCGAGGCCCGCTCGGAGCGGCGCGTTCGGCCGGTCACGTAGAGGATGAACCGGTGGGTCGCTTCAGCGCTCACATCAATCGCTTTCTCCGCCGGTCGAATCCCGACCGAGCGCTTGGAGACGGTAGTAGCTCACGAGGTACCCCATGAGCTCGAGGGCGACGAGCCGGGCTTCGTGCATGAAGGCAGGCGCTCCCGCCCCCTGCCGTTGGGCTGCCTGCAGCTCGAGGGCGTCGGCGTGGATCCGCACGACGTCGCGCGGCCCGGCGCGCAGGACCCCGAGCGCGTGCGCGAGGTCACGCAGATGGTCGCTGAGTGCGGACTCGGTGGCGAAGGCGGTCCGCTCGAGCGCGAGCTCGAGCAGGTCGCTGTACTTCGCCACGAGCTCGTCGAAGTGCCCCGGCACCGAATCGGGGAGCTCCACCTGCCCGAAGAGACCGGCGGTGACCGGAGAGCGGCGGGCTCCGATCGCGACGATCTCCTCCACCGGATCCGACGCCAGGTCCCCGGCACGCGCTCTGCGGACCGCCTCGACGACGGCCTCGGCGACGTCTCCGGTATGCATCGACCCCTTCTGGACGAAGCTCGTCGCACCAGACCGTCGGGCCTTGGCCTCGAACTGCTCGCCCTGCGATCCACTCACGACGACGATGGGGACTTCACGGACCCGTCGGCGGAACTGCAAGAGCGTGTCGAGCCCCCAGCCATCGGGCAACGAGAGGTCGAGGACCACGCAATCGGGCCGCTGGGTGGCCACCGCCGCGAACCCTTCCGCGAGGCTGGACGCGAGCACGAGCCCGTCGGTGGCGATCGTCTCGATCTCGCGTGAGATCAGCGCCTGTGCAGGGACGTCGTCTTCGACCAGGAGAACTCGCACGACCGACACCGTAACGACGGAACCGACTCCGCCCGCGTCCGGAGCCCTCGCCCGAGTGGTCCGCGGGATCCCCGTCCGTCGGCATGTGACACCATGCACCCGATGACACGAGCGTCCTGGCGGGACCTGACCGAGCGACACCTGGCCACCGCGGCCCCTCGCTCGGTGCTGCTCGTGGAGGACGACGACCTCTACGTCGAACGGCTCCGCGCCTCGCTGATCGACGCCCACCCCAAGTCGTTCAGCCTCGAGGTGTCGCGCACGCTCGCCCATGCCGAGAACGCCCTGAAGAGCACCACGTTCGACCTGATCTTCCTCGATCTCGGCCTCCCCGACGAACACGGGATGCGCTCCTTCGAACGCGTCCAGCGGGTCGCGCGGGGTCGCCCGATCGTCATCGTCACGTCGTCCGACGACCCCGAGCTCGCCGCCCGGTTGCTCTACCTCGGCGCGCAGGACTACCTCATCAAGGGCGCATCCGACGACCTGCTCATGCACGTCATCGGCCGGGCGGTCTCCCGCATCGCCCCCGACGCCGGTCGACTCCCGATCATCGAACCCGACCCGGAGGGCGGAGTCCCGCTCAGGGAGCGGGACCCAGAGTCGTTCGACGTGCTCGTCGTCGAGTACCTCGGCATCGTCAACATCGCCGCTCGGCAGCGCATCATGGGGGACTCCGGCCCCAGCTACCGCGATCCGCTCCGGGTGCTCGCCGTGCAGTTCGGCAATGCGGATGCGAGCGCGCGTGACGCGCTCGAGGTCCACGCCTCGGCGATCCGGGAGACCGTCAGCAGCGGCGTCCCCGACCTCCAGGCCTGGGTGAACGAGTCGCGGCTCCTCGCCCTCGAGCTGCTCGCCCTGCTCACCGACCACTATCGGCGTCGCGCCCTCGACCAGGCCTGAGCCGGTGTCCGACCCCGTCACGACGATCTCGATCGTCGCCTACCTCGCCTCCACGTCGACGAACGGCCGCCGCACGGTCGACACGGTGCGGGAGCTCGCGGCCGAACACCCCGAGATCCACCTCGACCTCGAGGTGATCGACGTGCTCTCCGACGCCAGCCGTGCCGAAGAGGACCGGGTGCTGGCCACGCCGACCGTGATCCGTCTGGCTCCCTTGCCTAGGGTCCGACTCGTGGGCGACTTGTCCGCTGCGCACCAGCGAGACGAGATCGA
>JBFJNI010000080.1:0-16988 GCA_041618235.1 Acidimicrobiales bacterium
GCGATGGGCACGTCGCACGCCGCGGCCAACAGGTCCGTGATGGCGTCGAACGCGGGCGACGACGGCTTGTCGAGCAGCCCGGTGGCCCGGACGGACTCCAAGCGGTCGGCCTCGTCGGGCAGCATCGGGGGAACGCCGACGTCGTCTGCGTCCGCTCGATCGCGTGCCGGCCCGTCCATGGGCGCAGTCTCGCGGGTCGGCACCTGCATCTCGGTGTCAGGGCACGAATCGGTTCCGGACGATGCCTGGGCTCAGCGGACGTAGGGCTCGCGATGCCGGACGACGATGTCGACCACACCGAGCCACCGACGTCGAGGACCGAGGGCGTCGTGGAGACGAACGGCCACGGTGCTGGCCATCGCCGACGTGGCGCCGAGTGGCATGAGCGCCTCGACCACCACCCGGTCGGGTTCCCGGCGGAGGCGGACCTCGGGCGGATCGTCCATCGCGCCGGCCAATCGCGCCAGTTCGGCCTCGACCAGTCGACGGATCTCCGGATCGACCGTGGTGGCTGCCCGCTCGAGGGCCGGGACGAGATCGCCGTGATCGGCATCGTGCCGTCCGACCGTCACGACCGGTACCCCGTGGCGGCGGGCGCACACCGCGCCGGCGGACGCGCAGTCGGCGGTCCGGCCCAGGCCGGCGATGGCGACGTCGACGTGCTCGTCGAGCGCGCACGTACCGATGTCGAGGCCGGCGCACGCCGGCCCACCGAGATCACCGGCCAGGCATTCTTGGCGCACGTCGTGACCTTCCGCGCGCAGCGCGTCGGCGACCGTTGCGGCCGCGTCGGTGGCATCGGTGATCATGATGCGCATGGCGGATCCTTCCCTCGTTCGTCAGGTCCACGGTGCACCCCGGCGCGCCGCTCGAACAGGGTCCAAGGTCCTGACTGCCGGCGGTCGCATGTCGGGGTGGACGCGAGCCGACCGGTCGCCGATGCATGATGGTGGGGACTTGCCGGACGAGGAGCACAGGTGACCCCGTCGACTTTGCTCAGTGCGTTCGAGATCCTCGCCGACCTCTTCCCGGAAGGGGTCGTCATCGTCGGGGCTGACGGTGTCATCCAGGCGGCCAACGAGGAGTTCGCCCGCATCGTGGCGTGCGACCGGTCCGAGGTCGTCGGCCAACAGCTCGAGCAGTTCGTTCCTCCCCGCCACCGGATGGGTCACATCCTGAGCCGAACCGACTTCTTCGCAGCCGGCGGATCCCGGCCGATGGGCGTGGGCCTCGATCTCCACGCCCAACGGGCCGACGGCAGCGAGGTTCCGATCGACGTGTCCTTGGGCTCGGTCGACCTCGAAGAGGGGCCGGCCGTGATCGCCGCGGTCCGCGACCTCACGGAGCAGCACGAGGCGGAGAAGACCCGATCGATGCTCGAGATCGTCCGGGGAGCGTCCCGATCGGCGGTCTTCGTGATCGAGACCAACGGGGTCGTGGCGGGCGCCAACCACGCCGCGACGCGCCTGCTCGGGGTCGACGTCGACGACCTCGTCGACCATCCCCTCGACCTGACGGTCCTCGGCGCCACCGAGCAGATCATCGAGACGTTCGACCTCTGCCGAGCGGGTGGTCGTGTCGAGGACATCCCGCTCGAGCTCGTGACCGCATGGGACGACGTCGTGCCGGTCAACCTGACCGCACACCCCGTGACCAGCAGCCGAGGACAGATCTCCGCCGTCTCGATGGTCCTCTTCGACCGCAGCGAGCAGGAGGCGAGTCAGGCCGCGCTTCACCAGTTCCAGGCCCGCCTCGAGACCACCGAGCGGTTGGGTGGCCTGGGGTCGTGGGAGCTCGACGGCGTCACCGGCGAGCTGCAGATGAGCCCTGGTCTCCACGCGCTCCTCGGCATCGCACCGTTCGACGCCGAGGGTCAGGTCGACGACCTGCTGCAGAAGATGTCCCCGGAGCTGCAGGAGTCCGTCCGAAGCTCACTGGAACGGTGCATCGAGGACGGGGCATCGATGTCGCTGGAGGGTCGGCTGGTGAGCCGCGACGGGCACGAGCGCTGGATCACCATCGAGGGTGGTCGCGACGCAGCGGGCCACGGCGACGCCCAGCGACGGGTCGTCGGCATCGTCCAGGACGTCACGGCACGTCACGAAGCGATGGCGTCCCTCGTCGAAGCCGACCGGTTGAAGGACGAGTTCCTGTCGACGGTGTCCCACGAGCTGCGCACCCCGCTGACGGTGATCCTCGGGTTCGCCGACCACCTGCGGAGGGTGGGCGACGAGTCGAGCACCCCGTACCTCGACGCGATGTACCGAAACGCCGCCGAGATGGACCTGATGGTCGACCAGCTCCTCGACATGTCCCGCGTCCAGTCGGGGCGGGTCGTCCTCGAGCTCGAGCCGGCTCCGTTGCGGTCGGTCGTCGGCGACACGCTCACGTACCTGGCCACCACGGTGCGCCAGCACAGGATCGTCGATGACACCTCCGACGTCGTGGTCCTCGTCGACCCCATGGGGTTCCGCCGCCTCCTGGCCAACCTGGTCTCGAACGCGGCCAAGTTCAGCCCGCCGGAGTCGACCATCACCATCTCGGACGTCGTCGAGGGTGGCGAGGTCATCGTGAGCGTGTGCGACGAGGGCATCGGCATCGATGCCGATGACCTCGACTCGATCTTCGACATGTTCGTGCAGGCCCGGCACGGCCGTCCGGTCGATGTGCCCGGCACCGGCGTCGGGTTGACCATCGTCAAGCGCTACGTCGAGATGCACGGTGGGCGCGTGTGGGTCGACAGCGAGCCCGGTGGCGGCGCGTGCTTCCGATTCACCATCCCTGTCGCGACGGTGACGCCGGGCGAGGATGGAGGGCCATGAGGGTCCTGGTGGTCGACGACAACGACGACATCCGCCTCCTCGCCAACACGGTGCTGACGATGCACGGGTACGAGGTGACCGAGGCGATCGACGGCGCCAGTGCGCTCGCCGTCCTGCGTGGGTCCGAACCGCCCGACGTGGTGCTCCTGGACATCCGCATCCCATCGCCCGACGGGCTCGAGGTGCTCGACACGATCCGCGGCGAGGGCCTCCCGGTGAAGGTCGTGGTCTTCTCGGCGCACGCCGACGATGCCACCGAGAAGGAAGCGCTGAGTCGAGACGCCGACGCGTTCGTCGTCAAGCCGTTCACCCCCACGGCGCTCTGCGAGACGGTCGAGCGGGTCATGGGCGCCGACCGCACATGAGCGCCGATCGCGTCCGGGTGCTCTGGCTCAACGCCGGCCTCAGCTGCGACGGCGACTCCATCGCGTTCACCTCCGCCACGCAGCCCTCGCTCGAGGACTTCCTCGACCGCGCGCTCCCCGGCATGCCCGAGCTCGTCTTCGACTGGCCGTTGCTGGCCTACGACGTGGGCGACGACTTCCTGGCTCCGTTCCACCGGGCCGCCGCCGGCGAGCTCGACGAGCCGTTCATCTTCGTCATCGAGGGCTCCGTGCCCAACGAGGAGATCAACGGCGACGGGTACTGGGCCGCGATGGGAACCGACGCCGAGACGGGCCAGCCCATCACGACGACATCGTGGATCGACCGCATCGCCCCCCACGCGTGGGCGGTCGTCGCCATCGGCACGTGCGCGGCCTACGGCGGCATTCACGCAATGGCGGGCAACCCCACGGGTGCCATGGGCGTACCCGACCACCTGGGCTGGGACTGGCGTTCGCAATCCGGACTCCCCGTGGTGTGCGTCCCGGGCTGCCCGACGCATCCCGACAGCTTCGCCGAGACGCTCCTGTGGCTGGCGATGCAGGCCGCCGGCGAACGCGGGCCGCTCCCACTCGACAACGCGCTGCGACCCACCTGGCTGTTCGAGGACACGGTGCACGAGGGGTGCGACCGCGCCGGGTACTACGAGGGTGGCGACTTCGCCGGCCGGCTCGGGTCGAAGAAGTGCATCGTGAAGCAGGGCTGCTGGGGGCCGGTCGTGCGCTGCAACGTGCCCAAGCGAGGCTGGATCAACGGCATCGGCGGCTGTCCCAACGTCGGAGGCATCTGCATCGGCTGCACGATGCCCGGCTTCCCCGACAAGTTCCTGCCGTTCCTCGACGAGCCCCCCGGCGGGAAGCTCTCGAGCGCCATATCGAAGACCTACGGTGGCGCGATGCGACGCATGCGCGAGTTCACGATGCTGTCGCTCGACGACGAACCGGCGTGGCGCCGGCGCGGCGACGCGTTGCTGTCGGGGTACCGCCCCACCTGGTCCGAGCCGGCCGACGAGGCGTGACGCGATGAGCGACGACATCGTCGACATGGCGTGGGATCCGATCACCCGCATCGTCGGGAGCCTCGGCATCCACACCACCATCGACTTCGGCAGGAACGTCGTCACCGACTGCCACTCGACGTCATCGATCTTCCGTGGCTACAGCGTGTTCATGCGCGACAAGGACCCTCGCGACGCCCACTTCATCACCAGTCGCATCTGCGGGATCTGTGGCGACAACCACGCCACGTGTTCGGTCTA
The DNA here is from genome assembly GCA_041618235.1 of Acidimicrobiales bacterium. Classification (GTDB taxonomy): domain Bacteria; phylum Actinomycetota; class Acidimicrobiia; order Acidimicrobiales; family Salinilacustritrichaceae; genus Salinilacustrithrix. The sequence goes on from JBFJNI010000080.1 coordinate 4,465, forward strand.
CGCCCAGCACATGGCGTACCGGGCCCGCCCACCGCACCTCGCCGAGTGGATCATCAACCTCGGCGAGGCGGCCGAGTACATGTTCGACCACTGCCTCTACCAGGAGAACCTGGTCGGGGTGGACTTCTGCGAGAAGATGTTCGCCGAGACGAACCCCGGCGTGCTCGATCAGGCCCGCCGCACCGAGGCGCCCGGCGCCGCCGTCCACGGCTTCGCCACCATCGGCGACATCATGGCCGCACTCAACCCGTTCGAGGGCTCGTTCTACCGCGAGGCCCTGCAGGTGAGCCGTCTCACCCGCGAGATGTTCTGTCTGATGGAGGGCCGCCACGTCCACCCGTCGACGCTGACGCCCGGTGGGGTCGGCACCGTGGCCTCGGTCCAGCTCTTCACCGACTACCTCACCCGGCTCGCGAAGTACGCCGACTTCATGAAGCGGTGCGTGCCGATGCACGACGACCTCTTCGACTTCGTCTACGAAGCGATGCCCGGCTACGAGCAGGTCGGCCTGCGGCGCACGCAGCTCATCTGTGGCGGATCGTTCCAGGACCCGGCGTGGTGCGACTTCGACTATGCCCGCATGTCCGACTGGGGCCGCCACATGTTCGTGACGCCGGGCATCGTGATCGACGACGACCTCGTCACCACCGATCTGGTGGAGATCAACCTGGGCATGCGGATCCTGGTCGACAACTCGTTCTACGACGGTTGGGGCAGCCAGGAGCAGTTCGTCACGCAGGACCCGTTGGGCAACCCCATCGACCCCACGCATCCCTGGAACCAGCACACCTTGCCCCGGCCACAGGCGCGCGACTTCGACGACAAGTACTCGTGGGTCGTGGCGCCCCGGTGGTTCGACGGCAAGGAGCACCTGGCGCTCGAGACCGGTGGCGGTGCGCTGGCCCGGCTCTGGGTCACGGCCAAGGCCGGTCTGGTCGACTTCGGTTACGTCCGGGCCACCGGGTCCTCGGTCGAGATCAACCTGCCGGCCACCGCCAACCACCCCGAGACCTCGTTCGAGTGGACGGTGCCGAAGTGGGCCAACACCATCGAGCGCGACCGGGCCCGTACCTACTTCCAGGCCTACGCGGCGGCGGCGGCCTACCACTTCGTCGAGCAGGCGCTCGCCGAGCTCAAGGCCGGCCGGGTCGACACGTGGACGCCCTACGACGTGCCCGACGAGGCCATCGGCGTCGGGTTCACCGAGGCCGTGCGGGGCGTCCTGTCGCACCACCTCGTGATCCGCGGCGGCCGCATCGCCAACTACCACCCGTATCCGCCCACCTCGTGGAATGCGTCGCCGCGCGATCGCTTCGGGACCATGGGTCCCTACGAGGACGCGGTCACGGGCACGCCGCTGTTCGAGGAGAGCAGGGGCGATGCGTTCAAGGGCATCGACATCATGCGGACGGTGCGCAGCTTCGACCCGTGCCTGCCGTGCGGCGTGCACATGTACACCGGCGACGGACGGGTGATCGAGCGTCACCACTCGCCCAACATGATGCCGTCGTCGTGAGCCCCGGTGCCGACCCCCAGGCCGGGTTCGCCGCCCTCGACCGCCTGCTCGATGCGCTCGACGTAGATGCGCCGGTCGACCGTGAGGTCGTGCGAGCCGGCCTGGCCGCGCTGGTCGACCGGGTGGGCGAGTCCACCGTCCACCTGCTCGAAATGATCGACCAGGGCGCGCCACTGATCGTCGCCCGGTCACACCCGGCCGTCGTCGACGTGATGGAGCTGTGTGGCTTGGGTCGGGCGACGTCCGACGTCCCGGTCGAGGCGCCCGCCGAGGTCTCGGTCAGCATCGGTCCGCGTCCGGGCGAGCGATGCGAGGTGTGTGGTGCCGAGCGACGAGCCGACCACGGCCACGTCGCCGACGTCGACGATCGCCGGCTGCTCTGCGTGTGCGACGCCTGCCGGCTCCTGCTCGAGGGCCAGGAACAGGGGCGGCTACGCGCGGTGTCGGCCGACGCTCCCCGACGCGTGGTGGCCGACGCGTCCGTCCCCGACTGGTGGGACGACCTCGATCTGCCGGTCGGCCTCGTGTTCCTGCTGCGAACCGGCTCCGACGGCGATCTCGTGGCCGGCTACCCGGGGCCCGCCGGTGTCATCGAGTCCGACCGTCCGGTCGTCGGAGTGCCCGAAGCACTGTGGCCCGTGCCGGACACCGAGGCGCTCGTGGTGTGCTGCTCCGGCGGCCGCTTCGATGCGTGGCTGGTGCCCGTGACCGTCGCCTATGCGATCGCCGGCCGTCTGCGTGAGGACCACGTGATGGGCGATCCGATGGCCGCCGTCCGATCGGTGCTCGAGGACCTCCTCGCGTGACCGGTTCCCTCCCGGCGGACCCGTTCGTGGCGGCGCGATCCGTGGCCGACGCGGTCCTCGACGAGGGCCACGTGCTCTATCCGTACCGCGCGTCGGCGATGAAGAACCAGATGCGGTGGCAGTTCGGCATCCTCGGCCCGCCCGCGCTCCAGGGCCGGCCCGGGGCCGAGGCATCGTCGTGCCGTACCCGGGTGGTGGCGCGCGGCGGACCCGACGCAGCGGTGACGGTCGGGGTTCGCTGGCTCCAACCGCTGGAGACCGCCGACGGTGGCTGGCAGGACTCGCAGCTCGTCGAGGCCCGCTGGGTCTCGACCGCGGGAGCTCCGACGCTGCGGACGCACCACGCGGGGACCGACGTCACCGTCGCCACCCAAGTGCATCCCGACGGCTGGCTGGTGATCCAGGTCGACGTCGAGAACGTCGACGATCATCCCGGCCTCGATGCGTCCAGCGATCGTGCCGCGGTGCTCGCTCGGTCGAGGGTCGGCGTCCACACGATGCTGGCGGTCGAACCGGGCCGCTTCGTGTCGTCGGTCGACCCGCCCGAGGCGGCTCGGGCACTGGTGGATCCGGCGGACAACGTGCGCACCTGGCCGGTCCTGGTCGGCCCTGCCACGATGCTCAGCTGTCCGGTGATCCTGTACGACCAGCCCGAGCTCGCACCCGAGATCGACTCCCGATCCTGCGACAGCCTCGAGATCGAGGAGCTGTTGGCGCTGCGGGTCGCCACGCTCACGCCCGCCGAGCGGCAAGAGGCCATGGACACCGACCCGGTCGCCGCGGCCATCGTGGCCCGCCACGCCCATCTCGACGCCGAGACGCAGTGGGCGTTGCACGGGCGTCAGACCGAGGTGTCGGCCATCGCGCCCGGTGCCACGGTCGTACTGCGACCCACCCGCCGGGCCGATGCGCAGGACATGTTCCTGGCCGGCCGGCGTGCCGTGGTGATCGCCACCGAGACCAGCGTCGAGGGCGAGGCCATGGTGCGGGTCGTCCTCGACGACGACCCCGGCCGCGACCTGCAGGAATGGCACGGCCGCTCGTGGTTCTTCGGTCTCGACGAGGTCGAGCGCACGTGATCGTCATCGCCGGCATCGGCAACGAGCTCCTCGGCGACGACGGCTTCGGACCTGCGGTGGCCCGGTCGCTCGCCGGCGACGATCTCGGCGCCGACGTCGACGTGCGCGACGTCGGTCTCCGTGGGGTCCACCTCGCCTATGACATCGCGGACGGTGTCGACACCCTCGTGGTGGTCGACCTCGTGGACGTCGACGAACCGCCCGGCACGGTCGTGGTCCTCGACGCCGACGTCGACGACATCAGCCGGCGCGGCCTCGACGGCCACGGCACCGATCTCCTCGGCATCGTCGAGCTCGCCCGACGCATCGGCCGTGGTCCGCGCGGGGTGTTCGTGGTCGGGTGTCCGCCGGTCGACTGTCGCCCGGGCACCGAGCTGTCGCCGGCGGTCGCAGGGGCCGTCGGACCGACCGGTACCATCGTCGGTCAGCTCGTCGATCGCCTCAGGAGGGAGACCCGGTGTTCGGACGCATGATCCGCTCGGTGCTGGTGGTGGCCGGCTGCTGGTTCGTCGTCGAGCACCTCGGCGACGTGGCGCGGTACTTCAACATGCGCGAGATGTCGCGGCCTCCCGAGTCCGACTGATGCACGAGTCACCGCTGTGCGCCGCCGTGCTCGACGCCGTCGTCGACCGAGCGCAGGGTCGTCGCGTGGCCGAGATCACGGTCGCGGTCGGCGTGGCCCATCGGGCCGTCGACGTCGCGTTCCAGGAGATGTTCGAGCACATGGCCGACGGCACCGTCGCCCACGGCTGTCGAGTCGCGCTGCGCGAGGTGCCATACCGGTTCGAGTGCACGGCGTGCGGACTGGCGGGCGATCTCGCCGATCCGCTCCCGTTGTGCCCGGGCTGCGACCAGGTCGTGCGGGTCACCGGCGGCGACGCCATCGTGCTCGAGTCCCTGACGTACGCCGGTTCCTGACCATGTGCCTCGCCATCCCCGCCCAGATCACCGAGATCGGCGTCGACCACCCCGATCTCGCGCTCGCCGAGGTCGACGGCGTCCGTCGCACGGTCAACGTGGCGCTCGTGCTCGAAGACGGCCTGGTCGTCGGCGACTGGGTGCTGATCCACGTCGGCTTCGCGATGTCCATCATCGACGAGGACGAGGCTCGGCGGTCGCTCGAGCTGCTCAAGGTGCTCGGAGAGGAGTTGGCATGAAGTTCCTCGACGAGTACCGCGACGCCGACACCGGCCGGGCCGTGCTGGCCGAGATCGCCCGGGTGGCCGCCCGGCTCCCGTCGGTGAAGATCATGGAGGTGTGCGGCGGACACACCCACGCGCTGCACCGGTTCGGCGTGCTCGATCTGCTGCCCGCCAACGTCGAGATGGTCCACGGCCCCGGGTGTCCCGTGTGCGTGGTCCCCATGGGCCGCATCGACGACGCCATCGACCTCGCCGCCCGAGACGGCGTCACCATGTGCTGCTACGGCGACCTGCTCCGTGTTCCCGGGAATCGGCGCAACCTCCTCGATGCCCGTGCGGCGGGGGCCGACGTGCGCATCGTCTACTCGCCGCTCGACGCCCTGGCCATCGCCGTCGCCGAGCCCGATCGCGAGGTGGTGTTCCTGGGCATCGGCTTCGAGACCACGGCGCCGGCCACCGCGCTCACCGTGCTCGAGGCGCAGCGCCAGGACGTCGCGAATTTCTCGGTGCTGTGCGACCACGTGCTCATCGTCCCCGGACTGCGGGCCATCCTCTCGTCGCCCGACGTGCGGCTCGACGGCTTCCTCGGCCCGGGTCACGTGTCGACCGTCATCGGGTGCGCGCCGTTCCAGTTCGTGGCCGACGAGTACGAACTGCCGCTGGTGGTGTCGGGCTTCGAGCCACTCGACCTGCTCGAAGGGCTGTTGATGGTCCTGCGCCAGATCGCCGAGGGGCGTCACGAGGTCGAGAACCAGTACCGGCGCATCGTGCCCGACGACGGCAACCCGGTCGCCATGCGGACCATCGCCTCGGTCTTCGAGCTGCGCGACCACTTCGAGTGGCGTGGCCTCGGGACGTTGGCCCACTCTGCGCTGGCGATCCGCGAGGATCTCGCCCGATTCGACGCCGAGCGCAGGTTCGACCTGCCCGGTGTTCGCATCGCCGACCCCCGGGCCTGCCAGTGCGGCGAGGTCCTCAAGGGCGTCCTGCGCCCGTGGGAGTGCAAGGTGTTCGGCACGGCCTGCACGCCCGAGACGCCCATCGGCACGTGCATGGTGTCGTCCGAGGGTGCGTGTGCCGCCGCTTTCACCTACGGCGGCAAGCGGCGCGAGGTCGCCGTGCGCACCTCGTGAGCCGAGCCGACGACCGGATCACCTCGGCCCACGGCGCCGGCGGACGGGCCACGGCCCGATTGATCGACGAGGTCTTCCGGCCGCGCCTGGCGTCGACCCACCTCGACGCCGGCGCCGACGGTGTCTGGCTCGGCGACCGCGCCGTCTCCGCCGATGCCTTCGTGGTGACCCCGTGGAACTTCCCGGGCGGCGCGCTCGGCTCGCTCGCGGTGCACGGCTCGGTGAACGACCTCGCCGTGGTCGGTGCCCGCGCCCGCCACCTCACCGCTACCTTCGTGCTCGAGGAGGGCATCGCCATCGACGCCCTGGCCGAGCAGGTCGAGGCCATGGGCGACGCCGCCCGTCGGTGCGGCGTCGAGGTCGTCGCCGCCGACACCAAGGTGGTCGAGCGTGGTCACGGCGACGGGCTGTTCGTGTCGGTCACGGCCATCGGCGATCCCATCTCGGCCTGGCGGCCCGATCACACCGCCATCAGCGCCGGCGACGCCATCGTCGTTTCCGGTCCGGTCGCCGATCACGGGGTGGCCGTGATGGTGGCCCGTGGCGATCTGTCGCTGTCGGTCGACGTGCGGTCCGACTCAGCGCCGGTGGTCGAGCAGGTGGAGGCACTCCTTGCCGATGTCCCCACCGTCCGGGTGCTGCGCGACCCGACGCGGGGCGGGCTCGCCACCGTGGTGAACGAGCTGGTGGTCCGGCAGGGACTGGGTGCGGTGGTCCGCGAAGCCGCGGTCCCGATCCGGGCTTCGGTCCGTGCCACCTGCGAGCTGCTCGGCCTCGACCCGCTCTACGTCGCGTGCGAGGGGCGGTTCGTGGCGGTCGTCGCTGCCGCGCAGGCTGCCGCCGCCGTTGCCGCCATCGATCGCATCAGCGGGGGAGGGGCGGCGGTGATCGGCGACGTCACCGCGGGCGATGTGGTCGAGCTCGAGACCCACCTGGGGGGCCGGCGCCGCCTCGACGTGCTGGTGGGGGACCCGCTCCCGCGGATCTGCTGACCTAGCTCGGATCGGTGGAGATGACGCCCTCGACCCGCGACCGGGCTCGGGCGAGCAGGTCCTCGCCGTGGGCCAGGAGCTGGTCGGGTTCGCCCAACCGCTCGGACGCAATGCGCAGCGAACCCTGGAGGTGGCTGCGGGCCGCGTCGAAGAACGCTCGGAACTCGCGAGAGTTGCGCAGCTCGGTCCACGCCTCCTGCAGCCGCTCGTAGCCGGGATTCCCGGCGCGCGCACCGAGGACGTATCCCACGGCGAACCCGAACAACGTTCCCATCATGCATCTCCCGATGGCTGGACTCCGGTGGCCGACCGTACTGCCTCGGCCACCAGTGCCACTTGGACCTCGGGGTAGATCTTCAGCATCAGCATCGTGGGTGCCGGAACGTGGAAGTCGCGGATGTCGAAGGACTTCTCCCCACTGACGACGAGCCGTTCGGGCGTGGCCTCCTCGATGGCGACGCCGCCGGTGATGGTGCGCTCGACGCCGTGGAACGCCATGGTCCCCGACAGGCGGTAGGACCCGCCCGGCTGGCTGTCGACGGTGTCGAGGGTCAGCGTGGTCCACGGGTGGACCCGGGACTGGATGCGTCGGGCGAGCTCGCTGTCGAACAGGTCGTTGCCCGAGCGCAGGTTGCGCATCGGCACCCGGATCGATGCGGTGATCGGTCGGCTCAGATCGATGGTGCCGTCGGTGACGTCGACCTCGACGTCGCCCTCGAGCCCGACGGCCTCGAAGATCACGGGGCCCATCGACGACCGGGCCTGGACCACGGCCATCGAGGTGCGTGCGACGATCTCGTAGCGACTCATCGCCCGGCGAGGAGCCCGGCGATCACGCCGACCGCGGCGAGGTGGGCCTCCTGGATCCGGTGGATCGAGTCGGAGTCGACGTCGAGGACGTCGGTCGCGACGGGGTCTTTGTCGCCACCGGACGGCAATCCGGCGGAACCGGTGCACGCAAGGGTGCGCGCTCCGATCGACGTGGCGGCGGCCAGGCCTGCGAGCACGGCGGGGGAGGTGCCGCTGGTGGTGAGGGCGATCACGAGGTCCTCGCTGCGGACGTGGGTGGCGACCTGGCGAACATACATGGCGTCCGGACCGATGTCGTTGACCAGTGCGGTCAGGACCGCAGCGTTGGACGAGAGGCAGTCGCCTCCAAGTCGGGCGGCGACGAGGGCGGCGTCGGCGGCCGAACCACCCTGCCCGAACGTCCAGACTCGACCACCGCTCCGAGCGAGCGTTGGAGCGAGGTCGGCGAGCAGGACGCGGTGACGGATCAACGTGGTCCGGATCGTGTCGGCGGACCGCTCGACCTTGGCGACGACGTCGGTCGCGTCGACCCCCGCACGCCGGCCGCCGCCGAGTTCGGCCAGGTAGCCGTCGGGCGGTCGATGGTCGAGGACCGCATGGGTGAGCTCCCACAGCAGGTGGTGGGTCAGCACCATCGTCACGTCGGCGAGGTGGACGCTGGCGGTTCCCGCGATCGTGGCGAGGTCGAGCGTGAGCGTCGTGGAGGCTGGGTCGGGAACCGGGCCCGGGCCCAACCACAGGTGGATGTCATGGCGCGCCGCTGCGTCCGGTCCCACGTCGGCGACGAGGGCGGGCACGGCGCGCTTGCCGGTGATGACCGGGTGCACGAACTCGACTGCGACATGGTCGGCATGGGCCCGCCGCTCGGGCCGTGAGCCGATCACCAGCGTGCCGCCGGCCTGGATGGCTGCGGCGCAGCGTCGGGCGGCGTCGACGAGCTGGTCGGCGCGGTCGGCCACGGCCGCGACCGCGGCGAGCACGTCGTCCGTTCCCCCCGCGACGTCGTCGGTTTCAGCCATGGCAGGCGCCGATCATGGCCTGGCCGATGCTGAGGCCGGCGTCGTTGGCCGGCACCGACCGGTGGGCCAGGACCGTGAGTCCGGCAGTCGCCAGCTCGTGTCGCAGCATGTGGTCGACGATGCGGTTCTGCAGCACCCCACCGCTGACGACCACGTGATCGATGCCCGCCTGGCGGGCCACCCCGACCGCGGCTCGTGCGAACCCCATGCCGATGCCACGCAGCGCGCCGTCGGCGACGGCGCCGGGAGCGACGCCCCGACCGAGCCCACCGACGACCTCGGCGATGAGCGGGTGGGGGTCGACGATGTTCTCGCCGACCTCGACCGTGAAGGGCGTGGCCCGGCAGGCGCCGGTGCTGGCGGCGAGTGCTTCGAGGGCCATCGCCGCGTCGCCCTCGAAGCGGTTGCTGCCGGCGACGCCGACGATCGCGGCGACGGCATCGATCAGGCGGCCGGCGCTGGTGGTGGTGGCGCCGGCGTCGGCCGCCCATCGGCACACCTCGAGCATGTCGTGGCCATCCCCGCCCCACGCTCGTGCGACCTCGGTGGCCGTGGCCGGGTCGTCGGCGAGCCAGGCGACCGCCATGCGCCACGGATCGCGGATGGCGGCGGCGCCGCCAGGGAGCGCCACCGGGCGGAGGTGCGCTGCCCGGCGCGAACGTTCGCCGTCGACGACCAGGACCTCGCCGCCCCACGAGGTGCCGTCGTCGCCCCAGCCGTGTCCGTCGAGCACCACGGCCACGACGGGGCCGTCGTGCTCGGCGTCGACGAGTCCGGCGGCGGCGTGGGCGTGATGGTGCTGCACGGCCAAGACGTCGATGCCCAGGTCCTGCGCCCACCACGTCGACGCGTAGTCGGGATGCCGGTCGGTCACCGCCAGCTCGGGCTCGACCCCGACCGAACGGACCAGCGACTCGACCGCACGCTCCCACGCGCCCCGGGCATCGGGGTGGTCGAGGTCGCCGATGTGGGCCGAGGTGTGGATGTGATCGTCCACGGCGAGGCTGACGGTGCACTTGAGGTGGCCGCCGACCCCGAGCACCGGCCGTACGGCGGTCCGGGGCGACCGTCGGACCGCCACCGCATCGCCGCGACCCGAGCGGATGGTCAGACAACGGGCGCCCATCGAGCGCACGACCGTGTCGTCGGCCCGTTCGGTGATGGGGCGGTCGTGGGTGACCAGGCAGACGACGTCGGGATGCGTCGCGAGTGCCGCCGCCTCGGCGTCGTCGACCACGGTGGGAGCTCCCGAGGGATTCGCGCTGGTGAAGACCAGGGGGACGCCCACCGCTCGGGCCAGGTCGAGGTGGAGCAGCGACGACGGCAGGGCGACACCCAGGTCGCCGCGCTCGCCGGCGACGCCGCCGACCACCGGGGTGTCGGCTCGCCGTCCGGCGAGCACCACTGCGCGCCCCGCCCCGGTGAGTGCCTCGGTGGCGGACGGGTCGAGCGCGACCAACTCGTGGGCGGCCGCGAGGTCGGCGACCAGCACCGCCATGGGCTTGGCATCGCGCCCCTTGATCCGGCGGATGGCGGCGACGGTGTCGTCGCGGTCGGCCCGGCCGATCAGGTGATGACCGCCGACGCCCTTGACGATCGCCACGCCACCGCGGGTCACGTCGGCAGCCAGACGGTCCAGCGCCTCGGTACCGCGGGACGTGCCGACGGCGCCGATGTGGACGAGCGTCGGCCCGCACACCGGGCACGCGATCGCCTCGGCATGGAAGCGTCGGTCGGCGGGCGAGGTGAACTCCTGGCGGCATGCGTCGCACAGCTCGTACGCCGCCATCACGGTGTTGGCCCGCGCCCACGGTCCTCCAGCGGAGATCGTCGACCGGGGCCCGCAGTCGGTGCAGCAGGTGAACGGGTAGCGGTGACGCCGGTCGTCCGGGTCGTCGAACTCGGCTGTGCACGTCGGGCACGGCCCGGCGTCGGCCAGACCGTCGAGCCGCACGCCGCCGCCGGACCCGGGGGTCTCGACGATCGAGAACCCGGCGGTGCCGGCGAACACATCGTCCGACCATCGGATGGAGTCGATGCGGGCCAGCGGTGGCAGGGGTGAATGGGCGAGATCGTCGATGAAGGTCTCGATCGCCGCCTCGTCGCCCTCGAGGTCGATCACCGCACCGCCATCGTCGTTCCAGACCGAGCCCCGCAGGCCGAGTGCGGTGGCGAGGCGGTGGACGTGGGGCCGGAACCCGACGCCCTGGACCCGCCCGTTCACCTCGGCGCGTCGGCGTCGGTCCATGGCCGCCACCCTACGGGCGCGAGAACGGCCGGGAGCATGCTCCCGGCCGGTCATCTCTGTACCCCCCCTGGGACTCGAACCCAGAACCTGCGGATTAAGAGTCCGACGCTCTAACCAGTTGAGCTAGAGGGGCAGGTGATGACGCCATCCGGCCGGACGGCGTGTTTGTGCGACCGAGGAGTCCTCGCCGCTTGGGGTGACCGAGGGGACTTGAACCCCCGACCTCCAGGATCACAACCTGGCGCTACCACCAACTGAGCTACGGCCACCAAGGAGCGACGATCCTATTCGTCCCGGGGCGGCCGGGCGAAAACGATGGGGGAGCACTGCACCGGCGGTGTCCATCGTCACCGTTGACCGGTCCGACCACCTGTGTTACTACTGGTAACAAGTTACCTCTGGTAACGCCGTTCGCCCCCCGATCGCCCGACCCCCAGGAGCATCCATGGCCATCACCGAACCCGCCCAGACCGCATCCGCGGACGAGTCCACCGAGTCGACCGAGTCGGCGTTCCACGCCCTCGTCGCCCGCTTGTCGGACCAGTCGGTCCGCAAGAACTTCGACGCCTACCTCGACGTCCCGTGGGACGACCACGACATCGACCCCGCCGACCCCCGCTTCGAGCTGCGCGACACCGACCCGCTCGGCGGCACCGCTTGGTACCGGTCGCTGCCCCAGCCCGAGCGAGCCCGCCTCGGCCTGTACGGCACGGTCTCGAAGATGAAGACCGGCCTCCAGTTCGAGAACGTGCTCTCCCGCGGCATCCTCGAATACGTCGACACCCTGCCCAACGGTGCGCCCGAGTACCGCTACGCCATGCACGAGCTCATCGAGGAAGGTCAGCACCAGCTGATGTTCCAGGAGTTCGTCAACCGGTCCGGCATCGACGTCGACGGCATGCCCCTCGACGCCAAGATCGGCTCCCGCTTCGTGGTGCTCCTCGGCCGGCTCTTCCCCGAGCTGTTCTTCATGTTCGTGCTCGGCGGCGAAGACCCCATCGACCACGTCCAGCGCGAGTCGCTCAAGCGGGACGACAACCACCCGCTGCTCGAGACGATCATGCGCATCCACGTCACCGAGGAAGCCCGCCACCTCAGCTTCGCCCGCCACCTGCTCAAGGAGCGGGTCGGGGGACTCGGCCGCTTCGGCCACGCCGCCCTCAGCGTCGGCACGCCGCTGATCCTGGGCCAGATGGGTCGCATGATGCTCATGCCGTCGAAGCAGCTCGTCCGTGAATTCGACATCCCGAAGTCGGTCCTCGCCGAGGCGTACCACGACAACCCCGAGTTCCAGACCGGCGCGGCCACGGCCCTGCGCAAGGTCCGCAAGCTCGCGCGAGAGCTCGGGATCACCGGGCCCTTCGCCAAGCGCCTCTGGGTCAAGCACAAGATCTGGGCCGACGACTGAGCGAGTGCCGGGCCGTCGGCGGCCGCTCGCTAGCCTGCGGCCCGGCCTCCGTAGCTCAACTGGATAGAGCAGACGGTTTCTACCCGTCAGGTTGTGGGTTCGAGTCCTACCGGAGGCGCGCCGCTCGCTGCGCTCGCTAACGGAGTTGTTCGGCTGGGCCTCACAACTCCCGGTCCACACCCTCCCCGGGTTTCGCCTCACGACGCCAGGACCTGCAACGTCCACGACCGTCGGCCGCGTCGCTAGGTGACGCGGCCGGGGTCTTGGTCGAGGAGCTCGTGAGCCCCGGAGGCGACGACGTCGCGGAGGCGCTCGAGGCCGGACAGGAGCTCGGTGAACGAGGTCGCCAGGGGGCCGGGGCCGAGGCGGAC
>JBFJNI010000081.1:0-16190 GCA_041618235.1 Acidimicrobiales bacterium
CGTGGTGACGCTCCCGCACTGGCATCCGTGCGCGGCCGGTTGGCCGACGATCCCCGCCTACGGCTACGTGATCGACCACCCCGACGGCGTCATCCTCTTCGACACCGGCGTCGGGATGGACAACGCGTTCCTGTCCGAGGTCTATGCGCCCGAGTGCAACCCCATCGACGACCTCCTCGTCGCCGCGGGTGTCGACCCGACGGCGGTCGTCGCCGTCGTCAACAGCCACCTCCACTTCGACCACTGCGGTCAGAACCCGAGTTTCCACGGCAGCGACGTGGCGTTCTTCTCCCAAGCCGTCGAGTTCGACGCCGTCGAGGCCGACCCGTACTACACCGATCCGGCATGGGCGCTGGCGCCGCCGTCGCAGCGCCGGCCCCTCGCCGGCGACGAGGAGATCGCCGACGGCGTCCGTGTCCTGGCGACACCGGGGCACACCGCCGGCCACCAGTCCCTGTTGATCGAGGTCGGCGACGAGCGGATCGTGGTCGGTGGGCAGATCGTCTGGGACGGTGACGAGTACGACGCCGAGGAGGCCCGCGACACCAACATCATCGATGAAGATCTGCGTGATCAGGCTGTCGACTCGATCAAGCGCATCAAGGCGCTGCGTCCGCGCACCGTCCACTTCAGTCATTGCGCGGCCCGACATCGAGCTGACGACGACTGAGGTCTAGTGCGGATGCAGGTCGCGGCGACCGTAGCGACGTCAACCCGTTCGGTTCACGGGGCCGTAGCGGTCACGGGAGGCCGACTGCTGCAGCGACGGCCTCCGCTCCATCGGTCGACACGATGAGTCGGGCGAACCGCTGCATGGTGTCCTCGAGCTCGATGACCACGCCCGGTCGATGGCGGTAGGCGGCGACGAAGTCCCACTGGTGGTTGCGTCGTCGCCAGGTGCCGAGCGCGAGGCGGCGGGGTATCGCCGTTCCCGGGATGCGGAGACCGTGCACCGAGCGGAGTGGTTCGTCGACCAGCTCGACGTGTTGCACCGCGTTCTTCGGCACCACGACATCGCCGTGCAGGGCGAAGATCCGCTCGGCTCGGCTGAGCCGGACGACGAGATCCAGGCCATCGATCTCCACGCGTGCCATCCACTCAGCATGTCATCGACGTCGCCGGGCCTCAGGTCGAGAGCGCTCGGGCGAAGTGGACCCGGTTCGTCGCCCACCACGCACGCCGTCGGTCGAAGCGCTGCATCCCGCCCATCGCGTCGAACATGGCGATGAAGTTGGGGTCGCCCGCGTCGACCCGGCGCTGGACGAAGCGTCCGCCGGCGGCGATGGAATCGTCGAGGCACGCGAGCAGCACCGTCCGACCTTCGGCGTCGAGCCCGTAGGCGTCGGCGACGACGCGCAACCGCCCGGGACGATCGGCGTCGCTCCATCCGAGTCGAACGCACGAGTCGTCGTCGACGGGGACACACATGCGGGCCATGGCGGCGAGATCGAAGATCGGTCGTGTGGGCGCGGCGAAGTCGAAGTCGAGCAGCGCGACTGCCTCGCCGTCGCGAAAGACGACGTTCTCGAGGCACACGTCGTTGTGCCCGATCACGGTGTCGGCCGCGCCGTCGGGGAGCGGATCGGCCATCTCGTCGCTCCAGCTGTCGTGGGGCGTCGGCACGTAGGTGACCGACGCGTCGTGGAACCGCCGCATCAAGCGGGCGATCGAGGCCAGCGCCTCGTCGCTCTGCACCCAGGCGGGGAAGGGCACGAGCGGGACGTCGCCCTCGACGAAGTGCAGCCGCTCGCGTCCGTCGTCGTCGACACCGACGGGAACCGATGCGCCGGCGAAGCCGACCCGGTCGAGGTGACGGAGGAAGCGGTGGATCGTGTCGGTGTGGGCATTCGACGGGCGGAGGACGTGGTCGCCCTGTCGGGTGACCGCGCCGGCGTTGGCCACGCCGCCGTGGAGCACCACCTCGTCGCCGGTGGTCACGAGGTCGCTAGCCGGCCAGCAGCGACCGCAGCTCGTCGACCGCGATGGCGGGGTCGTCGACGAGGATGCCGGTCATCCCGGCGCGTTCGGCGCCGGCGACGTTGCCGGGGTGGTCGTCGAGCATCACGGCCCGGGCGGGCTCGATGCTGCCGAGGCGGTCGAGGGCCAGGCGGTAGATCTTCGGGTTCGGTTTGCGAAGCCCGACCTCGGAGCTGTCGATGACGTCGTCGAACAGCTCGTCGAGCGGGAGGAGCGGCCGCCACGAGTCGCGGCCCTCGGCGATGTTGTTGGTGAGCAGCGACGTGCGGTAGCCGTCGGCCCGCAGCGAGCGGGCACAGTCGACCATCACGTCGTAGACCTCGAGGTCGCCGAGCATCTTGACCATGAACGACAGGTCGAGGCCGATGCCGTCGGCCTCGGCGCGGGCCATCGTGTCGGTGACCCAGTCGAGGATGCCGATCTCGCCGCGTTCGGCCTGGTGCCAGGCGTGGTCGGTGTCCTCCGCGTACGGGCCGAGCAGGAACTCGATGAACTCGTCCTCGCTCATGCCGTGGCCGGCGGCGTACTGGCCGATGGCGGTGAACGCCGAGCTCACCATCACGCCCGAGAAGTCGAAGACGACGGCGTCGTAGGCGCGGCTCGGGTCGAGCACGCCGGGCAGGTCGGGCGGCTCCATGTCAGGTCCGGTACGCGTTGGTGATGGGCAGGCGTCGGTCCTTGCCGAATGCCTTCGGGCTGACGCGCGGTCCGACCGGCGCCTGGCGACGCTTCCACTCGGCGACGTCGACCAGCCGGGTGATGCGCCGCACGAGGTCGGCGTCGAAGCCGGCGTCGATCAGCTCGGTGGCGGTCCAGTCCTGCTCGACGTAGCGCTCGAGGATCGGGTCGAGCTCTTCGTATGGCGGGAGGTTGTCGGAGTCGAGCTGGTCGGGCGCGAGCTCGGCCGACGGCGGCTTGGTGATGACCGACTCGGGGATGACAGCGCCCTGCTCGTTGCGCCAGCGGGCGAGTCGGTAGACGAGCGTCTTGGGGATGTCGCGGATCGGGGCGAAGCCGCCGGCCATGTCGACGCCGTAGATGGTGGTGTAGCCGACGGCGAGCTCGGATTTGTTGCCGCAGATCACGACGAGCCACCGGCGGAACTTGTTGGCCAGCGCCATGAGCAGCGCGGCGCGGATGCGACCCTGGAGGTTCTCCTCGGTGACGTCGGGGTCGTGGCCCTCGAACGACGGGGCGAGCAGCTCGAGCATCGGAGCGAAGGCCGGCTCGATGGCGATCTCTCGGAGCTCGACACCGAGGTTGGTGCACAAGGCCTGCGCGTCGGTGATGGAGTGCTCGGTGGAGTAGCGCGACGGCATCGCGACCGCGTGCACGTTCTCGGCCCCGACGGCGTCGACGGCGATGACGGTGCACAGGGTCGAGTCGATGCCGCCCGACAGGCCGAGCACGATGTCGCTGAAGCCGTTCTTGCGGACGTAGTCGCGGGTGCCCTGCACGAGTGCGCCGTAGACCTCGGCATCATCGTCGAGGAGGGGCACGATCCCGCCGTCGACGAGGTCGGCGTCGGGCAGCGTGGGGGCGGCGTCGCCGAGCTCGATGACCGAACGGATGGGTGGGCGGGGCCGACCACGAGGATCGAGCTGGCGCTTGCGCCACTGCGGGCGTAGCTCGAGGTCGTGGACGAGGACGTGTTCGGCGAACTGGGGCGAGCGGGCGACGACGTGGCCGGCGGGGTCGATGATGACGGAAGCGCCGTCGAACACGAGCTCGTCCTGGCCGCCGACCTGGTTGGTCCACACGATGGCGCACGACGCGTCGGACGCCCGGGTGGCGAGCATGCGCTCGCGCTCGGCCGCCTTGCCGCGGTGGTAGGGCGAGCCGTTGATGTTGACCATCAGCTCGGCGCCGGCGGCGGCCTGCTCGGCGATGGGGCCGAACGGCACCCACGAGTCCTCGCAGATCGACAGCCCGATGGTGACCCCGGCGACCTCGACCAGCGGACCGTTGCCGTCGCCGGCGGTGAAGTACCGCTGCTCGTCGAACACGGTGTAGTTGGGCAGGTGCTGCTTGCGGTAGACGGTGACGACCTCGCCGTCGGCGCACAATGCGGCCGCGTTGTAGAGGTCGCGGTCGGCGTCGGGGAACCCGATGACGGCGGCGCACCGGCCGGTGCGGGCAGCGATCTTGTCGAGCGCGGCCCGGCAGTCGGCGATGAAGCGCGGCTTGAGCAGCAGGTCCTCGGGCGGGTAGCCGCTGATGGCGAGCTCGCCGAACACCGCGAGGTCGGCGCCGGCGGCCTCGGCCTCGTCGAGCGCGGCGAGGATGGCGGTGACGTTGCCGTCGAGATCACCCACGGTGGGGTTCAGCTGGCACGACGCGATGCGGAGGCGGTCCACGTGGTCAGCCTACGAGGCCGGTGCGCAACGATCGTCCCCGGCACACTGTTCGGGTGGCCGACTCCGCGCACGTGACCCCGGGCGAGGTCCGTCTCGACCGCTGGGCCGGTGCGGCCGGGGTCGCCGATCCCGAGCGGGTACGCGTCGTGCTCGACCGCCTCGGGAGCGAGACCGTCCGTGCGCTCGACGACCGCGCCGCCGCCGCGGTCGTGGCCATCGCCGGAGCGTCGGACAGCCTGGGGGCCTTCGTCGCCGAGGACGACGAGGCCCTCGGTGCGCTCGCCGATCTCGATCGTCCGTGGCCGCTCGATGCCTCGTCGCCCGAAGCACTCGCACGGAGCCATCGCCTCGTCTTCTTGCAGATCGCAGCGCGTGACCTGCTCGGACTGGACGGCCTGACCGAGGTCGTGGCCGCGCGGTCGGCGCTGGCGGTCGAGGCCATCCGGCGGTCGCTGCAGCTGGCCGAGACGCCCGACCTCGTGGTCGTCGCCATGGGGAAGCTCGGCGCCGGCGAGCTCAACTTCGTGTCCGATGTCGATGTGCTCCTCGTCGGCGACGGCGACCCGGTGGCCCGCAACCGCGACGCTCGTCGCTTCCTCGAGGTGGCCAATCGATGCGTCCGCATCGACACCGGCCTGCGACCCGAAGGGCGCGACGGCCCCCTCGTGCGCAGCGTCGACTCGTACCGAGCCCATTGGGAGCGGTGGGCGGCAGCGTGGGAGTTCCAGGCGTTGCTCAAGGCCGTGCCGGTCGCGGGGCCCAAGGATCTGCGCGAGGCCTTCGACGCCGCGGCGTCGTCCGCGCTGTGGTCGCGCCCCTTCGGTCGAGACGAGCTGCGAGAGATCCGTCGGCTCAAGTCCCGGGCCGAGGACGAGCTCCGCCGGACCGGTCGCGCCGAGCGCGAGGTGAAGCGCGGGCCGGGCGGCATCCGGGACATCGAGTTCTCGATCCAGCTGCTGCAGCTCGTGCACGGTGGGGCCGACGAGCTCCTACGGGTGCGGTCGACGATGGCCGCGCTCGATCGCCTGGTGGCCGGAGGCTATGTCGACGCCGACGAGGCCGAGACCCTCCGACGGGCCCACGAGCTGCTGCGCCGGATCGAACATCGGCTGCAGATCGTGAACGAGCAGCAGACGCACACGGTGCCCGATGACCGTGACGCTCGCCGTCGACTGGCACGCACGCTCGGCTATCGGGGCGAGGCCGAAGGTGGCCCCACCGAGCTCTTCGACCACGACCTGGCGATGCACCGCTTGGCGGTCCGACGGGTCCACGAGGGCTGGTACTTCCGTCCGCTCCTCGACGCGTTCGCGGCCGGCCGAGGGGGATCGGCTGCCGCAGACGACATGACCGCCACACGGTTGGACGCCTTCGGCTTCCGCGATCCGGTCCGCACGAGGCAGGCGGTCACCGAGCTCTCCCAGGGGCTGACCCGGTCGTCGAGCCTCATGCGTCAGCTCCTCCCGCTGGTCCTCGACTGGCTCTCCACCGGCCCCGACCCCGACCTCGGCCTGCTCGGCCTGCGGCGGCTGGCGACGGGCGAGCAGCGCACGGTGCGCCTCGTGTCGACGTTCCGCGACTCGGCGCAGACCGCCCGTCAGCTCTGTGAGCTGCTGGCCACCGCGCCGATCGCCACCGAGCTGCTGGAGGCGAACCCCGACCTCGTCGAGCGGCTCGACGACGTCGGTCGCCTGCGGACCGCCACGCCCGAGCAACTGCGAGCCAGCGCATGGGAGGCGGTCGGCTGGCGCACCGACCCGGACGAGGCCCAGCTCGCGCTCCGTCGATGGCACCGCCGTCACCTCCTCGGCGTCATCGCCCGTGACGTCGCGGGCCATGCCGAGGTCGCCGAGGTCGGCTCCGATCTGACCGCGCTCGCCGAAGCGGTCGTCGAGACCGCGCTCGCCCTCGCCGATCCGCAGGTGCCGTTCGCCGTGATCGGCATGGGTCGCCTCGGCGGTCGTACGCTGTCCTACGGCTCGGACGTCGACCTGCTCTTCGTCCACGACGGCGACGGCGAGGCCGGGCGGGTGGAGGCCGAGCGGGTGGCCGCGTCGCTGCTCCGGATGCTGCGAGGTCCCACCGCGGCGACGCGGGTGATCGACGTCGACGCCGACCTGCGCCCCGAGGGAACGAAGGGCCCCATGACCCGCAGCCTCGACAGCTACACCGCCTACCTCGACCGATGGGCCGAGGTCTGGGAGCGCCAGGCGCTGCTCCGCGCCCGCTCGGTCGCCGGCGACGTCCGCGTGGCCCGCGGGTTCACCGACCTCGTCGAGTTCGGCGCGTGGCGCCGGCGACCGACGCCGGACGATGCCCGGGAGATCCGCCGGATCAAGGCACGGGTCGAGGGCGAACGTATCCCTCGGGGCGTCGACCCGTGGCGCCACCTGAAGCTGGGACCCGGTGGCCTGGCCGACGCCGAGTGGACCGTGCAACTGCTCCAGTGGACGGCCGGCGTCCGAGGACGGGCGACGACGGCGGCGCTCGGCCGCTTGGTCGAGGTCGGCATCGTCGACCCGGACGATGCCGCCGTCCTGAGCGACGCCTACTGGTGGTGCGAGAAGGTGCGGAACCGGGCGTGGCTGACCCTCGGCGCCGGCGACGTGCTGCCCGAGTCACTCGACCGACTCGCCACGCTGGCCCGATCGCTCGACAGCTCACCCAGCGACCTGATCGAGTCGCACCGTCGCCGGGTGCGTCGCAGCCGGCGGGTGGTCGAGCGGCTGTTCTACGACCGGTGACCTCGCCGGCGCGGCCGGAGCGCGGTTGCCACGGGGTCGGTAGCGTCGCTGGGATGGACGTCGACCCGCGCACCGCCGAGTCGGCCACGACCGTCGACGTCCCGGCTCCCTCTCCGGTCGTCCACCCGCTCCGTGCGGTCATGGGCCACGTCCCGTTCCGCCGCTTCCTCGGCGCACAGTTCCTCTCGGCGTTGGTGAACGGCACGCTGCGCTTCGCCCTGGTGTGGATCACCCTCGACCTCACCGACTGGGATCCGGCCGTCGGCCTCGTCGGGCTGGCGCTCGGTGGCGCCGGCCTGCTGGTGGCGGTACCCGCCGGCGCCTGGAGCGACCGCACCGACCGGCGCCTGCTGTTCGTCCGCGTCTCGGCCGCCACGACGGTGGTGCTGGTGTCGGCAGCCGTCGTCGTCGGCCTCGGGGTCGGTGGCGTGTGGGCCGTGGCGGCGCATGCCGCCCTGCTGGGAGCGCTCCTCGCCTCGGTGGCGCCGACCGCGCAGGCGATGGTGCCGGCGCTGGTCCCGCCCGAACGGCTGATGAACGGGGTCGCACTGCAGATGATCTCGATGAACGTCGCGATGATGATGGGCGCCGTCGTCGGTGGCGCGGCCATCGCATTGGGCGGCAACGTCGGCGGCCTGGTGGTCCTCGCCACGTTCGAGGCGCTCGCGACCGTTCTCATGGCCCGGGTCGAGGTCCCGCAGCGAGCCGTCGCCGCCACCCGCACCCGCATCCGTGCCGACATCGGCGAAGGGTTCCGCTGGGCGCGAGCCCACGAGCCCGCCCGCAGCCTGCTGGTGATCATGCTGGTGCTCGGGTTCCTGTGGGGTGGTGTCACGCTGCTGTTGCCCGAGCTGGCCAAGGACGAGCTCGGCGCCGGCGCCTTCGCCAGCTCGGCGCTGTTCGCTCCACTCGGTCTGGGCATGATCACCACGTCGATGACCCTGGCGAGCCGCTCGTCCGTCGGGCATCGGGGCCGCCTGCTCACGATCTGCTTCGTGTGCGTCGCCGGCCCCATGGTCGTGCTCATGGGTCTGTCCCGCAGCTATGTGGTCACGTTCGCGCTGATGGCGTTGTGGGGCACCGGCGGCGGCGTCGTGATGACGATGCAGCGCACCCTGTTGCAGGAGCAGACGCCCGACGAGCTCATGGGCCGCGTGATGGGTCTCAACACGCTCGGCATGCTGGGATCGTTCCCGTTGGCGGCCGTCGCCGCCAGCATCCTCACCGGCGCCATCGGCACCGGTGGGGCCCTGGTCGCCATGGGCGGCGCGTGCACCTTCGCCGCGGTGGCGTTGTCGACCCGCCGCCCGATCCGTACCGCCGCCTGACCGTCGGGTGGGGTCGGGTGGACGACGTGTCAACATGCCCGGCATGGCGAGCGTGACCAGCACCCGACGACGCGGACGGCTCGCGGCCGTCGTGTTGGCGGCGGCGTTGATGATGGCGGGTTGCGCCGACACCCAGGATCCCGGCCTCGTCGACACGCCAGGCGACGACCCCGGCACGACGTCGAACACTCTCGGCCAGTGCCCGGCCGGCGGACCCGACTCGACCACGCCGTCGGCCGGGTGCATCGACGACGACGGCCAGGTCGTGCGCCCCTGATCAGGCGCCGTGTCGGAAGGCGTCGATCACCCCTCGCCGCCAGTCGGCGAGCGCGGGGTACTGCTCCTTGGTCGACTTGCCCAGGCGTACGACGACGAGGTCCAGGCCGGGGCACACCATGATCGACTGGCCTTCGTAACCGTTGGCCCAGAACGTGCCGAGGTCGTCGCCGACCACCCACCACTGGGCGCCGTAGAAGCGGCCGTCGTCGGGGTCGACCGACCGGGCGCGGCGGGCGTGGTCGACCCAGCCGTCGGGCAGGATGCGCCGGCCGTCCCACATGCCGTCGCGCAGGTAGAGCAGACCGAAGCGCGCCATGTCGCGTGCCTTGGCGAAGACGTAGGACGAGGCGATCCACGTGCCGGCGGCGTCGAAGCGCGGGTCGGCGGTGGTCATGCCGATGGGTTCGAAGAGGCGTCGCTGCAGGAACGTGCGGTATGCGTCGCCACCCCCGAGTGCACGACGGACCACGCCGGAGATGAGGTTGGTGGTGCCGGATGAGTAGTTGAAGACGGTGCCGGGTGGGTGGGCCAGCGGCCTGCTGGCCACGAAGCCGGCGACGTCGGCCCCGCCGGGGCCGAAGAGCATGTCGATCACGTGTGAGACGCCGGCCTCCTCGTCGTAGTCCTCGATGAAGTCGAGGCCGTCGCGCATGGTGAGCATCTGTTCGAGGGTGATGGCCGATCGTGGATCGGTCTCGTCCCACTCGGGGATGCCCGGCGGTTCGTCCAGTACGAGGCGGCCGTCGTCGACGAGCATGCCGACGACGGCATGGAGCATCGACTTCGCCATCGACCACGAGGTCAGCGGAGTGTCGGCGTCGACGGGATCGCCGGTGACCTCGCCCCAGACATCGGTGCGGTCGCCGTACCGCTCGGCCACCAGCCGACCCCGGTGCACCACGACCACGGCTCGGGTCCGGGCCAGCGCACCGTCGGGATCCATGACCCCGTCGAGCAGGGGGTCGAGGTCGACGCCGGCGGGAACCGGCCACCGTGGCCACCGATGCGTGGGCCACTCGAGGCCGGTGGGCTGGTCGGGCAGCTCGGGCATCGGGTGCTCGGGCGCGTCGGGGGGCAGGTCGAGTGCGCTCACGTCAGATGATGGCGCCTGGGGGAGGACGGTGGGAGCTCAGCGGCCGTCGCGGATGTACCCGACGAGTTGCTCGGCTTCGGTGGCCAGCTCGGTGATGCGCACCTTGACCACGTCGCCGATGGAGATGATGCCGGCGAGCTTGCCGTCGGCCACGACCGGCAGGTGGCGGAACCGCCCGTTGGTCATGGTGTTCATGACGAACTCGGTGTCGGCGTGGCCGTCGCAGGTGGCGACCTCGGCCTGCATCAGGTCGCGCACCGGGAGCTGCAGCGCCTCGGCGCCGACAGATGCGACGCGCCGGACGATGTCGCGCTCGGAGAGGATCCCGTCGACCGACTCACCGTCGA
This sequence comes from Acidimicrobiales bacterium, assembly GCA_041618235.1. GTDB lineage: Bacteria > Actinomycetota > Acidimicrobiia > Acidimicrobiales > Salinilacustritrichaceae > Salinilacustrithrix. Next base: position 10,126 of record JBFJNI010000081.1, read on the forward strand.
CCGACACCACGAGGGCGCCGACGTTGTGCTCGGCCAGCGCGCGCACGGCGTCGGCCACCGTGGATTCCGGCGTCACCGTGGCGACGTTTCGGCCCTTCTCGGCCAGGATCTGATCGACGAGCACTGCACCGAACCCCCTTCGTGAGACGTGTGACAAGTGTCCCACATCGCGGCGGTTGGATGCGCGCCCCGACGGCGACCCTCTCGGTCCTATGTCGGGGCGGTGACGCGGTGGTCAGGCGGCGGTGGTGCGCTCGCCGACGAGTCCGCGGATGCGTTCGCCGAACTGCGGGTCGATCGCCGCGGCGCCGTTGAGCACCCGGTGGTCGACGGCGAACACGGTGGCCCGTTCGGTCACGACGACGGTCGCGTTGGCCGGACCGTGCTCGATGGCCGTGCGCTCGCCCACGATAGAGCCGGGAGCGACGGTGGCGACGCGTCGGCCGTCGATGTCGACGGCGACCATGCCGGAGGCGATGAGGTAGGCGTGGCGGTTGATCTGACCCTGGCGGATCAGGACCGTGCCGGCCTCGACGGTGATCTCGTCGACCTGACCGACGAGGCGGTCGACCGACTTCGGGGGGAGGTCACCCAGCAGCTCGAGTGCCTGGAGGGTGGCGAACTTCGGGTCGTTGGTGCGCATGGGGACAAGTTTGCATGGCAAACCAAGCATCTCCTACCCACGCAGTGCGTGTTATTGGTCACGCAGAGCGACAATTGTCTCGTTCTGAGCTGGCGAATCGCGGGGAAGCGCCGGAATGGTGGCGATCGGCGGGTTACCGGCACCCCGTGCCGAGGTCAGCTATCCGCTTGGCGTTGTGAGCGCATCGGGGCCCGCGAGGTCGGGGAAGAGCCGGGCCACGCTGTCCTCGAGGCCGCCCGGTCGACTGGTACGCGCCCAGGCCCGTCGATGGCGGGCAACCGCCTCGCGACGCTCGGCGGCGAGCGTCCCGGGCGCAGGTGTGGCGATGCCGTGATGGGCCGCCAGCGACCACACCCCGACCCGGGCGAGACGGGCTGCAGCGTCGAGTCCGGCCTCGATGTCGGTGGCCGGGTCGGCGCGCACGAAGCGGTCGATCACCTCCAGCGCCCGTTCGACACGGTCGGCATCGATGCGGGGTCGACGGGGCGGGAGATAGGCGCCGACCACGACGTTGAAGAGCGCGCTGGCGTTGAACTGGCGGACACCCAGCAGATCGTCGACCGACCCGAGATCCACGAGGTCGGAGCCCGCCCCCGGCGCACCGGCCATCTCGTCGACGATGTCGACCACCGCGGCGTCGTCGTGGGTGGTCCGGCACCAGGACGCGCCCGCGGCGTGGACGAGGGGTGGGAGCGAGATGGCGAGCGGCTGGTGATGGCCGTTGTCGCCCCAGTCGGTGAGCAGCATCCCGCGCGCGCCGATGTCGGCGCCGACATCGAGGGCGTCGTCGATGTTGTCCCGGGCATTCGGCCACCGGCCGATGAAGCTGTTCCACGACGAGGTGCCCGGCGCCACCCAGCAGGGCATCCCGGTCTCGGCGAAGGCGCGGGTGTGGGCCACGAAGCCGGCCATCGCGTCCTCGGGCATGCCGAGGCGCTCGACCAGCTCGGGGCCGAGCACCGATGACAGGGGAGGGGGCGATGCGACAGGAGCGGCGTACCACCACCCGACGGCAGTGGCGCCTTCGGGGAACGTCGCCACGACCTCGGGGCTGCGCGACAGCACGTCGCCCCAGAAGAGCACCTCGTGGCCGTCGTCGACCAGCGGATCGATGAGCCGTCGGAGGTGGCGGGCGTAGACGGTGGCGCGGCCGACCCGGCCGACGTCGTCGGCGCTGCGACCGTGCCCGAGCTCGAAGGGTTCGTCGCCACCGATGTGGATCCGAGTCGAAGGGAGGGCGTCGAGGTAGCCGCGGAAGAGGTCGAGCGCGAAGGCGGCGTTCTCGGGTGTCGGTGCCAGGGTGGTCGGTGGGGTGCGGCCGTCGCCGAGCAATGCCGGGGCACCGTCGGGGCATTCGGCGCGGTGGCGGTGCTCGTCGTGGCGCAGGAATCGTTCCATGTGCCCGAACCCGTTGAGGCACGGCACCAGCGTCACCCCGTGCGCAGAGCACTCGGCGGCGAGGGCGCGGATCTCGTCGGCGGTCATCGGCGAGGCATCGCGCCAGACCTGCTCGTGCCCGGGCCAGGCGAAGGTGTGCTCGGTGTAGAGCTGCAGCTCGGTGAAGCGCAGGCGGCCGAGCACCCCCACCAACCACCGCAGCGTGTCCATGGTGGGGACGCGGTCTCGCGAGATGTCCAGCATGAACGCCCGCTCGGCGACGTCGGGCCAGTCCTCGACGACCCCGACCCGAGCGCCGTCGTCGGTCGCGGTGAGCTGGCGCAGGGTGTCGAGGCCGTAGCGCCGGCCGAGGTCGTCGCGGTGCTCCAGCGTGGTGCCGTCGGCGCGGACGGTGAGCCGGTAGCCCTGCGTCGGCAACGAGGTGTCGACCCGGACGTCCAGGGGTTCGGCCGCGCCCGGCGCTCGCCCGAGGTCGATCCGGCGGGGGGCGGGGAAGACCGCGTTCACGCGCTCACGAGGCGGCGCCCTCGGCCATGTTGGTCTGCGCCCGCTGGATGTCGTCGGCGTGCTCCTGGATCTTCTCCATCGACGCGGCGATGGCCTGGCCCATCAGCTCGGGCCCGCGGTCGGTGACCGACGAGAGCGATGCGGCCCGGGCCCGGTTGGCGCCGTTGAAGTACGGCGTCACGTGGCGGGCGAACAGCTCGTAGGACTTCTTGGTGTTCTCGAAGTTGGCCCAGTTGTGGGCGAGCTGGAGGAACGCACCGAACCCGCCGGTCTGGTCCCACAGGCGCTGGAGCTGCTCGATGGCGTCGTCGGGCGTGCCGATGACGGCGCGGCCCGACTCGACCATGGCCTCGGCGGGGCTCTTCGACCCGAGGTCGTCGCCGGCGGCGGTGGGGTTGATGGCGGCGAAGTAGTCGACCCACTGCTGGAGGCCGTACTCGACGTTGGCGAAGGCTTCCTCCCGGGTCTCGGCGATGTGCACCGGGCCCACCACGCGCCAGCGGCTGCGGTCCATCTCGCGGCCCTGGTCGGCGGCGGCGTCCTCGGCGATCTGCCAGTTGGTGCCGAGGGCGTCGTAGCCGGCGGCCACGGTGGCGGCGACACAGAGAAGACCGAGGTCGTGGACGCCGGCGAGCTTGGCCGAGTGGGGGGTGACGGTCGAAGCGACGCAGACCTCGGGGTGCGGGTCGGAGTAGGGCCGCAGTTGGCAGGTGGCGCCCGTGAGGTCGAACCAGTCGGTCTTCTCGGTGACGGTCTCGCCTCGGAAGAGTCGGAGGATGACCTCGAGGCTCTCCTTCATCCGGTCTCGTTGGGTCGACACGGGGATGCCGAGCATGGCGGCGTCGGACGGCAGCAGGCCCGGGCCGACCCCGAGCATGACGCGACCCTTGGTCTGGTGGTCGAGCTGGATGATGCGGTTCGCGACCATCAAGGGGTTGTGATACGGGAGCGACACCACGCCGGTGCCGAGCTTGATGCGGCTGGTGCGCTCGGCGGCCGCGGCGATGAACAGCTCGGGGCTGGCGATGATCTCGTAGCCGGCCGAGTGGTGTTCGCCGATCCACGCCTCCTCGTAGCCGAGCCGGTCGAGGTGCTCGACGAGCTCGAGGTCGCGCTGGATGGCAAGGGTCGGGTCCTCGCCCACCGGATGGAAGGGCGCGAGGAAGATGCCGTTGCGGATGCGCGGCTCGACGGGCTGCTGGCTGGTCACGAGGGTCCCCTGTGGATGGCGGTCTGCACTTGACTGGTCGGTCAAGTTCTAGCGCGTCGTCCGTTGCCGCCGCCCGTGGCTGGGGTCGCCATCGCTCGACCTGTGGCAGCCTCTCGCGGTGAGTCCGCCGCTGCAGCTTCGCTTCGTCACCTCCGCGGACCGGCTCGACCGGTTGCCCCCGACCACTGCCGAGGTCGCGGTCGTCGGCCGGTCGAACGTCGGCAAGTCGTCGCTGCTCAACGCCATCGCCAACCGCACCGGTCTGGCGAAGACGTCGAAGACGCCCGGCCGTACGCAGCTCCTCAACTGCTTCGAGCTCCAGGAGGGCGGCACCGTCGTCGACTGCCCCGGCTACGGCTACGCCAAGACGCCGAAGAAGGTCCGCGACGGGTTCCAGCCGATGATCGAGGGCTACCTCCTCGGACGCGAGGAGCTCACCATGATCGCGGTGCTGGTCGACGGCGAGATCGGGCCCACCAAGCTCGACGTGCAGCTCCTCGAGTGGTTGCGGGCCGAGGCGCTGCCCCACACGGTGATCGCCACCAAGCACGACAAGGTGAAGTCGAAGATGCGCGACAAGCGCAAGAACGAGCTCGCCCACGGGTGTGGTCTCGACAAGTCCGACGTCGTGTGGGTGAGCGCGTCGAAGAACGTCAACATCGACAAGGTCCGGGACCTGTTCCGCATGTGGCTGTCGTGACCGGGACGATCGACGCGCCGCCGGCGGCCGGGAGGTTCTTCCCCGGCTGGATCGTGGTCGGCGCGGCGTTCGTGCTGCTCATGGCCAACTCGGGTTTCGTCTTCTACGGCCAGGCGGTGTACCTCGATGCGCTGACCGACGAGCGCGGCTTCTCCACCGGCGCGGCGTCGCTCGGCCAGTCGATCGTCTTCGTCGTCGGCGGGCTCGCCGGTCCGTTGATCGGCCGGCTCATCACCGAGCGCGACGTCCGCCGCGTCGTGCTGGTCGGCCTCGTGCTCTCGTGGGTCTCGCTGCTCGCGCTCGGTCGGGTCGAGACGCTCTGGCAGCTGTACCTGGTGAACGCGGTGCTCGGCATCGGGTTCAGCGCTGCCGGCCTCGTCCCCGCCACCACCGTCGTCACCCGCTGGTTCCACACCAAGCGGTCGGTGGCGCTCGCCGTCGCGTCCACCGGCCTCTCGGTCGGCGGCCTCACCTTCACCCAGCTGGTCGGTTGGTGGGTCCGGCGCGACGGCCTCGAGCTGGCCACGCCCTGGCTCGTGGTGGTCTGGGCGGCGGCGACGCTGCCGGTGGTGCCGTTCCTCTGGCCGTCGCCGGAGGGTCGTGGCATCAGTGCGTCGGGAGCGGTCGCCGGCGCGCTGCTCACCGGCGCGAAGTACGACGTCGCGGTCCGGTCACGCTTCTTCCGTGCCGTCACGCTCGGCTACGTGCTCGTCCTCGGCATGCAGGTCGGCGGCATCTCGCAGCTCGTGAAGCTCGGCAACGAGCGGGCCGGGCCCGGCACCGGCGGCAAGCTCATCGCCGGGCTCACCATCGCCAGCGTCGTGGCCCGCCTCATCGGCGGGGTGGTCGCCGACAAGCGCCCGCTCATCCGTCTCGCCGTCTTCTTCGGCGTGTTCCAGGCGCTCGGGCTGTTCCTGCTGGGCCAGGTCGAGAGCGCGGGGCTGCTGGTGGCGTGTTCGGTCCTGTTCGGCGCCACCATCGGCAACCTGTTGATGCTCCAGCCGCTGCTCTTCGCCGACGCCATGGGCACCCGCGACTACGCCCGGATCTTCGCCCTCAACCAGCTCGTCGTCGTCGCCGGCGTGGCGCTCGGCCCGTTCTTGCTCGGTGCGCTGCGCGATGCCCAGAGCTATCGGTGGTCGTACACGGTGGCCGGGCTGCTCGGTCTCGCCGGCACGATGATCATCTCGAGGGCCGGCAGCACGGCCCGGACCCGGGCGCTGCTGTGGGGCGAGGAGCGGGCGGTCAGCTGACGACGAGGGTCACGGTCGCCCAGGTCGACGTTCCCCCGCGAGTGTCGCGGAGTCGGTACCGGAAGGTGTCGACACCCGTGAAGCCGCCCGGGTCGTAGGTGCAGGTCAGGGCGCCGCAGGTGACGCTTCCCACGGTCAGCGTGGTGTCGGCGGCCTGGATGTCCAACGGGTCGCCGTCGAGGTCGAAGTCATTGGCGGTCACCGTGAGGACGGTCGACCCGCCGCCGACGAGGTAGAGGTCGTTGGTGGCGACCGGCACGGAGTTCACGGTGACGGTGACGGTGGCAGTGTCGAAACCGCCCTTGCCGTCGGTGATCGTGTAGGTGAACGAGTCGACGCCCCAGAAGGTCGTCA
>JBFJNI010000082.1:0-16086 GCA_041618235.1 Acidimicrobiales bacterium
CCGGTCGACGCGGCCGAGGCCGGGGTGTCGGCGTTCGCCGAGGGGGAGGGAGTCGGCGTCGTGCTGCGCTTCGCCCAGTTCTACGCACCCGACTCCGACCACGTGCAGACGTGGGCCAAGGCGTTCGCCCGGCGGGTGAACCCGCTGGTGGGCGCCGCGGATGCCTACACGTCGTTCGTCGGAGCCGATGCGGCCGGTCGAGCGGTCGTCGCGGCGCTCGACGTCGCCAGCGGCGTCTACAACGTCGCTGACGACGACCCCGTGACCCGGGCCGAGGCCGGCGCCGCCGTGGCGGCGGCCATCGGCACGAAGCCGCCGCGCCGGCTGCCGGTGCCGATGGGCCTGGCGAGCAGGGTGAACCCCGGCGCCGAGGTGCTGGCCCGCTCGCAGCGCATCAGCAACCGCCGGTTCAAGGAGGCCACCGGGTGGCAGCCGGACCACGCCGGCGCCGACGGCCTGGCGGCGGCGATCGCGGCGGTGCGGTCATGAGCTCGCTGCCGGCCGGTCGCACGTGGCGCGACGTGATCCTGGCGGCGTTCGCCGTCCAGTGGCTCGGGACGGGCCTGTGGGCCGTGCTGGCGCCGCGGTCGTTCTACGACTCCTTCCCCGGAGGCGGTCGCCAGTGGGTGGCGGTCGACGGCCCGTTCAACGAGCACCTGCTGCGCGACGTCGGCGGCCTGTTCTGCGCCCTGGGCGTGTTGAGCGGCTTCGCGCTCCTCCGTCGCAGTGCCGACCTCGCCCGGGCGACGGGCCTGGCCGTCGCAGTGTTCTCGGTGCCGCACGTGGTGTACCACCTGGCCAACACCGAGCCGCTCGAGTCGACGGCCGACGCCGTGGCCAGCGTCGGTTCGCTGGCCTTCGGGCTGGTGATCGCCGTGGCGCTGGTGGTGTCGCCGTCCGGGACGCCGGCCGAGCCGGCCTAGGCGCAGCTCGCGATGGCGCCGGCGAGGACCTCGTCGGCTCGGGACTGATCGTCGTTCGAACCGCCGGCGGCGGCGAACCCGAGGGCGAACAGCTCGTCGACCTGCTCGTCGGTGATGTTGGCGTCGAGGCAGGCGATGACGTCGTCGCTGATCGGGTTGTCGGGGTCGGCGCCGATACCGGCGAGGACGCGTGCACGCACGTCGGTGCACTCGAGGAAGGCGTCGATGAAGGCGGCGGACTCGTCGGCGTCGAGGTCGGCCGTGGTGTCGACCGCCGAGCGGATGCCGACGGCGATCATCGTCGACGTCCCCAGCGACGACACCACGGACTCGCCGATGCACCTGGCCTCGTCGTCGGTCACCGGGAAGTCGTCGGTGGCCGAGACCAGGACGCCGTCGGCCACGGCCGAGGTGACGACATCGGCGCCGCCGGTCCCGTCGTGGCCGGCGAGACACGCGTCGATCGCGTCCGCCACCACGAGGAGCTCGTCGTCGTCCAGCGACGCGTAGTCGAGCGCGGGGGCCGGGGCGGTGTCGGTGTCGGTGTCGGTGTCGATCTCGGCTTCGCCGGCCGCCGGCCGCAACGCCCTGATCCGCTCGTCGCCGAGCTGGCCGACCACGTCGTCGACCACGCAGCGCGCCTCGAACGCGGTCATGGCGTAGCCGGCGAAGGTCGGGTCGACGGCGAGGTCGGCCGCGATCTCGTCCGCCGGCGAAGGCTCGCCGTCGCCGCAGGCGCCGACGCCCACGGCGACGACGGCGAGGACGGCGACGACGGCGAGGGCCCGTGTTGCAGCCCGCCCGAGCTGCATCACATGGTCTCTTCGAAGCTGACGACCCCTTCGCCGCGGAGTGCGTTCTTCAAGAGCTTCCCGGAGGCGTTGCGGGGGAGCTTGTCGGTGGTGAGGTCGAGGTAGGCCGGCACCTTGAAGTTGGCCAGACCGTCGGCGACCCACTGCTTGACCGCGGCCTCGTCGAGCTGGGAACCGGTCTCGATCTGGACCGTGGCCTTCACCTCTTCACCGAGCTCGTCGTGCGGGACGCCGTAGACGGCGGCGTCGGCGATCTCGGGATGCTGGACGAGGCGCTCCTCGATCTCGACGCAGTAGATGTTCTCGCCGCCGCGGATGATCATGTCCTTCTTGCGGTCGGTGATGAACACGAACCCCTCGTCGTCGACGTAGCCGATGTCGCCGGTGCGCAACCATCCGTCGACCAACGTCTCGGCCGTGGCCTCGGGCTTGTTCCAGTAGCCCTTCATGATGATCGGGCCCTTGATGCAGATCTCGCCGACCTCGCCGACCGGGAGCGAGTTGCCCATACCGTCGACGACCTGGATCTCGACCGTGGGCACCGGCGGGCCGACCGAGGTCGGCTTGTCGATGGCACCCTGGCCGGTGTTGACGGTGGCGACCGACGACGACTCGGTGAGGCCGTAGGCGTTGGACGTCGTCTTCACGTTGGGGAACGTGTCGCGGATCTTGCGCTGGAGCTCCTCGGCCGACGGCGAACCGCCGAAGGCCACCGAGATCACCGAGCTGGTGTCGAAGGCGTGGCGGTCGGGGTGCTCGCAGACGCGCCAGATCATGGTGGGGACGGTGGCCCAGATGTTGACCTTCTCGTCCTGGATGATCTTCAGCGCGTCCTCGGGCAGGAAGCGCCCCACGGGCATCACGAGCTTGAGGCCGGCGACCATGCCGACGACCAGCGTCGAGTGACAGCCGGACACGTGGAACAGGGGGGAGGTGAACAGCGAGACCATCTGGTCGGGCTGGCCGTCGCCATCGGCGTCGGTGGCCCCTGGGATCGCAGCCGCACCGAGCATCGAGCCGGCCACCGTGTTGTAGATCGTGTTCTGGAGGTTGGCGACCATGTTGCGGTGGGTCGACATGATGCCCTTGGGCTTCCCGGTGGTGCCCGAGCTGTAGAAGATGACCGCGGTGTCGTCCTCGTCGATCGGCGTGTCGAGGAGCGTGCCGGTGGGGTCGGCGGTGAGCTCGTCGAAGCGGTGGAGCTTGGCGACGTGAGCGTCGCCGACGACGTCGGCGAAGTCGGACGGGTCGGCGTCGTTGGCGAGGTAGATGCGCTCGAGGTCGGGCAGCTCGTCGAGCTGGTCGGCGATGCGCTCGAAGCGCTTCTTGTCGGCCACCAGCACCTTGGCGCCGGAGTCCTGCAGGCCGTAGACGACCTCCTCGGCCTTCCACCAGCCGTTGAGGCCCACGAGGATGGCGCCGCCGGTGACCGTGCCCCAGAAGGTGAGGCACCACTCGGGGTTGTTCTGGCTGAGCACGGCGACGCGGTCGCCGTGGCCGACGCCCGCGTCGTTCTTCAGTCCGTTCGCGACGCTGTTCGACGTCTCGACGAAGCGTTGGAACGACCAGTCCTCGTCGCCGTAGAGGATGAAGGTCTGCTCGCCGCGGAACAGGGCGAGCTCGGGGATCTGGCGCAGGCTCGACATGCGGTCCTTGTAGACCTGCACCTCGGTGCCCCCGACCGTCTCGTGGACGATCTCGAACATCCCCCCGGGCCCCGTGAGCTCGGCCTTCACTTCTTCTGCGGTCGGCATCGTGCCTGTGTCCCCTCGCTGGTCAGTCGTGACGGTGCAGTCTGGCAAACACCGTTGCCACGGACCGAGTGCCGACCGCGGGCGTTCAGGCGGAGGCACCCTCGGGGATGCCGAGCGCAGCGCGCAACGCATCGAGGTCGTTCGACCCGAAGACGACCCGGGTCTTGGTCGCGACGTAGACCAGGTCGAGGTTGACCCCGGCCGCCGCGACCTTCAGCGCCAGGTCGGCGAGCGCGCCCGGCTGATCGGGGGACTCGACGACCACGACCTCGCGCTCACCGCTCACCGTGAGGCCGGAGATCGACAGCGCGTGCTTGGCCGCCTCGGCGTGAGGCACGAGGATGTGCAGCTCGGCCGTGGCGCTGGGGCCGGTGCAGGTGGCGGCGGCGAGGTTGACCCCGGCGTCGCTCACCGCCTTCGCGACCTGGGCCAGCGCGCCCGGTTCGTTGTCGACCTCGATCGTCAGATCCCACATGGACGCCCCCTGGATACGCGGTTCGTACGTGGGCCAAGTATCCCAGAGCGACGCCGGCGGCGGGTCGGGGCCGTCAGTCGAGGGCGGTCAGCACGTGGTCGATGCAGACGGTGAGGGCGTGGATGTCCTCGGGGTCGATGGCCGGGAACATGGCGATGCGGAGCTGGTTGCGGCCCAGCTTGCGGTAGGGCTCGGTGTCGACGATGCCGTTGGTCCGCAGGACCGCGGCGACCAACGACGCGTCGACCGAGTCGGCGAAGTCGATGGTGGCGACGACGTGCGATCGGGCGTCGACGTCGGTGACGAACGGCGTGGCGACCTCGTGGGCGTCGGCCCAGCCGTAGAGGATCTCGGCCGAGGCGTCGCAGCGGCCGGCGGCGAAGTCGATGCCGCCGTTGTGGCACATCCACTGCACCTGGGCGTCGGCCATGATCAACGTGGCCAGCGCCGGCGTGTTCAGCGTCTGGTCCTTGCGCGAGTTGTCGAGGGCGGCGGCGAGGTCGACGAAGGGCGGGATCCAGCGACCTTCGCCCGCCGCGGCGGCGGCCCGCGACTCGATGCGCTCGACGGCGGCGGGGGAGACGGCGGCGATCCAGAGCCCACCGTCGGAGGCCAGCGCCTTCTGCGGCGAGAAGTAGTAGACGTCGCATTCGGACAGGTCGGCACGGAGTCCGCCGGCGGCCGACGTGGCGTCGACGACGACCAGACCGTCGGACGAGGGGCGCGTCACCGGGGCCATGACGCCGGTGGAGGTCTCGTTGTGGGTGAGGGCGTAGGTGTCGACGCCGTCGACCGGGCCCATCTCGGGATACGAGCCGACCGGCGCCTCGACCAGGACGGGGTCGTCGAGGAAGGGGGCGGCGGCGATGCCCTTGGCGAACTTGGAGGAGAACTCGCCGAAGGTGGCGTGTGCCGAGCGCTGCTCGACGAAGCCGGCGGTGAGGCCGTCCCAGATGGCGTGCGTGCCGCCGTTGCCCAGCATGATCTCGTAGCCGTCGGGCAGGCGGAGGAGCTCGGCCAGGCCGTTGCGCAGCGAGCCGACCACGAACTTCACGGCACCCTGGCGGTGTGAGGTGCCCATGACGCCGGTATCGGCGACGGAGTAGTTGGCGTCGACGACGGCCTGGAGCTGCTCGGGGCGGACCTTGGAGGGCCCGGCGCCGAAGCGGCCGTCGGCGGGCTTGATGTCGTCGGGGATGCGGATCTGGGGCGTGTCGGTAGCCATCGACGTGCAACTATCGCGGAGTCCCCGACCAGGAGCGAATCCCTTGTCTTCCCAGCCTGCCTCCCGCATCTCCGCCCGCATCGCCGCCATCGCCCCCTCGGCCACCCTGGCGGTCGATGCCAAGGCCAAGGCCATGAAGGCGGCCGGCGAACCGGTCATAGGCTTCGGGGCCGGTGAGCCCGACTTCCCGACGCCGGCGCACATCGTCGAGGCCGCGGTCGAGGCGTGCCGCGACCCGAAGAACCACAAGTACAGCCCTGCTGGCGGCCTGCCCGAGCTCAAGGCCGCCGTCGCCACCAAGACCATGCGCGACTCGGGCCTCGAGGTCGATCCAGCCAACGTCCTGATCACCAACGGCGGCAAGCACGCGGTGTACGCCAGCCTGCTCACGCTGGTCGACCCGGGCGACGAGGTCCTCCTCCCCGCCCCCTACTGGACGACCTACCCCGAGCCCATCGGCCTCGCCGGCGGCGTCACCGTGCCCGTCGTCTGCGACGAGACCACGGGCTTCAAGGCCACCGTCGAGATGCTCGACGCGGCCCGCACCGCCAAGACGAAAGCGCTCGTGTTCGTGTCGCCGTCGAACCCCACCGGTGCCGTCTACACGCGGGCCGAGGTCGAGGCGATCGGCCAGTGGGCCGTCGAACACGGCATCTGGGTCATCACCGACGAGATCTACGAGCACCTCACCTACGGCGACCACGAGTTCCACTCGATGCCCGTCGTGGTGCCCGAGCTCGCCGACCACTGCGTCGTGCTCAACGGCGTGGCCAAGACCTACGCCATGACCGGCTGGCGGGTCGGTTGGATGATCGGCCCCGCCGACGTCGTCAAGGCCGCCACCAACCTGCAGAGCCACTCGACCTCCAACGTCGCCAACGTCAGCCAGCGCGCCGCGCTCGCCGCCGTGTCGGGCTCGCTCGACGACGTGGTGATGATGCGTGAGGCCTTCGACCGCCGCCGCCAGACCATCTGGAAGATGCTCGACGCCATCCCCGGCGTCACGTGCCTCGAGCCCGAGGGCGCGTTCTACGCCTACCCCAAGCTCACGGGCCTGTACGGCACACCACTGGCCGGCCGCACGGCGTCGACCACGATCGAACTCGCCGAGATCGTCCTCGAGGAGGCCAAGGTCGCCATCGTCCCCGGCGAGGCGTTCGGCACCCCCGGCTACGCCCGGTTGTCCTTCGCCCTGGGCGACGACGACCTGGCCGAGGGCGTGCAGCGCATCGCCGACCTGGTGGCCGACTCGAAGTGAACGGGCCTGCCACCGTCCCCTACGGGGCATGGCCCTCGCCGATCACCCTCGACGAGGTCGTCGCCGCCGGCGCGTCGCTCGACCACGAGGTCCAGGTCGCGGTCGGGCCGCACGGCGACGAGACGTTCTGGGCCGAGCGCCGCCCGGCAGAAGGCGGCCGGGTCCAGGTCATCCGGCGCCGGGCCGACGGCACCACCGCCGACCTGCTGCCCGAGGGCTTCTCGGCCCGCACGCGGGTCCACGAGTACGGCGGCGGTGCGTGGCGGGTCGCCGACGGCTGGTTGCTGTTCAACAACTTCGAGGACCACCGCCTGTACCGGGCCCCGCTCGACGCCGACGGCCCCGGCCTCGCCGGCGACCCGGAACCCATCACGCCGGCGTCGGCGGTGCACCACGGCCTCCGGTACGCCGACCTCGCGGTGGTCGGCGACTTCGTCATCGCGGTGCGAGAGCTCCACCACTCGGCCCACACGCCGCCGTCCGAGGTCGTCAACGAGATCGTCGTCCTCCCGCTCGACGGGCAGGGCACCGAGGTCGTGCTGGTCACCGGCTGCGACTTCGTGTCGAGCCCCCGGGTGAGCCCCGACGGCGCCATGCTGGCGTGGATCGAGTGGGATCACCCCGCCATGCCGTGGGACGCCACCCGGGCGTGCACCGGTCCGCTGGCCGTCACCCACGACAATGTGTCGCTCGGCCAGGTGCGCGAGATCGCCGGCGGTCCCACCGAGTCGGCGATCATGCCCGTGTGGTCGCCCGACGGTCGCCTCCATCTCGTCTCCGACCGCAGTGGCTGGTGGAACATCGACGCCTCCGAGCCGCAGACGTCGGCCCAGATGCCTCGCACCGAGCTCGAGGCCGACATCGGGACGCCCTTGTGGACCTTCGGCATGTCCCGGTACGCCTTCCTCGCCGACGGTCGCATCGTGTTCGCCGCCGCGTCGGGCGGCCTCGACCGCCTCGGCGTCGTCGAGACCGACGGCACGGTGACCGATCTCGACCTGCCCTACACCGAGATCGAGTCGGTGACCGCACGATCGGAGTCGGCGGTGTTCATCGGGGCCGGCTTCGACCGCGAGTCGGCCGTCGTCGAGGTGCCGCTCCCGTCGCCCGCCGCCGGCGTCACCGTCGCGGGTGAACCGACGGTCCTGCGTCCGTCGCGCGACCTCGGCCTCGACGCCGCCTGGTTCTCCATCGGTCGGCCGATCTCGTTCCCGACGGGCCCCGACGGCGAGCGCACCGCGCACGCCCTGTACTACCCGCCGGCCAACGCCGAAGCGGTCGCCCCCGACGGCGAGCTGCCGCCGCTGATCGTGCTCATCCACGGTGGCCCCACCGGCATGGCCCGGGCTCGCTTCGACCTGTCGCGCCAGTTCTGGACCAGCCGTGGCTTCGCCCTCGTCGACGTCAACTACGGCGGCTCCACCGGCTTCGGGCGTGCGTACCGCCAGCTGCTCGACGGCCAGTGGGGCGTCGTCGACGTCGAGGACTGCATCGCCGCCGCCACCCACCTCGCCGACGCCGGCCTCGCCGACCCCGAGCGCCTCTGCATCCGCGGCGGCTCGGCCGGTGGCTTCACGGTGCTGGCCACGCTGGTCGCCTCCGACGCCTTCGCCGCCGGCTCGTCGTCCTACGGCATCGCCGACCTCAGCGTGCTGGCCGAGGAGACCCACAAGTTCGAGTCCCGCTACTGCGACACCATGATCGGCCGCTATCCGGAGGAGAAGGACGTCTTCGATGCGCGCTCACCGATCCACCACGTCGACGAGCTGTCCGATCCGCTGATCGTGTTCCAGGGCCTCGACGACGAGGTCGTGCCGCCCAACCAGGCCGAGATGATCGTCGACGCCCTGCGCTCGAAGGGCGTGCCCGTGGCCTACTTCCCCTTCGAGGGCGAGGGGCACGGGTGGCGGCGCTCCGAGACCATCGTCACCGCACTCGGCGCCGAGCTGGCGTTCTACGGCCGCGTGCTCGGCTTCGAGCCGGCCGACGAGCTGCCCGACGTCGACATCGCGAACCTGCCCGGCTGACCGGCGGCCTGGGCCCTTCGGCCCAGGCGGAGATGACCGTGCCGTCACGTTCTCATGACGTCCGTGTCGGTTTCGTTCCATTGGCCTCCGCGTGCCACCAAAACGGTCTGTCGCGACGTCAGAGTGGGTAACAGCGAACGCATTGCGGTCGCTCCGAGGCCCTGAAGAGGACGCCATGGTCATCACCGACTCCCTCGCTCAACTCGACGCCAGCCACCACCGGGTGACGCTCGTCCCCACCGGGGAGATCGACGCCGGCACCGTCGAGGAGTTCGCGACCTCGGTCTGGGACGCCGTCCGTTCCGGCGCCCACGAGATCGACGTCGACCTCTCGGGCGTGCCGTTCATGGACACGGCCGCACTGCGGGTCCTCGAGCACGCCCGGGAATCCCTCGACTCGGTCGGCGGGTTCCTGTGCCTGCGCAACGCGACGCCCCCCGTCCGCCGGCTGCTCTCGCTCACCGCGTTCATCCCCGGCCAACCGGCCGCCTGAGTCGACCCGCCGGCGGCGAGCCTCTGTCGCCGCCGCCGGCGGATCAGTCACCGGTCGACGACCCGCTCACCGACCCACTCACCGCAGCAGCGAGTCGGCGACCGCCCAGCCACTGGTGGCGGCGCCCTCGATCCTCGGGGACCCGAAGGCGTCGCCACCGAAGGCCAGCCGGCCCTCGACCAACGCCGGCTCGGGATGGAGGGTCGTCGGCGTGGCGTAGCGCCAGCGCTTCAGCTGCGGGTCCACGACGGTGGCGCCGCCGAGGAGCGGCCCGACCGCGTCGAGCGCGAAGGCGAGGGTGGCATCGTCGGGGTCGTCCCACCGGGCGGTCGATTCGTCGGCCGTGAGGTGGGCGGTGAGCGTCGGCGTGGGTGAGGTGCCGCGGGCGGCGTTGTCGGCGACGAACTCGAACGGCAGGCCATCGGGGCGCTGGATCCCGCCGGCGTGGCCGATGGAGGGAGTCTCGCCGGTGCCGGGCCCGGGCTCGAGACGGCCGAGGAGGCAGAGGGTGGGGGAGTAGGAGATGGCGCCCAGGGCGTCGGGGGCGTCGCCGCCCAGGAGCTCGATGGTCTGGGGCACGGGGCTGGTGAGCACCACCCGGTGGGCCTGCCAGGACGGGCCGTGCGCGGCGATTCGTCGCCGATTCGTCGGATGCGACGAATTCGTCGGCGCCGCCGTGACCCGACCGTCGGTGGTCACGCGCTCGACCCGACACCCGGTGCGGATCTCGGCGCCGTTGGCCTCGGCGACGTCGGCGAGGTGCTTGGCGAGGGCCGTCATCCCGCCGCGTACGGCGTAGCGGGGATGACCGTCGGGTTCGGCGTCGAAGCCGTGGGTCCAGGCGTGGACGAGACCGTCGGCGACGAGGGGGTCGACGAGCCGGGCGAATCGGTCGGTCCGCACGGTGAAGAACTGGGCGCCGTGGTCGGCTCGGGCCTGCTGGGCGGCGGGCAGGTCGGCCGGGCCCAGCCGTCGGGTCGCGAGCCGCCCGCCGACGCTGCGGCCCTTGTCGACGACGACCACCGACCGGCCGGCCACCGCCAACGAGGCGGCCGCCAGCAGCCCGCTGACGCCGGCGCCGACCACGACGACATCGACCCGGGTCTGCATCCCGCCGAACCTAGGACGGCGTCACACCCGTGGTCGGTCGGGGCTCGGGCTCAGTGGTGGTCGTCGACCCAGAGCACGTGGGTGACGAGGTGGTCGCCGTCGCCGAGGTCGAGCACGAACAGGTCGGCCGAACCGCTGTGGCTCGCCCCGACCGCCCGGCCCCATCCGTCGGCCCGGTTGCCGCGGCCGCCGCCCTTGCCGCCGCCGCCCTTGCCGCCACCCTCGGCGTCGCCAGGGACGACGGTGGTGTACGTGTTCGTGGTGTCGGTGTGGCCGTAGATCGTCGCCAGCTGCTGGTAGTCGTGCGCATTCGGCGACGGGTTGTCGAGCGCCGCGGCGTAGTCCATGCACGTGCCGAGGTCGGCGCCCGACTCGCTCTGGTGGCCCAGCCCGAAGGAGTGGCCGATCTCCTGGCACATGACGTGCTGGCGCTTGACCGGGTCGTCGTACCGCGACATCGAGAAGTAGGTGTCGTTCATCTTGGCCACGCCCTGCACGATGTGGCCGTTGCTCAGCCAGATCTGGGCGATGCCGAGCCAGCCGTTCTGCCCGTACTTCGCGTTGCAGACCTCGACCCGCCCGGCCGACGGCTTGCACTGCTTCGCCGACGTCGATCCGCTGACCTTCGCCAGGTCGATGACCGAAGACGAGCTCCAGTCGCCGACGGCCTGATCGAGCGCGGCGTCCCACGGGCCGCTCACGTTGTCGCCCATCTGCAGCGTGAACGACGTGGTCGTCCGCGCCCAGTGGTAGTCCGCCCAGGCGTGGCTCGCGCCGGCCGGCGTGGTGGCCGCCAGCGATGCGACGGCCATGACGAATGCTGCGGCGATGGTCCAACGGCGCATGATCGTGTTCCCCCTGTGGGCTGCGAGGCCCGCTCGAGTCCGTTCGAAACGGTACCCCGGAGCCGCGCAAAGGTCACGGCCGGAGCAGTTCCGGACCGCGGAGCGCCCAGATCTTTTCCGCGATCGGACGGCGACCCGCGAGACTCACGGGCAATGGCACGCATCCTCGTCACCGAAGAGATCGCCGACAACGGGCTCCAGAAGCTGCGCGACGCCGGCCACGACGTCGACATCCAGCTGGGCCTGTCTCCCGAGGAGCTGCTCACGGCCGTCCCCGGCGCCCACGCGATCATCATCCGCTCGGCGACCACGGTCACCGCCGAGGTCCTCGCTGCCGGCACCGACCTCGTGGTGGTCGGCCGAGCCGGCATCGGCCTCGACAACGTCGACACCGAAGCGGCCACCGAGCGCGGTGTCATGGTCGTCAACGCGCCGCAGTCCAACATCCTCTCGACGGCCGAGCACACGATGGCGATGTTGCTGGCCCAGGCCCGCAACATCCCCGCCGCCAGCCGCGCCCTCAAGGAGGGTCGCTGGGAGCGCAGCAAGTGGACCGGCGTCGAGCTGGCCGACAAGACCCTGGGCATCATCGGCTTCGGCCGCATCGGCACCCTGGTCGCGCAGCGGGCCAGCGCCTTCGGCATGAAGGTCGTCGCCTACGACCCCTTCGTGGCCGAGGAGCGTGCCCGCCGCCTCGGTGTCGAGGTCCTCGACCTCGACACGCTGGCCGCCCGCGCCGACTTCGTCACCCTCCACCTGGTGAAGACCCCCGACACCATCGGGCTGCTGGGCAAGGAGTACTTCGCCAAGGCCAAGACCGGCCAGCGCATCGTCAACGTCGCTCGTGGCGGCGTCATCGACGAGGCCGCCCTCGCCGAGGCCATCCGCTCGGGCCACATCGGCGGCGCGGCCATCGACGTGTTCGAGACCGAGCCCACCACCGAGTCACCGCTCTTCGAGCTCGACGAGGTCGTGGTCACCCCGCACCTCGGCGCCAGCACCCACGAGGCCCAGGACAAGGCCGGCCTCACCATCGCCGACATGGTCGGCCTCGCCCTCGCCGGCGACTTCGTGCCCTACGCCGTCAACGTCGCGGCCGCCGAGGCGTCGGAGACCATCAAGCCGTTCCTGCCCCTCGCCGAGCGCATGGGCGCCCTCTTCGTGTCGCTCAACGAGGGCATCCCCGACGTCCTCGACATCACCTACGCCGGCGAGATCGCCGATTACGACACCCGCATCCTCACCCTGTCGGTGCTCAAGGGCGCCTTCGGCAAGGTCAGCGAGGAGCCGGTCAGCTACGTCAACGCCCCCATGCTGGCCAAGGAGCGCGGCATCGAGATCCGCGACACCGTCACCTCGACGTCGCACGACTTCGTCAACCTGGTCACCATCTCGGGCGGCAACCACTCGATCGGCGGCTCGGTCGTCGGCGCCCGGGGCGAGCCCGCCATCGTCGCCATCGACGACCACACCGTCGACGTTCCGCCTGCCGACCACATGCTCGTGGTCCGCAACGACGACCGCCCCGGCATGATCGCCGTCGTCGCCCAGGCCCTCGCCGACGCCGGCGTCAACATCGACGACATGCACCTCGGTCGCTCGACCCACAGCGGCGATGCGTCGCTCCAGGTGCTCGCCACCTCGCCGGCGGTGCCCCGCGAGGTCGCCGAGGCCCTCCGCGCCACCCCCGGCATCGAGTCGGTCCACGTGGTGGGGTGAACGGCTCCGCCGCACAACCCACCCCGGCCTTCTTCGGCTGCGCCTCGGAACGCCCCGCCGGAGACGTGCTCAGACCGTCGTGAGGAAGTCGATCATCGCCGGGTAGCTGCGCCGGTCCTCGACGAAGAAGGCGTGGCCGCCCTCGAACCACTCGATGCGGGCATCGGGGAGCCGGGAGGCCATGGCCTCCTGGTTCGACGGCGGGGCGATGCCGTCGTGGCGGCCGGCCGCGAGCAGCACCGGCATGGTCATCGCCGGCAACCGGTCGAAGGTGTCGTGGTCGGCGCGGGCGACGAGCTGGGCGATCTCGCCGGGGGTCTGGTCGGCCCGGCCGCGCTCGGCATCCATCGCCTCGATGATGGCGACGACTGCGGCATGGCGCTCGGGGTCGGCGGCGTTGCGGACGTCGAGGACATCGACCCACCGCCGGCGTCGCTCGTCCGGGGGGAGCCCCACGAAGTCGAGCAGCGGGTAGGACGCACCTCCCGCGCCGCCGGCCGATGTGCACGCCAGGACCACCCGTTCGAACCGCCCGGGTGCGCCGACGGCGGCCTCCTGCAACACCATGCCGCCGAAGCTGACGCCGACCGCGAAGCAGGTGTCCCAGCCGACGTGGTCGAGCAGGGCGAGCAGGTCGCCGGCGAAGTCGGCCATGGTGGGCGGCCGTGGGCCGGTGGTCGAGCGCCCGAGCCCGCGGTGGTCGTAGGCGAGGACCCGGAAGTGGTCGACCAACTCGGTGTCGAGGGCGTTGGGTTTGGCCCGCAGGTCCGAGCCCGAGCCACTCACGTAGACCAGCGGCGGCGCGGTGGGATCGCCCGCGAGGGCGTAGGTGAGCGTGACCTCGCCGAGCTCGACGGCGTGCTCGTTCACGGGAATCGTGCGGCCGCCACCGCTCTCCGCGAGACGCTCACGGCCGCAAGATCCCCTTGCGACTCAGCGCTTGGCGGCGCGGAGGCCGTCGGCCTCGGCGGCGGCGGCGTCGACGTAGCACCGGTCGGGTGTGGTGCGGTCGTAGTTGAGCTGGCCCGGCGAGTGGAAGATCTTGGAGCTCATCTTGGCCTTGATGGGGAAGCCGTCGGGGCAGTCGCCGTCGCCGACGGGTTCGACCCAGGCGGCACCGCCGGCCACGGGAACCCCGTCGGGCTCGGGCACGACCGCCGGCTCGGCCGCCGGGACGGACTTCGCCGCCGGTGCGGGCTTCGCCGCGGGTGTCGGCGCCTTGGCCGCAGGGGCGGGCTTCGGCGCGGCGGTCTCGTTGCGCAGGGGCGGCCACGGCTCGCCGGTGGAGGTCATCGGCGAGGGGAGCGGGTCGTCCTTGCGGCTGAGGGCCTTCGCCGCGGCGACGCCGGCAGCGACGACCCCGGCCAGGAACACGAAACGGAACAGGCGCCTCATCACGCCGGAGAGACTACCCGTGCGTCCCGGCCCCGGTCGGCGATCTCCTGCGCGAGGCGGGCGAAGATCAGCCGGTGGAACGGCGCCACGACGTACCAGTAGAGCCGGCCGAACAGCCCGCGGGGGACGAAGATGGCCCGCTGGAGGACGCGAGCGCCGACCTCCCCGGAGCCCAGCGGCTCGATCCGCCACTCGAGCCACGCTTCGCCGGGCAGCTTCATCTCGGCCCGCAGTCGCAACAGCGCAGCCGCTGCGTCGTCGGTGGGCGCCTCGGCCGCCTCGACCCGCCAGAAGTCGAGGGCGTCGCCCACCCGGAGCCGGTCGGGGTCGCGTCGGCCCCGGCGCATGCCCGGCCCGCCCACGGCCTTGTCGGCGATGCCCCGCAGGGTCCACAGCCAGTCGGCCACGAACCAGCCGCGCTCGCCGCCGATGCCCGATGCGGCGGCGTACACCTGCGCCGGCGACGCCTCGGTGGTGGCGGTCTGCTCGTCGGTGAGCACGGTGCCGCCCGACCAGTCGGGGTCGGAGGGCAGCGGGTCGGCGGGCGACGCACCGGGCAGGGCGGCGTCGGACCAGCGGGTGTTGACCTCCATGTCCTCGATGCGGCGCAGGGCCAGCTCGATGGACTCGCGGAACCCGATGCGGTGCCGGTCGCCGACGGCGTCGGGCCCCGCACCCGCACCGAGGTCGGCGAGCAGGTCGATCGAGTCGTCGTTGACCACGACCTCGTTCACCAGGCTCTCGACCAGCGGCATGGCGAGATCACGGGGGAGGGGCGTCACCAGACCGACCCAGCGGCTCGACAGTCCGGGCGAGAGGACGGGCACGGGGATGATGCGCCGCTTGCGCAGGCCGGCGACGTCGGCATAGGTGTGCATCATCTGGCGGTACGTGAGCACGTCGGGCCCGCCGACCTCGACGATGCGGCCGATGGTGTCGTCGCGCTCGAGCACGATGCGCAGGGCGTGGAGGATGTCGCGGATGGCGATCGGCTGGACCTTGGTGTCGACCCACTTCGGCGTGACCATCACGGGGAGGACCTCGACCAGGTTGCGCAGCATCTCGAAGCTGGCCGAGCCCGAGCCGATGATCACCGCCGCCCGCAGCTCGGTGACCGGCACGCGGCCCTGGGCCAGGATCCGGCCGACCTCGTGGCGGCTGGCGAGATGGGGTGACAGGTCGTCGGACTCCTCGCCGAGGCCGCCCAGGTAGACGATGCGTTCCATCGTGTCGGTGTCGGCCGCCGCGTCGGCGAACACCTGGGCGTTGCGGCGGTCCTGGGCGGCGAAGTCGTCGTCGCCGCCCATCGAGTGGACCAGGAAGTAGGCGGCCTGGCATCCGGCCATGGCCTCGCGGACCGATTCGGGGTCGGCGATGTCGCCGGCGACGACGTCGACCTGGTCGGCCCAGTCGACCGCGGACAGCTTCGAGGGCGTCCGCACGAGGCAGCGGACGGCGTAGCCGGCGTCGAGCAGGACGGGGACGAGGCGGCCACCGATGTAGCCGGTGGCGCCGGTGACGAGGACGGTGCGCATGACCACTGTGTACCCGCCACCGGAACGGATGGCACCGCGTGCGAAGATTGCCCGGATGCGACGGCGGACGACGAACCTGGGTGCGGTGGCGCTCGCGGCGGCACTGGTCGCGGCGGCGTGCACCGAGAGCGACCTCTCCCTCGAGCGATCGATCGGGGCCACGACCTCGACGTCGGCTCCCGACGTCGCCGGGCCCGAGCCCGAACCGGAGACCGGGGTGATGGGAGGCGCCGGCGTCGGCGACCCGTACTACGCCGACCTCGGCAACAGCGGCTACGACGTCATCAGCTACGACATCGACATCGACTGGAACCCCGACCAGGCCGCCATCGACGCCGTCGCCACCATCGAGGTGATCCCCGACATCGACCTCGACACGTTCAACCTCGACCTCGTCGGCCTCGACGTGTCGTCGGTGTTCGTCGATGGATCGCGGGCGGGTTTCCGGCGCGGTGGTCGCGAGATGACCGTCGATCCCGGGCCGGTGCTGGCCACCGGCGAGACCTCCGAGGTCG
>JBFJNI010000083.1:0-15818 GCA_041618235.1 Acidimicrobiales bacterium
GTGGCGACGACACCCCCCGAGGTCTGGACGAGCTCGACACGCCCACGTTCTCGGTCGACGAGACCGCTGACTCACCCTCGTCGACCAGTTCGGTCGGGACGGATGACGTGACCACGCGAGTTCCGTCCGACGAGGCCGTCGCTGATCCGTCGTCGCCGACGAGTGGCGGTACGACCGCAGTGGTGACAGAGCGAGTCGAGTTCGACGACCCGGTCGGCGACGCCACCCCGGGGGTCGGAACCACCACGCCACCCCCGTGGACCGATCTCGCCGGCGGCTCCTTGGAGCGGCGAGCGGAGGCGTTCCAACTCACCGTGCGGCTCGGCGGTCAGGCGCCGGCGCGGTCGTCTGGCTCGGGGACGATGAACATCGCCAGCTTCTACGACGTCGACGGTGACGGCGCGATCGACTACGAGATCTGGGTCAATCTCGGTCCGGACGGCTGGGGCCCGGTCTGGTACGACGCTCAGGGCAACGCTGCACCGGGCGAGGATTCCAATGTCACGGTCGAGATCGTCGGCGACGAGGTCCGTCTGCTCTTCCCGGCGGTGATGCTCCGCACGCCTGGTCGCCTCCGGTTCTCGGTGGCGTCCGAGTACGGCGAGCTGGCGACCATCGGTACCAGCTTTGCCCGCCGGGACGACGCGCCGGACGGCGACCGAGCGGTGTCGTTCCCAGACTGAGTTCGCGACCGAGCCCGGACGCGGAACGGGGGCCCGCCGGTGCGGGCCCCCGTTGCGGTTCACGTCGAGCGGTTCGCGGTGCGAACCGCAGCGCTACTTGTTCTTGCCCTTGCCCTGGGCGCCGGCACCGCGACCGTCGGTGCAGCTGGGGCCGTCGTCGGTCGACTCGCAGTCGTAGCGGCCGTTCGACGGGTTGCCACCGATGAGGCCGTCGCAGAAGGCGTAGACCGCTTCGGCCTGCTCGAGGTCACCCTCGGAGCCGGGCTCGGAATCGTCGATCGGCTCGCCGTCCTCGTTGGCCGCATCTTCGAGCGCCTGGAACGGTCCCGGGTCGCCATGCTTGTCGTGGCCCTTCTTCTGGCCGTTGAAGTAGGCGGTGCAGAGGCCCTTGTTGTTGTTGCCGTTGGGCCCTGGCTCGGCACTGGCGCTGATGACGCCGAACATGGTGACGAGCAGCAGGCTGGCGAACAGTGTCGCGATGATCTTCTTCATGGGATGTCCTTCCGGGAGATCTCGATGTCTTCGTGATTCCGACCCTTTGGCCCCCTTCGCCACGCGATGCGTCAATACCTGCTGTTCGCAC
Organism: Acidimicrobiales bacterium; assembly: GCA_041618235.1. GTDB lineage: Bacteria > Actinomycetota > Acidimicrobiia > Acidimicrobiales > Salinilacustritrichaceae > Salinilacustrithrix. The sequence continues at coordinate 1,267 of JBFJNI010000083.1, forward strand.
AGATTTCTGTCACGTCGACGCGATCTCGGGCCGGAAGCCATCGGGTGCCGGTAGCGTCGGCAGGCATGCAGATCGCGGTGTTCGGTGCAGGACGGATCGGTGCGGTCCTCGCGGCCGAGCTCGTGGCCGATGCGTCGGTGGCCGGCGTCCGGCTCCACGACCCGGTCGACGGTCGAGCCGCGTCGGTGGCCGGAGCGGTGACCGTCCGGAGCATCGACGACGCGCTCGACGGCGCCGACGCTGTGGTGATCGCCACCCCCACCGCCGACCATCCCGACCACGTCCGCCGAGCGGCCGCGGCGGGCGTGCCGATCTACTGCGAGAAGCCGATCTCGCTCGACCTCGCGACCACCGAGGCGGTCGTGGCCGAGGTGCGAGCTGCAGGCGTCGAGCTCCAGGTCGGGTTCCAGCGCCGGTTCGAGCCGGGCTTCGTCGAGATGCGACGGCTGGTCGAGTCGGGCGAGCTCGGCGACGTCTACCTGCTGCGCGCCGCGAGCCATGACCACGTGCCTCCCCACGAGAGCTACCTGCCGACGGCGGGCTCGATCTTCCGCGACATGCACATCCACGACTTCGACGCGCTGCCGTGGCTCTGTGGCCGACGGGTCGTGCAGGTCCACGCCCAGGGGTCGGTACTGGTCGACGACATGTTCGCCCGGCACGGCGACGTCGACACCACCGCGGTCGTCCTCACCTTCGAGGGTGGCCCGCTGGCCGTGATCACCGGAGCCCGGGCCGACGCACTCGGCTACGACCACCGCACCGAGGTGTTCGGATCGGCCGACAGCGTGTGCGCCGGCCTCGGCCCGCGTACGCCGATGCGGTCGGTCGATGCCGGCGGCTGGACCCCGACCGACCCCTACGCGTCGTTTCCCGAGCGCTTCGCGGAGGCATATCGCGCCGAGATGGCGGCGTTCGTCGACCTCGTCGCCGGTCGTGGCCCGAATCGCTGCCCGGGCGAGACCGCGGTCGAGGCGCTCCGGTTGGCGATCGCCGCCGACCGCTCGTTGGCGACCGGCCTGCCGGTCGACGTCGCGGACGTCACCGGCTGAGGCCGGTCAGGCGTCGGCGAGCGCGTCGACGAGGGGAGCGTGGCGGTCGAGGGCTTCCATGACCTCGTCGGCCGGACCCTGCGGCAGGCTGATGACGGCTCGGACCACGCCGGCATCGGCCAGCTCGGTGAGCTTGTCGACCTTCGGGTTGGCACCGAACACGCCCAGCTCGATGGTCTTCGGGTCGCGCCCGATCTTCTCGCAGGCGGCCTCGACCTCGGTCCACTTCTCGAGGGCGTGGCGGCCGCCGATGGGCATCCAGCCGTCGCAGAACTCGGCGATGTCGGCCGCGGTCTTCGGGCCGGCGGCGCCGCCGAGCAGGACCGGCGGGTGCGGGGTCTGGGTCGGCTTGGGCCACGCCCAGCTCGGCTCGATCTGCACGTGCTCGCCCGCGAACGACGCTTCGTCCTCGGTCCAGAGCTGCTTCATGGCGAGGATGTTCTCGCGCAGGATGGCCCGCCGTTCGGTGTAGGCGGTGCCGTGCTGGGCCATCTCCTCCTTGTTCCAGCCGTAGCCGATGCCGAACAGGAAGCGACCGCCCGAGATGCGGTCGACGCTGGCGACCTCCTTGGCGGTGTGGATCGGGTCGCGCTGGGCCACCAGACAGATGCCGGTGCCGAGCTTGAGCGTGGTCGTCGCCGCGGCGGCGGCACCGAGCGCGACGAACGGGTCGTGGGTCCGCCAGTAGAAGTCGGGGAGGGGTGGGGCGCCCTCGCGGCCACCCCACGGCGTCGCCCGGCTGGTGGGGATGTGCGAGTGCTCGGGGAACCACAGCGACTCGAAGCCGCGGGCCTCGGCCTCCTTGGCGGTGGTCACCGGATCGAGGGTCTGGTCGGTGGGGAAGATGGCGACGCCGATGTGCATGGTCGCACCGTACCCATCTCTCGCTTGACGCGGACGTGTATCTGCGCGACATATATATGTCATGAGTAACAACCTGATGAACCAGACCACGTCCGACGAGTTCCTGGACTCGATCCGCAAGGCGGTGGGCGACCACCACGCGCATGACCAGCCGGCGGACGTCGTGGCGGTGGCGCTCTCCGACCTCGACGACTTCAAGGAGATCAACGACGACCACGGCCACGACGCCGGCGACGCCGTGCTCGCGGCGTGGGAGCGCACGCTGCGCAGCTCGCTGCCCAAGGGGGCCATCGTCCGGCGGTTGGGCGGCGACGAGTACGCCGTCGCCCTCCCGGGGTCGTCGGCCGAGAACGCGCTGATCATCCTCGACGAGATCCGTCAGCACCTCGCCCAACACCCCATCGAGACCATCGGCCGCTCGATCAGCGCCACGTTCGGCGTCGCCGCCCGGCCACCGCACGCCGACGACCTCGACGACCTGATCGGTTGTGCGAACAGCGCGCTGATGCGGGGCAAGCGAGAGGGCGGCGGCCGAGTGCTGATCTACGTCGAGGAGAAGATGGTGCTCAAGTCCAACTACTACCCCCGCGCCGACCTCGACCGCCTCGCCCGCCTTGCGGGTACCACGGGCCGCACCGAGGCGAGCCTGCTGCGCGAGGCGCTCGAGGATCTCTTCGACAAGCACCGAGCCGATCGCTGATCTACCGTCCGCTCGTGGACTTCTCCGACGTCGTGCGCATCGGCGCGCGGTTGCCCGAGGTCGAGGTGTCGACCTCGTACGGGACGCCGGCGCTGAAGGTGAAGGGCAAGTCGTTCTGCCGGACCTGGGGGCCCGACGAGAACGAGCGCAAGGGGCCGGTGCCGGGTGAGGTGCTCGTGGTGTTCTGCGACGTCGACGAGAAGCCGTTGCTCATCGAGTCGTCCGGTGGGGTGCTGTTCGACCAGGACCACTATCACGGCCACGGCGCAGTGCTGGTTCGCCTCGACGACGCCACCGACGACCTGCTCGAGGACGTCCTCACCGAGAGCTGGCGCCTGAAGGCGCCGGCCAAGCTCCGGAAGCAGTTCGACGCGGACGGACAGGAATAGCGGCCAGGCGGAGACACGCCGGCCCGTCGGTCGGCCCGTCGAGCCGGCGATCCGAACTGGCGTTGCTGACCACGACCGGGCCGTGGCCAGAGCCGCCAGACGGGTGGCGACGCCGGCGGGTACGAAACCGGCGCTTCCCCCCACGTCGAGGCCGTGGCCAGCAACGCCGGTTCTCGATCGGGCCCGCAGCGTCGCAGCGACGTGGCGAGTACGAGCCCTCGCCGGCTCCCCGTACGCCGCCGCCGCCACGTCGTCTGACCTAGGGTCCGCCACAGCCCGAACGAACCACGCCGCAGGGGGACAGTGAAGATGCCCGATCAGTCCGGTGCCGCAATCGAAGCGCTCGGTCACGAGCACCGCACCTTCCCGCCGCCCGCCGACTTCGCCGCCCAGGCGTTGACCAACGACCGGTCGCTCTACGACGAGGCCGACGCCGACCGGCTCGGGTTCTGGGAGCGCCAGGCCCGCGAGTTGGTCACGTGGCGCAAGGGGTGGGACACCGTCCTCGAGTGGGAGCTGCCGTACGCCAAGTGGTTCGTCGGCGGCACGCTCAACATCAGCGAGAACTGCCTCGACCGCCACGTCGAGGCGGGCAACGGCGACAAGGTGGCGTACCACTGGGAAGGCGAGCCCGGCGACACCCGGACCATCACCTACGCCCAGTTGCTGTCCGACGTCTGCAAGTTCGCCAACGTCCTCAAGGGCATGGGCATCGGCAAGGGCGACCGCGTCTGCCTCTACATGCCGATGATCCCCGAGCTGCCGGTCGCCATGCTGGCCTGTGCCCGCATCGGTGCGCCGCACTCGGTGGTGTTCGGTGGCTTCTCGTCCAATGCCCTCGCCGACCGCATCAACGACGCCGAGGCCAAGGTCCTCATCACGGCCGACGCCGGCTTCCGTCGCGGTGAGCCGGCCACGCTCAAGCCGGCGGCCGACGTCGCGGTGGCCGACACCACCAGCATCGAGCACGTGATCGTCGTCAACCGCTGCGACACCAACCCGACGATGACGCAGGGCCGCGACGTCTGGTGGCACGAGGTCATGGCCGGCGCCAGCGACGACTGCCCGGCCGAGGAGATGGACTCCGAGGACCTGCTGTACCTGCTCTACACCTCGGGCACCACCGGCAAGCCCAAGGGCATCATGCACACCACCGGCGGCTACCTCACCCAGGTCGCCTTCACCCACAAGTACGTCTTCGACATCCACCCCGAGACCGACGTCTACTGGTGCGCCGCGGACATCGGCTGGGTCACCGGCCACAGCTACATCGTCTACGGCCCGCTCACCAACGGCGTCACCAGCGTGATGTACGAGGGGGTGCCCAACCACCCGGGCAACGACCGCCTGTGGGACATCATCGAGCGGTACGGGGTCACGAAGTTCTACACGGCGCCCACGGCGATCCGGACCTTCATGAAGTGGGGCCGCGAGGAGCCCGATGGCCACGACCTCTCGAGCCTGAAGGAGCTCGGAACGGTCGGCGAGCCCATCAACCCCGAGGCGTGGATCTGGTATCACGAGGTCATCGGCGGCGAGCGCTGCCCCATCGTCGACACCTGGTGGCAGACCGAGACCGGGGGCATCATGATCAGCCCGCTGCCCGGCGTCACCACCACCCGACCGGGCACCGCCACGCACACGTTGCCCGGCATCTCGGCCGAGCTCGTCGACGACGAGGGCAACCCCGTCGACGAGGGGGGCGGCTACCTCACCCTCACCGAGCCCTGGCCGTCGATGCTGCGAGGCATCTGGGGCGACGACCAGCGGTACAAGGAGACCTACTGGTCTCGGTATCCCGGCCGGTACTTCGCTGGCGACGGCGCCAAGATCGACGAGGACGGCTACCTGTGGGTCCTGGGCCGGGTCGACGACGTCATGAACGTCTCGGGCCACCGCCTCTCGACCACCGAGATCGAGTCGGCCCTCGTGTCCCATCCGGCGGTCGCCGAGGCCGCCGTGGTCGGCGCCACCGACGCCACCACCGGCCAGATCCCCATCGCCTACGTGATCCTGCGGGGCGACGCCGAGAAGCACCATGCCGACGACCTGGGCGAGGTGCTCCGGGCCCACGTGGCCACCGAGATCGGCCCGATCGCCAAGCCGAAGACCGTGATCCTGGTGCCCGAGCTGCCCAAGACCCGTTCGGGGAAGATCATGCGCCGGCTCCTGCGCGACGTCGCCGAGGGCCGCGACCTGGGCGACACCACCACCCTCGCCGATGCCGGCGTGGTCGACGAGATCGCCAAGCGGGCCTCGAGCAACGACGAGGATTGACCCACGACGATCGAGCCCCTCCGGGGCGGCGTAGCCTGGCAGACCATGTCACGCGCCCCTCGGACGATCCGCCTGCTCGCCGTGCTGCTCGGTCTCGCCCTCCTCGCGGTGGCCTGTGGTGACGACGACGACTCGGCCGACGACACGACCACGACGACCTCGACCACCTCGGACCCTGGCGACGAAGCCTCGCCGCCCGACGAATCGGGCACGTCGAGCACGTCGACCACGGCCGAACCGGGCGCCGAGGACCCACCGGGCGACACGGGTGGCGAGGACGAGGGTCTCGGTGACCCGCTCGTGTTCGTCGGCACGCTGTCCGGTGACACCGAGGTCCCCGGTCCCGGCGACCCGGCAGGCAGCGGTCGGGTCGAGATCGAGTCCGACGTCGACGGCGAGCTGTGCTTCGACATGGTGGCCACGGGCCTCGGATCCGCGGTGACCGCCTCGCACATCCACGAGGCGGCGGCGGGCGCCAGCGGTGGCGTGGTCATCGACATCGGCCTCCCGACCTCGTCCGACGGTGACACCGACACGTGGTCCGACGTGTGCGTCGCCGTGGCCGACGACGTCATCGAGCGCATGAACGCCACCCCGTCGGACTTCTACGCCAACGTCCACACCCAGACGTTCGGCCAGGGTGCGGTCCGCGGTCAGCTCGAGCAGGCCACGATCTTCGACCTGACCCTCTCCTGAACAGGACGGACATGGCCTGGATCGACCCCGACAACTGGTGCTGGCGTGACGGCTCGGTCGACGCCGGCCCCACGGTGGTGTTCGACATGGACGGCGTGCTGTCCGACGCCACCCGCCGGCAGCACTACCTCGAATGGCCCCGTCGCGACTGGGAGTCGTTCTTCGAGGAGTGCGGCGACGACGAGCTCATCGCCGAGGTCGCCCGGCTGCTCGAGTGCCTCGACGACGACCTGCGCATCGTGCTGCTCACCGCCCGCCCGATCCGGGTCCAGCGCCAGACGCTCGGCTGGCTCCAGCGCTACGGCCTCCGCTGGGATCTGCTGATCATGCGTGACTGGGGTGACTACATGGCGGCGCCCAGCTTCAAGCGCCTCACCGTCGACGAGCTCCGCCGCTACGGATTCGAGCTGCGGCTCGCCTTCGAGGACGATCAGCGCAACGTCGACATGTTCCACAGCGAAGGGGTGCCGTGCGTGTACATCCACAGCGGCTACCACACCTGATGCTCAGCCGTCGGAAGCATGGCTGAGCGCTCGTCGCTCGCCGAGGAGCTCGCCAAGGAGCAGGCGCACATCGACCGGGCCTACGCGGTCCTCGACGCGATCCGCGAGGGAGCCGACCACGCGTCCGCCGTGACCCTCGCCGACGACGAGGCCGCCGGCGGCACCTTCCAGGAGCGCTTCGAACGAGAGCGGCTCACGCAGGACGCCCGCCGGCGAGCCGACGAGCTGCGGTGGGGCGACCCTCCGCTGGTGTTCGGGCGGATCGACCGGGCCGACGGCGAGCGGTTCCACGTCGGCCGGGTGGGCGTGTTCGACGACGCCCACGACCCGCTGGTGGTCGACTGGCGGGCGCCGGTGGCCGAGCCGTTCTACCGGGCCACCCGTGCCGATCCCCTCGGCCTGCGCCGGCGCCGCTCGTTCCACTGCCGCGGTCGGCGCTTGCTGGGCATCGACGACGACACCTTCGGCACGATCGACGAAGACGACGGTGCGGTCGTCGGCGAGGCGGCGTTGCTGGCGGCGCTCTCGTCGCCGCGCACGGGGCGGATGGGCGCCCACGTCGCCACGGTCCAGGCCGAGCAGGACGAGGTCATCCGGGCGCCGATGGCCGGGGTCACCATCGTCCAGGGTGCCGCAGGTACCGGCAAGACGGTGGTCGCCCTCCACCGTGCCGCCTACCTCCTCTACACCTACCGCGAGGTCCTCGACCGCCAGGGGGTGCTGATCCTGGGCCCCAACCCGGGGTTCCTCGACTACGTCCGCGACGTCCTCCCGTCGCTCGGCGAGCACGAGGCGCGGCTCGCCACCGTCGAGCAGCTCTTCCCCGGCGTCCGGCCGGTGCGAGAGACCGATGAAGCCGTCGCCTCGCTCAAGGCCGACCTCCGCATGGCCCGGGTGGTCGCGAGGGCGGTCCGGACCCGACAGCGAGGCGTGCGCGACACGGTCCGCATCCCGTACGGCCGCTTCGTGCTGAAGCTCCCGCCCGAGCAGGTCACCGCCATCGTGGACGAGGTCCGCGGTCTGCGCGGCACGCACAACGGTCGCCGGCGATTCGTCGAGTCCGACCTCGTCGATGCGCTGCACGACGAGTTCCGCCGGCGCAACACCGCCACCGTCGATCGCATGCGCGACCCGGGCCGGAGCCACATTCACCACGTGCTGCAGGCGACGCCGGCGTTCCGCACGCTGCTCCAGCGGGTGTGGCCGCTCCTGACCCCACAGGCCCTGCTCCACGACCTCTTCGGCTCGGCCGCGCTGATCCGGGCCGCAGGGGCCCGCCTCTCGGAGCCCGAGCGGGAGCTCCTCCACCGGCCTCGCTCGGCTGACGACGAGCAGGTCGCCTGGTCCGACGCCGACGTCCCGCTGCTCCACGAGGCCCATGCCCTCCTCGGGCCGCTCCCGCGGCCGCCGCTGGCATCGACCGAGCCCACCGAGGACGAGCAGGCCATCGTCGACCGGGTGATCTACGGCGTCCGGGCCAGCATGGAGCTCGACATGGACCCGGTGATGGAGGCCGACCTCCGTCGCAGCATCCTCGACGAGGTGCGCGCCGACCTCGGTGTCGCCGACGAGGGCGGGGCTCCGGGTCCGGACGAGACCGCGACGGGCCGCCCCCCGGTGTGGGGCAGCGTCCTCGTCGACGAGGCTCAGGACATCTCGCCGATGGCGTGGCGGATGATCATCCGCAGCTGCCCCAACCAGGCGATGACCATCGTCGGCGACCTCGCGCAGGGAACCAGGCCGTGGTCGCCGCATTCGTGGGACGAGGTCGTCGAATGGATCGAGCCGCGGCATGCGCCCCGTCGCCACGAGCTCCACGTCAACTACCGGACCCCGCGCGAGATCATGGCCTGGGCTGCACCGTTCAGCGCGGCCCCCGACCGGGCCGAGGCCATCCGGTCGGCGGGTGAGCACCCCCGGCTCGTCGCCGCCGACGCCGATGGACTCGTTGCCATGGTGGCCTCCGTCGTCGGCGACCTGTTGGCGGACGCGCCCGAGGAACGCATCGGGCTGGTCGTACCCGAGGTGATGCTCGACGAGCTGCGCCCGGCGGTCGCCGCCGGGTCCGGCGAGCTGGATGCGCAGTGCAGCCTCCACACGCCCGAGACCGTCAAGGGTCTCGAGTTCGACTCGGTCCTGGTCGTCGAACCGGGCCGGCTCGCCGGCGGCACCCGCGGCGATGCCGCCCTCTACATCGCGCTCACCCGGGCGACGTCTCGCCTGGTGGTGGTCCACACCGGTCCGTTGCCCGAGGCGCTCGCGGCCGTGGCCGCCGGTCAGTCCTCGCCGAGCGCCTGACGGGCCGCGGCGACGAAGGTCTCCTCGTCGAGCGGCTTGCCCAGGACGGCGACACAGCCCCGCTCGAGCATCCGCTTGGTGCGGAACGGACTCGCCGCCGCCGTGGCCATCACGATGGGGATCGAGGCCAGCTCGGGATCGTCCTTCATGATCTCGACCAGCTCGTCGCCGCTCAGGTTGGGCATCATCGCGTCGGTGATGACCAGGTCGGGCGGGTCCGCTCGGATCATCACCAGCGCCTCGTCGCCGTCGGACGCGAGACGTACCCGGTACCCGGCCTCGGTGAGCCAGAACTCGACCAGGCCGTGGAGCGAGCGCTCGTCCTCGACGTAGAGGACCGTGCGGGGAGATTCGACCACTTCGCCCAGCATGCCCGTTCGATGGGAACCCGCGCGGCCCCGGATACGTTTTGGGGGTGACGAGCGCCCACCCCGGGCGCCGTGTCCAAAGTGAAGGAACATGCGCAACACGGCCAAGACCAGCATCCTGCTCGCCGGACTCGGCGGGCTCCTCGTCGTCATCGGTGGCGGCCTCGCCGGCGGCAACGGCGCCTTCATCGGCCTGCTCCTCGGTCTCGTGTTCGTCGGAGGCTCCTACTGGTTCTCCGACAAGCTCGCCATCAAGAGCGCTCGGGCCGTTCCCGCGACCGAGGCCCAGTACCCCGAGTACTTCCAGGTGATGCGGGAGCTGAGCCAACTGGCCGACATCCCCATGCCCAGCCTCTACGTCACGCCGGCGCCGCAGCCCAACGCCTTCGCCACCGGCCGCAACCCGCAGCACGCGGCGGTCGCCGTCACGCACGGGCTGATGGAGATCTGCACCTGGGACGAGATCCGAGGCGTGCTCGCGCACGAGCTCGCGCACGTCCGCAACCGCGACATCCTGATCGGCTCGGTGGCGGCCGCCATCGCCATGGGCATCACCTTCCTGGCCCGGATGGCCATGTGGGGGGCGATGTTCGGTGGCGGCCGGGGCGACGACGACCGCAACCCCATCGGCATGCTCGCCACCGCCCTCCTCGCCCCGATCGCCGCCGGCCTCATGCAGATGGCCATCAGCCGCAGCCGCGAGTTCGAGGCCGACCGCACCGGAGCGCAGCTCATCGGCACGGGTGAGCCGCTGGCCCGTGCGCTCGAGAAGCTCGAGGTGGCGTCGGCGCAGATCCCCATGGACATCGACCCGGCCCAGGCCATGGCGTACATCGTCAATCCGCTCACGGGCAAGAAGGTGCAGTTCGCCGACCTGTTCCGGTCCCACCCGTCGACCGCCGACCGTGTCGCCCGGCTGCGTGGTGGCGAGTGGCGCTGAACAGCGGCGATACCAGACCACACGTCATCGGCCACTAGCTTCTCCACGGCTCCCGACCGGGGTGCCAGCGGGGATTCGGGGCGCTCCCAGGCAGGGATGGCCGCCCTCTGTGGCGAAACGATGACGAATGGCCCAACGACGTCGAGCGAAGTTCACCGTGGTGGCGACCGCCGCCGTCGTGGCCCTCGCCTTCGCCGCGCCCACGTCCGCCCAGATCCTCGACGGCAACGGCAGCACCACCACGACCGCCCCGCCGTCGACGACCACCACGTCGACCACCACCGCACCGTCGTCGACGACGACCTCGCAGCTCCTGTCGACCACGACCACCCGCCCGTCGTCGACCACGTCCACCACGAGGCCGCCGGGATCCGGCCCGGTGGCTCCCGGCGAGGACTCCACGCCGGCACCCGATGGCGCCACCGATGACGGTGCGGCCGGCGAGGCCGAGGCCGACGGCAACATCCCCCGCACCGTTCCGCCCGAAGCCCAGATCATCATCAACTCGGTGCGTCGCACGCCGGCCAACAGCTCCGCCGAGCTGCTCGCCGCCGTCGACCAGCTCGTCGACCTCGGGTTGAGCCGCGACGAAGCCATCCGCATCGGCTTCGGCCGCTTCCCCATCGCCGGCGAAGCCCGGTACAGCCACGACTGGCTGTTCCCCCGGTACGGCCCGGGCTTCCGCTTCCACCTCGGCACCGATGTCTTCGCCCCGTTCGGGACGCCGTTGCGCTCGCCGGTCGACGGCACCGTGACCTCGGGGTCGGGGTCACTCGGCGGGCTCTACGCCAAGGTCTTCATGGACGACGGCACGTACTTCTACTACGCCCACATGGCGGCCCTGGTCGACGGCTTCACCGAGGGCATGGCGGTCGAGACGGGCGACATCATCGGCTACGTCGGCGACTCGGGCAACGCCAAGGGCGGATCCCCGCACCTCCACATCGGGATCTACCCCCAGGGTGGGCCGGCGGTCGATCCGAAGCCGATCCTCGATCAGTTCCTCGCCGACGCCCTCGCCCAGTTGCCGACCATCGTCGACCAGGTCCGGGCCCAGCGCGGCACGGCGGCCGCCGCCGGAACCCCGGCCGAGCCCCGCCCGCCCCGCTCACTGCTCGGCACGGCGCTGCTGCGCCCCCTCACCGACCGGCTCCACGGGGCCGACGTGCCCACCGAGGTCCTCTACCAGACCTCCGGCGACCCCTCGTCGGGCGGGCTGTCCGTGGCCGAGATCGAAGCCGGCAGGCTCGCCGCCAGCGTCGACTGGCAGGCCTGGACCGATCGTGAGCTGGTGCGCGAGGACGTCGTCCGCCGCACCGAAGCGGCCTTCCGGCTCGCCCTCGGCCCGCTGGCCCCGCGAGCCTGAACGCGACTCAGTCGCGGAAGTTCTCGAACTGCAGCGGGATGCCGAAGTCACCATCGCGGAGGGCGGCGATGACGCCCTGGAGGTCATCGCGCTTCTTGCCGATGACCCGGAGCTGCTCGCCCTGGGTCTGGGACTGGATGCCCTTGAGGCCCAGTCCCTTGATGAACTTGTTCAGCTCCTTGGCCTTCTCCGACGAGATCCCGGCCCGCAGGGCGATGCTCTGGCGAGCCCGACCGCCGGCGGCCTCCTCGATCTTGCCGGCGTCGAGGACCTTCAAGCTCACCTTGCGCTTGACCAGCTTCTCCTCGAGCATCTGGGAGAGCGCCCGCACCCGGTCGTCGCTGGCCGACTGCAGCACGATGGCATCTTCGCCGACCAGCTCGACCGAGCTGTCGGTGCCCTTGAAGTCGAAGCGGTTGGCGGCCTCGCGGGCCGCTTGATCGACCGCGTTTCGGACCTCTTGGAGATCGAACTCGGAGACGACGTCGAAGCTCGGCATGGGCGGCACCCTAGCGATCGGGCCCGCGGCCCCGACGGGACTCCGGAATGGGTCCGGGCGGGTGCCGATGCTAGATTCGCCGCCCCCTGGGTCGGTGCCCGAGTGGCCAAAGGGAACAGGCTGTAAACCTGTCGGCATTGCCTACGTTGGTTCAAATCCAACCCGGCCCACGTTTTCTGGCCCCTTCGGGCCAGAAACCGCCGATGCTTCGCATCGGCTGCGCAACGCCCCGCCCCTGAGCGGGGCGCTGTCGCGAGCTACAGCAGCTTCTGCATGAGGGCGACGTCGAGCCAGCGGCCGAACTTGCGGCCCACCTCGCGCTCGATGCCCACGAGGTCGAAGCCCACCGATCGGTGGAGTCGGATCGAGGCGTCGTGGCCTCCGACGATGCGGGCCATGACCGCGTGGAACCCACGGGCGGACGCCACCTCGACGATCTCGGTCAGCAGGCCCCGTCCGACCCCCTCGCCACGGTGGTCGCGATGGACGTAGATGGAGTCCTCGACCGTCGTCCGGTAGGCGGGTCGGTCACGGTAGGGCGACAGCGACGCGAAGCCGGCCACGACACCGTCGATCTCGGCGACGACGACCTCGAGCGCACCGGCACGGGCGCTCAACCACTCGGCCTGCTCCTCGACGGTGCGGGTCACGAGGTCGAACGTGACCGTCGACCGGGTGACCTCCTCGTTGTAGATCGCAGCCGTCGACGTGGCGTCAGCGGGGGTGGCAGGGCGGATCAGCACCCCTCCATGGTGGCGTCAGGCGGTCACCGACGAGCGGAGGGTCGGCTCGACGACGGCGAGTTCACCGGTCATCGACTCGAGACGGGCCCACGACGTGACGTCGGCGTCGGCCGTGAGCACGATCAGCTGGGGATCGCCGGCCGAGGCCGACAGCATCTCCAGCAGGAGCGGCTTCATCGATGCATCGAGCCCCTCGAAGGGATCGTCGACCACCAACGGCAGGGTGTCGCCGTCGCCGGTGAGGGCCCGCACGGCCTCGATCCGGGAGAGGAGCGCCTGGGCGAGCTCGGCCGAGAGGTCGGGAGCGACGTCCGGCGCGGACGAAGACAGGTTCTGGAGCCCGCCCAGCCCGCGCTGCAGCTCGGCCGCGGCCCGGATGTTCGGTTCGTGGTCGCGGGCGAAGGTGAGGGAGACGTCGCCGGCGAGCTCGCGCCACCCGTCCTCGGCACGGTGGCGCACGCTGACGGCCTCCATGAAGCGGCGCCGCTCGACGTCGTCGTCGAGGAGCTGACTGACCCGCTCCAGGTGGAACGCCGAGTAGGTGTCTGCGCCGGCTTCGGCCAGGACCGCTCGCTCGGCCTTCTCGGCCTTCGAGACCGACCGGCGGTAGAACAGGCCGAGCAGCACGCCGACCACGGCGAGGGCGAGGAACGGGATCCCCGACCGGCCGTCGGTGATCGCGAGGGTGACGCCGGCGATGGCACCGATGTCGGCGATCGTCAGGCTGATGAGGCGGATGCGTTCGTAGGACTGGGTCGCCCGGACGAGATCGGCGTGACGCTGCTCGACGATGTCGACCAGATTGGCGTCGGCGCTCGACGTGCCGGCGTTGGCCGAGACGTCGCCGAGCCGGTCTTCGGCGGCCTCGAGGCGCTCGGCGGCCGCCCACAGCAGGTGCTGGTCGACGGCGGCGAGGTGCGCGACGGCAGCATCAGTGCCGCCCTCGAGGACGAGGTCGTCTCGGGTCAGGCGGATGGTCCGGCGGGCGAGGGTGCGATCGACGCCGATCGTGGCGAACAGATCGATGGTGCCGTCGGCCCCGAGGTGCTGTTCGGTCACGTCGCGCACGGACTCGGTGTCGATGACCCGGTGGCGACCGCCCGAGGGCCGGAACACCGTGAGGCTGCGGCCGCGCGACTCGAGCTCGAGGTGGACCCCGGGCCGGGCGCCGGCCAGCGCGTCGATGACCTCGCCGGCGAGCGCCTCGCGCGCCGTGTGGTTGAGGCCGCCGATCACCGTCAGCTTGGGGTGGAAGTCGGTGGCGAGGGTGTGCTCGCCCGAGTCGATCACCAGTCGTTCGAGTCTCACGACCCCCGTATCGGCACCGATCGACGCCACCTTGAGGCCGAGATGGGCCGTCCGGCCCATGGGTGCGACGTCACCGGAACGGCGTCGGCCCGTTCGTTCTTTGCGAGACGCCGGCACCTGCGTAAACTCTCCCGCCGCACCTCGGCCAGCCTCTGTGCCGTCCGCGTGTGCTGTTGCCCCGTTAGCTCAGTCGGTAGAGCACAGCCATGGTAAGGCTGGTGTCGTCGGTTCGATTCCGACACGGGGCTCGGGTGGATCCTCGGATCCGCCAGAAGTTGGCGACGTAGCTCAGTTGGTTAGAGCACGCGGCTCATAATCGCGGTGTCGTCGGTTCGACTCCGACCGTCGCCACGCACCTACCCACCCACCCCGGGACGCGGTCCCGGACCACCAAGCGAGGGTTTCCGGCCATGGCCAAGGAGAAGTTCGATCGGTCCAAGCCCCATGTGAACATCGGGACGATGGGTCATATCGATCATGGGAAGACGACGTTGACGGCGGCGATCTCTCGTGTGTTGTCGGAGCGGGTCGATGGGAACAACATCACGA
>JBFJNI010000084.1:0-15765 GCA_041618235.1 Acidimicrobiales bacterium
CACCGACGGCACCACCGCCAAGGCCGTCGAGCAGGCGGCGTTCCACCGAGGGCTGCTGGCCCTCACCTGCGGGCCGGCGGCCATGCGATTGGCCCCGCCCCTGGTGATCTCCCGGGCGCAGGTCGACACCGCGCTCGACCTGCTGGACCGCGCCATGACCGACGTCGAGGAGATCCGATGAGCGGCCACGAGTCCCGCAACCCCGCCCACCTCGACGACGTCGTCGCCAAGATCGAGCTGGCGAGCGCCGGCGACATCGTCGACGCGGCACGCGCTGCCGGTGCGGTCCAACACGAGTGGGCACGGGTCCCGGCACCGGTGCGCGGCCAGGCCATCGCCAACCTCGGCCGGCTCCTCGAGGCCAACAAGGAGACCCTCTCCCGACTGGTCACCCGCGAGGTCGGCAAGGTCTACGCCGAATCGCTCGGCGAGGTGCAGGAGGCCATCGACACCTGCAACTTCTTCCTGTCCGAGGGCCGCCGGCTCTACGGCATGACCGTGCCGTCGGAGATGCCCGACAAGCAACTGTTCACGTTCCGCAACCCGGTCGGCACGGCCATGATCATCACGGCCGGCAACTTCCCGGTGGCCGTGCCCTCCTGGTACCTGGTCCCCGCGCTGCTCTGTGGCAACGCGGTCGTGTGGAAGCCGGCCGAGTACGCCGCCGCCATCGCCGACGCCTTCGGTGCGCTCATCGACCGCGCCGGCTTCCCCGACGGGTTGGTCCGCATCGTCCACGCCGATGGCGCCACCACCGCCGCCGGCCTCGAGCAGGCCCTCGACGCCGGCGTGGTCCACAAGGTGGGATTCACCGGCTCCACCGAGGTCGGCCGCGAGATCGGCGCCCTCTGCGGCCGGCACCTCCAGACGCCGTGCCTCGAGCTCGGGGGCAAGAACCCGATGGTCGTCGCGCCCGATGCCGACCTCGACCTGGCCGTCGAGGGTGCGCTGTTCTCCGGCTTCGGCACCGCCGGTCAGCGCTGCACCTCGCTCGGCACGGTCTTCGTCCACGACGACGTGCACGACGAGTTCCTCCGCCGCTACACCGCAGCCGTCGAGGCCGCCGTCGTCGGCGACCCCATGGAGGCGGTGCTGTACGGCCCGATGATCAACGACCGCTTCCACCAGCGCTTCCTCGGCTGGCTCGACCTCATCGAGGGCCACCACGCGGTCTCGGGCTCCACCGCCACGGGAACCATCGACGCCGAGCATCCCCGTACCGGCTTCGTGGGCGATCCGGCCGCCGGCCTGTACTGCCACCCCACCATCGTCGACGGGGTTCGGCCCGACGACGCCCTGTATGCCACCGAGACCTTCGGCCCGCTGGTCGGCGTGGGCCGCTACGACCACCTCGACGAGGCGATCGAGCTCGCCAACGGCCACGGCTACGGCCTCTCGTCGGCGATCTACACCACCGATCCACTCACCGCGTTCCGATTCCGCGAGCGCGTGTCGGCCGGGATGGTGTCGGTGAACAACTCGACCTCGGGTGCCGAGGCCCATCTCCCCTTCGGGGGCAACGGGAAGTCGGGCAACGGCTCTCGCCAGTCGGGCGTGTGGGTGCTCGACCAGTTCACTCGGTGGCAGTCGATGAACTGGGACTACTCGGGCAAGCTCCAGAAGGCCCAGATGGACGTCGCCGAGGTCGTCGCCGACCTCGAGTTCCGCCTGCCCTGACCCTCACGCATCGGCGGCGCCGGCCGGGGGGACGTGGAACTCCACGGCGAACCGCACCGGCCCGGTGGTCTCGACGTGGTGGAGCCGACCGGGCGGGATCACGACCGAGCCGCCGATCTCGACGTGGATGGGCTCGTCGGGCGAGTCCTCGAACACGAACCGCAGCGCGCCCTGCCGCACCACCAGCCGGCCCCACGCCCCCGCCGCGACCCGGTGGGCTCGGAGCAGGCCCTTGGGCACCGAGGTCTCGTCGAACTCGTCGGTGACCCGATCGAGGACGCTCCCGGGTGGGAGGTCGGCTGACTCATGCGTCACCATGACGACTGTACGAGTCCGTCATCGGGTAACCATGTCGCGCTGCCCGGGCGGGCTCACCGCCACCGACGACCGAAGGAAAGGCCGGCCGCACCACATGTCTGACTACGAGATCCCCAAGCCCGAACCCAAGGAGATCGACTCCAAGATCTGGCTCGAGGTGAAGGACATCATGGACCGGGCGACCCTGAAGGGGCACCCGTACAAGGACGAGCGCTGCGACAACTGCCTCTACTACCTCGACCCCGACGAGGAGATCTCGTACTGCTGGCACCAGACGCTGCGCATCCTGGTGGGCGGCGACTGGTGGTGCCAGTGGTGGGAGCCCCGCGAAGACGACGAGTAGTCCGGCGACGCCCGGTCAGAGGACGCGGGCGAAGCTCACCTCGTGGCCGTCGGGGTCGTCGATGTGGAAGTACCGCTCGCCCCACGGGGCGTCGGACGGCTCCATGCTCGGCGTGAACCCGGCGGCCACGGCGCGTTCGTACATTGCATCGACGTCGTCGACGTGCACGATGAAGCGCCCCCAACCGGTGGTGGTGGACTCGACCTGTTGGAGATTGAGGAACGTGGGCCCGACGGCGTAACTGATGAAGCCCGCCGCGGGGTCGCCGTGGGCCACCTCGAACCCGAGGGCGGCGTAGAACTCGTGCGCCGTCTCGAGATCGGTGGATCCCAGCGTGACGGCGTTGATCGTCTCGGGACGGCCCCGGGGCACGGGTTCGGTCACGTCACCCATCCTGGTCCCACGTCGCCAGCGCATGGCGGATGGCGGCGGTGCGATCGGGGAGGTCGGTGACCGGGGAGTCGACCGCGGTGTCGCCCCGCAGGAACAGGAAGTGCACGCCCACCACCGGGCGGCCCAGCGCCGCTTCGACGGCGACAGCGTAGGCCGCACCCTGTGGCGCGTAGCGATCGAGCGCGGCGGAGACGGCACGATCGTCGGGGACGGCGTCGGTCTTGTAGTCGACGACGACCAACCCCTCGTCGGTCTCGAAGAGGAGGTCGATGAACCCCTCGAACAGATCGACCGACCCAGGACCACGAGCGGCACCGCCATCGCCGAGGATGGCGGCCACCGGCACCCCGACGTGCACCTCCCGCCACCACCGCCCGCGAACCGCCCGGCGCACCAGGTCGCTGCCGAGCGCCGCCCGGGCCTTGGCCTCGATCTCGGGCGCAGCCGACGCCACGCCCTCGACGCCTGCCTGCCACGCTGCGAGGGAACCGAGATCGGCACCGGAAGGATCGGTGAGATCGGTGTGCTGGAGCACCGCGTGGACGGCACTGCCCACCGACGTGCCGGCCCGGCCACGTCGCCACGGCTCGGTGACGGGCTCGGGCGGTTCGTCGTCGGCTGTCCCGCCGGCGGCGTCGAGGTCCGCCAGCCGGCGGCTGAGCGCGGTGGCTGACACCGAGCCGCCGCCGACCGACGCGGACAGCAGGTCGTGCCGGCGCTGGCGCCAGGCCGCGACCTCGGCGTTCCACGCGTCGGCCGCGGCGGCGTCGACGGCGGCACCGACGGGGACGACGCTGGCGATGGCCCGGTCGGCGGCCCCGGCGTGGTCGGCCTTGTGCGACGACGTACCGGCCAGACGGACCACGCCCGGACCGAGATCGTCGACGTCGTCGAGTGCGGCGGCGAGGCGGTGGGCGTGGCAGCGAACCGACTTCGAGGTCTTGTGGTGGAGGCTCACCACGAGGTGGTCGCGGGCGCGGGTGAGGGCGACGTACAGGAGCCGGATGCCCTCGTGCTCGTCCATGATGTCCTCGACCGTGCGCCGCTCGTCGAACTGCGCGGTCTCCAGGCCGTGCTTCATGCGCACGTCGTAGCCACCCTGCGGGCGGAAGCGGACCGTGGCACCGCGCGCCCCGTTGGGGAACTGGCCGGACAGGCCCGACACGGCGGTGATGCCGAACTCGAGCCCCTTGGCACCGTGGACGGTCATGATCCGAACCGCGTCGATGTCGGCCTCGGGGAGCACCGGCACCGTGGCCCGCCGCTTGTCGTCGGCCTGCAGCCCCGCCCAGCGGAGGAAGTCGCGCAGCCCACCGGGCTCGGCGTCGGAGAACTGGCGGGCGTGCTCGATGACGACCCGGTACAGGCGCCACGCGTCGCGATGACCGTCGGCGGCCATCGAGATCTCGAGCAGGCGGCGCTGGCGCACGAGCCCCTCGACGAGCTCGGGCACCGTGTGGAACGGCCGGCTGCGATGGCGGTCGCGCAGGTCGCGCAACGCGGTGGCCACGGGCCCGTCGCCACCGGGATCGTCGGCGGCCGGTGCCGCCAGCGGCGACCACGCGCCACCGGCGCGACGCCACGCGAGCAGGTCGTCGTCGCCGCACCCATAGGCGCGGGAACGGAGCGCGCCGAGCACGGCGATCTCGTCGCCCGGGTCGTCGACGGCCCGGAGGACGGCGAGGAGCTCGCGCACCTCGGTCGTGGCGTAGACCAGGCTGCCGGTCTCGAGCCGGTAGGGCACCTCGGCTCGGGTGAGGGCACGCCGCAGATGGGGCAGCGAGGTCCGGCTGGGCAGCAGGACCGCCATGTCGCCCCAGCGGCACGGACGGGGCGCGTCGAGCCCTTCGGGATGCACCAGCCATCCCTCGGCCTCGGCCTGCGCCAGGGTGCCGGCGATGTCGGCGGCCTCGGCGGTTCGCAGGCTGTCGGCGGTGGACTCCTTCTCTTCGCCACCGAGGAGCACGACGGCCGGCCCGGGGTCACCCTCGATGGCCGACCGCCAGGCGTGCAGTGGCGCATACGCGGGCTGGGCGACCTCGGCCCGCCCACCCGTGGCCACCGGCGCCTCGGCCTCGCGACGGGTGATGATGGTGCCGAACACACGGTTGCAGAACTCGACGACGGGTTCGACGGTGCGGAAGTTGGTGTCGAGCCGCGTCGCCCCCGCCGGGTGGCGCTCGGCGGTGCGCACGAAGAGATCGATGTCGGCCCGCCGGAACCGGTAGATCGACTGCTTCGGGTCGCCGACGAAGAACAGCCGGCCCTCGTCGACGCCGACCTCGTCCCACGGCAGGGCGGTGTCGTGGTCGGGGTCGGCGGCGATGCGCACGGCGAGCTCGACCTGGATGGGATCGGTGTCCTGGAACTCGTCGATCAGCAGGTGGCGGTAGCGGTCGTGGAGCCGGCGACGGACGCTGCGATCGTCGCGCAGCACCTGCCGAGCGAGCACGAGGAGATCGTGGAACTCGAGCCGGCCCTCGCGGCGCCGGGCCTCGGCTTCGGCCAGGGTGTGATCGACCACCTCGACGGCGAGGCGCCGCAGGACGACGTCGGCGATCGCGTTGCGGGCCGCCACGATCTGCGCGAGCGCTTCGTTCCACGCTTCGTTGATGCGGGCCTTGCCGTCGTCGGGCCAATTGCCCTTCTGCCCGTTCGAGTTGCACTTCGGCGGCTTGTCGGTGGCTTCGAGCAGGACGTACGGATCGGCCGTCGCCGCCCGGAGCGGTGCGAGCACCCCGTCCATGTCGTCACGGATCCAGCGAGCCAGCTTGTCGTCGGGATCGGCACAGGTCGCCGCGAGCTCCCGTGCCTGGGCCGCAGCCTCGAACAGCGGCTCGACCGACAGGGTGATCGCGGATTCGTCGATGACCAGCCCGCGGTCGGCATCGAGGTCGAGGCCCACCAGCAGATCCCAGTTCTGGTCGAAGGTCGCCGAGATCGCCGCGAGGTGCTCCATCGTGATGTCGAGCGTCAGCGCCGCCAGCAAGGTGACCTCGAGCTCGTCGTGGTCGAGCAGGCGTCCGACGAAGGCCGCCCATCGGTCCTGGGTGCGGAGCGCGGAGGAGATCTCGTCGTGGACCTCTACCCGCGGCGGGAGGCCGGCCTCGATGGGCGCGCTGAGCAGGATGCGTTGGGCGAAGGCGTGGAGCGTGGCGATAGTGGCCCGATCGAGGTGGTCGAGCGCGACGCGGGCGCGTTCGACGCCGGTGGCGTCGGCCTCGACTCCACGGAGCGGACGACCGGCGACGATGTCTTCGAGGGCCTCACGGATGCGGGCCCGCAGCTCGGCGGCGGCGGCTTCGGTGAAGGTGATGGCAGCGATGCCCGAGACGTCGGCGCCCGACAGGACCAGCGAGACGAAACGACCGACGAGCGACGACGTCTTGCCGGACCCGGCACCGGCCTCGACGAACAACGTCTGATCGAGCTCGCCGACGATGCGTGCCCGAGCGTCGGCATCGGCGGGGATGCGGGGGGCGGTCATGGCGTGTCTCCGTTGGTGGGGCCTCCGGGGGCATCGCCGGCGGCTGCGGTGACCAGGAAGGCGGGCGCGCCCTCCTCGGCCAGGCGGACGACCTCGGCGAGGGCGGGGTCGGCGCGCACGCGTTCCCACTCCTCTTCGCGGTCGGCGGGACAGATCGAGTCGAACTCGCAGTAGCCGCAGTTCTTGTTGGTGCCGGTGAAGTAGTCGTCGGGGCCGGCGTTGGCCGGGTACAGACCGGCGCCCACGCCGTCGACCAGGATGCGCAGCGCCTCGCGGAAGAGCTGGCGGTGCTCGGGGCCGATCTCGTAGCCCACCTGCGTGCCCGTGTGCCCGGGCTTGAGGAACCAGTACCAGGCGCTGGTGCGGTCGACCCCGCGCTGCTGCGCAGCAGCCTCGGCGTAGGCGAGGAGCTGCAGGCGCCGGCCGCCGTCGAGCGGGTCGCCGCCATCGGCGATGTCCTTGTTGATCGGCTTGTACATCGTGGAGCTGGCGTACTTGTAGTCGTAGACCCGGACGCCGCCCGGGACCGTGTCGACGCGGTCGGCCTGCCCGGCGAGAGGCACCTCGCGACCGTCGTCGAGCCGGACTCGGACGGGGTCGGCGCCGGAACGACCGAAGGTGAGCTCGACCGCGACCGGGGTGGCGTCGTTCGCATGGCGGAGCCGGTCGTCGTCGACGAGTGTCTGCAACAGCACGCTGACGATCTCGTCGCGGTCGAAGGCCCACCACCGCGGGTGACCGGTGAGCCCTTGGCGCTCGAAGTCGGCGAACTCCTCGGCCGCGATCTCGGTGAGCCGGGCGGCGCCGGCGGCGCCCCACCGCTGGTCGGGAGCCGGGACGGTGCCGGCCTCGATGGCCTCGCCGATGAAGCGTTCGAGGATCGTGTGGGCGATGGTGCCCTTGTCGCGTGCCTGGAGCCGCTCGACCTCCTCGGGGCGGTCGACGTCGCCGATGCCCAACGCCTGGCGGAAGAACCACTTGCGGGGGCAGGTGGCGTAGGTCTCGATGCCGGTGGGCGACAGATGTCGGTTGCCATCGGCCAGCACGTCGACGCCGTCGCCAGCGAGGTTTCCGTCGAAGCGGGTGAAGGCGTCGGCCGCCCGGTGGCGACTGAGGGAGGCACCGGCGCACGTGATGGGGTCGAGCGAGGCGGGGTGCTCGTCGAACGACGCACCGGCCAGCGCTGCGATCCGGTGCTCGTCGGCGTGGAGCGCGACGGCACCACCGGCGGCCACGCGGACGATGGAGGCCCCGTGGCTCTCGACGATCTCGAGCAGATCGACGCCCTCGATGGGGACCCCGGTGATGAGCGGCTCGGTGCGGGGGCGGGTGCCCGTGGCCGTCTCGATGGCGTCGACGAGCCACCGGCTGGGCACCTGCCGGCGGCCGGAGCGCTGGTCGCACCGGGCGTAGGTGAGGATGCGCTCGGTCTCGCCGGAGGCCAATGCGGTGGCGAGTGCGACCCGTTGGTCGAGGGTGACGTCGTCGGCGACCGGCAGGCCGGCGGCCCGACGGATGTCGTCGGAGAGCAGGACGTCGTCGCGCCCGACCCGCGGGATGTGACCCTCGGCCAGGCCGACGACGGCGACGGCCGACAGCGGCACCACCGGCGGCTGGTCGATGGTGGTGACCAGGATCCCGGCGCCCGTGCCGCTGCGACGCGGCGCCGGGCCCTCGAGCACGGCTCGGATGGTGTCGACCACCACCCCGGGCCGTGGGTCGGGTTCGACGGCGGCGAGCGCGTCGAGGCGACCGACCGCGGTACGGATGGCGTTGTCGGCCTCGATCTCGTGGGTGGGCCATCCGGTGCGCCGGACCACCGGTCCGCAGAGGGTCTCGAGCACCTCGCCCACCCAGCCGGCGGCCTCGTGCCACGTGGTGGGTAGGCGATCGAGGAGGCCCTCGAGGGTGGTGAGGGCGGCGTCGATCTCGCCGAGCTCGGCGACCTCGCGGGCTCGGCGTTCGAGCGCGTCGGACATCTCGTCGGGCGACCGGTCGCCGGCGACCGGGTTGCGCTCGAGCCAGAGGCGCCTGGCGGCGACCCGGTTGCGCCAGTCGTGGCGGCCGCCGATGACGCCGAGGCGACGCGACCGGTGGTCGAGCGCCACCGAGCGGACCAGCCGCCCGTCGGCGCCGACGACCACCCCGGATGACCACAGGTCGACCACGGTCTGGCGAGCGAACCGATGGGTGGCGACGTCGAGGATGCCGAGCACCACGCGTCCCGGTGCGGTGTGACCGAGGGTCTCGGTGCTGGGTCCCGAGAACGGGATGCCTGTGGTGCGCAGCACCTCGGTGACCGAACGGGCGTAGGGCGCGCCAGCCGGGTGGACCAGCGCCATGGTGTGGAGGGGCGCGCCCGTCTCGGCATGGGCCAGCAACGAGCGCACCGCGGCGCGGACCTCGTCGTCGATGTCGTTGGTGCTGATGACGCGCGTGGGCGCAGCTGCGACCGGCGCAGCGCCGGCGGGCGGAGGCGTGCCACCCAAGGCGACGATGCGGTCGCGGACCATGGCATCGGCGACGTCGACGCCGCACAGCCCGCCGATGAGCGTGACGGACGTGCGCTGGCCCAGGGCGCGGACGAACTCGGCCGCAGGACGATCGAGGCGCCCCGGCAGGTGGATCACCACCGGACCGAGCTGATGCAGCGAGTGGGGATGGGCCTCGATCTGCGCGACCGCAGCCCGCAGGACGTCGATGCGACCCCCGGTGCCGACGCCCGTGGCGATGGCGTCGTGGACGCGGACGACCTCGGCCGCCAGCTCGCCGGACCGGGCGATGGCCGCCCGTTGGGTGGCATCGGCGGCGGCGACCTCGGCCACGGTGCGGGCCAGCGTCTCCCAGGTGGAGCGGTGGTGCTCGATGCCCCGGAAGCGGCCGGGTGTGGTGGAGAGCTCGGTGCGGATGGCGGCGACGACGACCTCGCGATCGACGCCGACGACGACGGAGCCCAGCCCGAGCCGAGGAGCCGCCACCTGCTCGGCCAGCGCGTCGAGCGCGAGGAAGCCGACCACGGCGATGCCACCGGAGCGGCGGGCGAGCTCACGCCGCAGTCGGACCGCCGCCGCCGGCGACGGCGTGACCACCGTGACCGGCTGCAACGGGTCGCCGGCCTTCGCGGTGTCGACGACCTCGGCCAACGCCTCGAACGCCGACCCGCCGACGGTCGCCCATCTGGTCTCGATCGCCATGCGACGAACGTACCCGGGGGGTGTGACAACGATCGGCACCCCGATCGGTGGCATCGGCCAAGGTGGAGGCCCACCCATACCCCACGAGGAGCCCGCAATGGAGTTGCGCACGATCCTGGTCGGCATCGACGGCTCGACCAACAGCCTCGATGCGGTCAGTTGGACCGCCGGACTGGCGAGGGCCACCGGCGCCGAGGTCGTCGCCCTGCACGTCGTCGGCCTGCTCGACCGCCTCGACCCCGAGGCCGCACCGGTGCCCAGCGAGCCCAACCGCGACCAGATCCGCGAGCGCTTCGAGGGCTCGTGGACCGCCGCGCTCGACGAGGCCGATGTCCGCCACCGCCACCTGCTCCGCGACGGCACGCCCGTGGTCGCGCTGCTCGACGTCGCCGACCAGATCGACGCCGACCTCATCGTCGTCGGCAGCCGCGGCGTCGGCGCCAACACGGCGGCGCTGCTCGGGAGCACCAGCGCGCAGCTCGTGCAGGAGGCAGGCCGACCGGTCACGATCATCCCCCCGCGGGGCGGACGCCTAGCCTCCCCGTCGTGACCATCGGCGCCTTCGACCGCACCCGCAACCTCGGCAAGCTCGAGGACGGCACCTACGACGTCCTCGTCATCGGCGGCGGCATCACCGGCGCCGGCGTGGCGCTCGACGCCGCCAGCCGCGGGCTGCGCACCGTGCTCGTCGAACGTGACGACTTCGCCTCGGGCACGTCGTCGAAGAGCTCCAAGCTCGTCCACGGCGGACTCCGGTACCTCCAGCAGGGCGACGTGCGCCTGGTCTACGAGGCGCTGCGCGAGCGCCAGCGCCTGCTGCGCAACGCCCCCCACCTGGTCAAGATCATGCCGTTCCTCATCCCCATGTTCGGCAAGGAGGGTGTCATCCACCCCAAGCTCGCCCGTGCACTGGGTTCGGCGATGTGGATGTACGACCTCACCGGCGGCGCCCGCATCGGCAAGCTGCACGAACGGATCTCCAAGGAGGAGACGCTCGCCCACATGCCCACGCTGCCGCCCGAGCGCGTGGCGGCCAGCTACCTCTATTACGACGCCCAGGCCGACGACGCCCGCCTCACCGTCACCATCGCCCGTACGGCAGCCGAGCTGCACGGGGCGGTGTGCGTGAACCACACCCGCGTGGTCGAGCTCACCCGCACCGGAGGCCGGGTCACCGGCGCCGTGGTCGAGGCCGCGGACCGCGGCGGCGACTCGGGTGGCGACGTCACCCGTCACACCATCCGCGCCAAGGCCGTCGTCAACGCCACCGGCGTGTGGGCCGACCAGATCCGCACGCTCGACGAGGGTCGCGATCCCGACTCGATCCGCCCGGCCAAGGGCATCCATCTCACGGTGCCGTGGTCGATGGTCCGCAACGACATCGCCGTCATCGCACCGGTGCCCAAGGACAAGCGGTCCGTGTTCGTGGTGCCGTGGCCCGCCGCGCCGGGCGCCGATCCCGAGTTCACCTACATCGGGACCACCGACACCGACTACGACGGCCCCCTCGACGATCCGCAGTGCACCCGCGAGGACGTCGACTACCTGCTCCGGGCCATCAACCATTCGACCACCACCGAGATCGGCGACGAGCACGTGGTCGGGACCTGGGCCGGTCTGCGGCCACTGGTGAAGACCACGTCGCCCGAGGGCCCATCGTCCGGCCGGACGGCCGACCTGTCCCGCCGTCATGCCGTGACCACGTCCGACTCGGGGGTCGTCACCGTCACCGGCGGCAAGCTCACCACGTACCGCGAGATGGCGGCCGACACCATCGACGTCGTTGCCGACCAGCTCGACCTGCCCCGCTCGCTCCGACGCTCCCGCACACCTCGGATGCGGCTCCTCGGCGCCGACGGGTTCGACCGCGAGGCCGACGGCATCCGCGGCCACCTCCACGGACGCTTCGGCGGCGAGGCCCGGGTGCTCGAGGCGATGATCGAGCGCGACCACTCACTGGCCGAGCCGCTGGTCCCCGGCCTCCCCTACCTCCGGGCCGAAGCGCTCCACGCGGTCCGCTACGAGATGGCCCGCTCGCTCGACGACGTCCTTTCGCGCCGCACCCGAGCGCTCCTGCTCGCGCGCGACGCTGCCGCCCAGGTCGCCGACGACGTCGCCGCCCTCATCGGTCCCGAGCTCGGCTGGGACGAGGCCACCCGCCGTCGCGAGGTCGAGACCTTCCGGGCCATCGCCGCCCGCCAACGGGAGACCCCCGGCCTCCCCGTGAGCGCCGGCTGAGCCACCCGTCAGGATCTGGCGTCACCTCACCTCGAGCGGTTCCGTCAGATGTCGCCAGATCGGCGCCGTACAGTGGCCGGCCGTGCACGACACCTCGGACCCCACCGCCCTACCGGCCGCCGGCCCCGGCGCGCCGACCGCGCCCATCGCCATCGCGGGCGGGGCCGAACACGCCACGTCCCGCTCGACCGCCCTGGTGCCGGTGCCCGATCCGCTGATCGACCGGCTCCGCCAGACGGGCGCCACCGTCAGCACCGATGCCGCCGTCCGGGCCGAGGCCAGCCGCGACTGGTGGCCCGGCGCCATGATCTGGGCAACAGAAGGGCAGGTCGCCGGCCTCGCCGGCGTGGTGGTCACGCCGTCGGACGCCGATCAGGTGAGCGCCGTGCTCCGCCTGTGCAACGCCGCTCGCGTCCCCGTCACCGCCGCCGGCGGCCGCTCCGGCGTGTGCGGCGCCTCGGTCCCCGTGTTCGGCGGCGTCGTCCTCGACACCACCGCGCTCGTCGCTCCCCTCGAGATCGACGACGAGTCGATGGTCCTCGACGTCGCGCCCGGCACGTTCGGCGACCACCTCGAGCTCGAGCTGCGCAGCCGGGGCCTCA
The DNA here is from genome assembly GCA_041618235.1 of Acidimicrobiales bacterium. Classification (GTDB taxonomy): domain Bacteria; phylum Actinomycetota; class Acidimicrobiia; order Acidimicrobiales; family Salinilacustritrichaceae; genus Salinilacustrithrix. The sequence goes on from JBFJNI010000084.1 coordinate 12,253, forward strand.
CGCTGGGGCACTGGCCGCAGTCGGTGGCGCTGTCCACCGTGGGTGGCTGGCTCGCCTGCCGTGGCGCCGGGCAGCTCTCCAACCGCTACGGCAAGATCGAGGACATGGTCCTCGGCCTCGACGTCGTGCTCGCCGACGGTCGACAGATCACCACCGGCGGCGCGCCCCGAGCGGCGGTGGGACCCGACCTCAACCAGCTCTTCGTCGGCTCCGAGGGCACGCTGGGCATCATCACCGGTGCTCGCCTCCGCCTCCACCCGGCTCCCGCGGCCGAACGCCACGCGGCCTTCGGCTTCGCCACGTTCGCCGCCGCCAACGACGCGTGCCGACGCATCATCCAACGCGGCGCGACCCCGGCCGTGCTCCGGGTCTACGACGCCATCGAGGCCGACCGCAGCTACCAGACCGGTGACCTCGCCGTGCTGCTCGTGATGGACGAAGGCGACCCCGTGGTCGTCGACGCCGCGATGACCGTGGTCGCGCAGGAGTGCGACGGCGCCGAGGTCCTCGACAGCAGCCTCGTCGGGCAATGGCTGGGGCATCGCAACGAGGTCTCGGCCCTCGAGGGGCTCATCGGCAAGGGCTACGTGGTCGACACGATGGAGATCGCCGCACCGTGGTCGCGCCTCGAGGCGATCTACACCGCCGGCGTCGACGCCCTGCGCGCCGTACCCGGCGCACTCGCCGCCAGCGCGCACCAGTCGCACGCCTATCCCGACGGGGCGTGCCTCTACTTCACCTTCGCCGGCAAACCCGAGGCCGACGACCGCGACCGCCTCTACCGGGACTTCTGGGACGCGGGCCAACGCAGCGTGCTCGCCAACGGCGGGGCGCTCAGCCACCACCACGGCGTCGGCCTCAACCGGAGCCGGTTCGTGGCCGAGGCACTCGGCGGGGGCTTCGACGTCCTCACCGCGGTCAAGGACGCGCTCGACCCGAACGGCATCCTCAACCCGGGCAAGCTCGGCCTGCCCGCACCGTTCGGCGACGTCGCCTACCCGTGAACGCGCCGATCCACCCACCGGCGGTCGCCATCGGCGCACTGGTGACGCTGGCCGTGGCGGTGCCCGCGGCGCTGCTCGCCCAGACGCTCGACGCCACCGGGCGGGTCGAGGACGACTCCGCGTGGCTGCTGGTGCTGTTCCTGGTGATCGTCGGTGCCATGGTCGCCGGCGGCTACGCCGCCGCGGTCCGGCGGCCCGATGCCCCGCTCACCAACAGCGCGCTGGCGGCGCTCAGCGCCTATGTCCTCGTGCAGTCGGTCGGCATCATCCGGTTGCTGGCATCCGGCGACTCGGTCACCTGGGCGGCGCTGCCGGTGTTCGCCCTGTTGTCGGCGGCATCGGGCATGACCGGCGGTCTCTACGCCGACCACCGGGCCAGGAATCCCCGTCGATGACGGTCGTCAGCCGGTGAGCATCCTCGTCATCGACGTCGGGACGTCGGGCATCAGGGCCGTGATCGTGCGGCCCGACGGCACCACCGACCACGAGCAGCACGTCGAAGCGCTGCCGTCGACGCCGCATCCCGGGCTGGTCGAGTTCGACCCCACGACCCTGGCCCAGACCGCGCTGGGCCTGGCCGAGCGGGTGCGGGCCCTCGCCGGCCCGGTCGATGCGGTCGGCATCGCCAACCAGCGGGCGTCGACCATCGCCTGGCACGCCCGGACCGGCGAGCCCATCGGGCCCGGCATCGGATGGCAGGACCTGCGCACGGTCGGGCGCTGCCTCGAGCTGCGCGCCGAAGGCGTGGTCGTGGCCCCGAACCAGACGGCAACGAAGGCTGAGTGGCTGATCCAGCGGGCCGACGACGACGGCGTCGACGCCGACGACGTCCGGATCGGCACCGTCGACTCGTGGTTGGCGTGGCACCTCACCGGCGGACGCCGGCACGTGTCCGACGCCACCAACGTCCTGGTCACGGGGCTGTACGACGCGGCGGCCGGCGGGTGGGACGACGCCCTGCTCGAACGACTCGGCATCCCGCCGGGCTGCTTGCCCGAGCTCGTCGACACCACCGGACACATCGACGACACCGTCATCGACGGCGCCCCACCCCTCACCGCCCTCGTCGGCGACCAGCAGGCGTCGATGGTCGGTCAGGGCTGCATCGAACCGGGCCTGGCCAAGATCACCTTCGGCACCGGAGGCATGCTCGACGTCTGCCTCGGCGACCACCCCGGGCCGGCACCCACGGTGGGGACGTTCCCGATCATCGCCTGGCGCGATGCCCACCGCACCGTCTGGGGACGCGAGGCCGTCATGCTCTCGGCGGGGACGTCGGTCGAGTGGCTCCGCGACGGCCTCGGGCTCATCGACAGCGCCGAGCAGTCCGAAGCGGTCGCCGCGTCGGTTCCCGACACCGGCGACGTCACCTTCGTGCCCTCGCTGTCCGGCACCGGCACACCCGACTGGGACCACGGCGCCCGTGGCCTGCTGCTGGGCGCCACCCGCGGCACCACACGCGCCCACGTGGTCCGCGCCGTGCTCGAAGGTGTCGCCCAACGCGGCGCCGACCTCGTCGACGCCACCGAGGCCGACACCGGCCAGTCCATCGGCGCCCTGCACGTCGACGGCGGCATGAGCCGCAACCGGGTCTTCACGCAGGCGCTCGCCGACGCCACCGGGCACACGGTCGAGGTCTCGGCCCAACGCGAGGCCACCGCGCTCGGCGCCGGGTTCCTGGCCGGCACCGCGGTCGGCACCTGGCCCGACCTGACCGACGCGGTCGCGAGCCGCGCCGCGGGCACCGCGGTCGAGCCGGCCATCGACGACGACCGACGACGAGCGACTCGGGCTCGGTTCATCGAGGCCCGCCGACGTGCCGGTGGCTGGATCCCGGAGCTGTCGAGCCTCGATCTCTGATCCCGCCGGATCGGGTCCTGGACGGGCTGGCCCGATCAGGCCATCACCGCAATCGGCAGAATTCTCATCCGGAGGTCCGACGGCTCCGTAGAAGTGTTCGTGACCCCACCACGCATGCTCGTCGCTCTGCTCACCACTGGTGCGCTCCTCTTCGCCGCCTGCGGCGACGACGATGCGGCCGACTCCGGTTCGGCCCCCGTCGACACCTCCGGTGACAACTCGGACAGCGCCGCCGCCACCGAGTCGGACACGATCGACATCGTCGACTTCACCTACGACCCGACCCCGATCAAGGCGGCCGCTGGCTCGGAGGTCTCGGTGAAGAACGAGGACGGAACGCCCCACACCGTGACGGCTCGTCAAGGCGAGTTCAACAGTGAGTCGATCGCCGCCGGCGCCGACGGGGTTTTCACGGTGCCCGACGCGCCCGGCTCCTACGACTTCTACTGCAGCTTCCACCCCTTCATGGAGGGCACGCTCGTCGTCGAGTGATCGACGGCGGTCGAAGTCTCGAATCCCAGTCATTCCCATCCACAGAAAGCAAGCAGGAGGTAACTGCGTGCAGATCAGCCCGAAGGAGCTCCGCCAGATGGCGGGCGACATCGATGACATGCACCGAGACAGCATGCGGACGTTCGCCGACGAGGTC
>JBFJNI010000085.1:0-15495 GCA_041618235.1 Acidimicrobiales bacterium
GGCAAGAGCCCGCTGCTCGACATCGCGCTGAAGCTGGAAGAGGTCGCCCTGTCCGACGACTACTTCATCTCGCGCAAGCTCTACCCGAACGTCGACTTCTACTCGGGCCTCATCTACCAGGCCATGGGCTTCCCCACCTCGATGTTCACGGTGCTCTTCGCCATCCCCCGCACCTCGGGCTGGCTGGCGCACTGGGTCGAGCTGCTCGAGCAGGACCAGCGCATCGCCCGTCCCCGTCAGCTCTACACCGGCCCGGGCGTCCGCGACTACGTCCCCATGAACCAGCGCTGATGCGCGCCAACACCATCGTCGACCAGGCGCTGGTCTGGGACGAGCGCCCCGACCCGGTGCCCGGCACCGGCGAGGTGCTGGTCCGGGTGCGAGCCGCCGGCGTCAACTCGGCCGATCGCCTGCAGGTGATGGGGTTCTACCCGGCCCCGCCCGGCTCCCCCGCCGACATCCCCGGTCTCGAGCTGGCCGGCGAGGTCGCTGCGCTCGGCGACGCGGTGACGGGCTGGTCGGTCGGCGACCGCGTCATGGCCGTCGTCGGCGGTGGCGCCATGGCCGAGCTGGCCGTCGTCCACGAGCGCCATCTGCTGCCGGTGCCCGACGGCCTGTCCTGGGCCGAGGCGGGCGGGTTCGCCGAGACCTTCACCACCGCCCACGACGCCCTCTTCACCCAGGTCGGTCTGGCCATGGGCGAACGGGTCTGCATCCACGGCGCGGCCGGTGGCGTCGGCACCGCCGCCGTCCAGCTCGCGGCCGCCGCCGGATGCATCGTCACCGCGACCGTCCGCAACCCCGACCACCACGACGCGGTACGTGCCCTCGGGGCCACCACGGTGGTCGACCCGGCCGACTTCGTCGACGCCGGCCCGTTCGACGTGATCCTCGAGCTCGTCGGCGCCCCCAACTGGCCCGGCAACATCGCGGCGCTCGCCCCCTGGGGCCGGATCATGATCATCGGGGTCGGTGCCGGCCCCACCACCGAGCTGTCTCTGCTCGACCTCATGCAGATGCGGGCCACCATCCGGGCCTCGACCCTGCGAGCCCGCCCGCTCGAGGAGAAGGCCGCCGCCGCCCAGGCGATGATCCGCCACGTCGTGCCGCTGCTGGCGTCCGGCCAGCTGACCGTGCCCGTCGAGGCCACCTTCCCCCTGTCCGCCGCGCCCGCCGCCTACGAGCGGTTCGCGGCGGGCGGCAAGCTCGGCAAGATCGTCCTCGTCGCCGACTGAGCGGCTCGGGCGCCGTGACGCTTCGGCGCCGCTTGTCTTCGACAACCGGCGACTGGGCGATGGTCCGCTCGCGGATCAGCCTGCGCCGCGCCACCCGTGTGAGGGCGGCCCGGTGCTGGTGGCGTGGAACAACCCCACTCGGTACGTGTAGGACAACTCCGGGTCCGCACGGGGGGCGGGGCCGAAGTAGAGGTCGAGCAGCGCCCGAGCATCGTCTGCATGCGTGAAGGTGAAGTCGGTGGTGATCTCGTCGCAGCCGAATCCGAGGCGACGCCAGTGCTCCCGGTCCGCTGCGATGTCGTGGGGGGCCATCGCCGTGAACTCGTCGCCGCCGAGGTTGTCGACGACGAGCAGAGGTCCACCGGGCCGGACCACCCGATGGAGCTCGGCGATGCCGGGGGCCGGGTCCCAGCCCTCGCCAGTGAAGAAGTACGACCAGGTCGCGAAGGCAGCGTCGCATGCGCCGCTGCGGAACGGGAGCGTCTCGGCCACGCCGCCGACGAACGGCAGACCCGATGCAGCCTGCCGCCGCATGCCTTCCGCCGGCTCGACCGGGACGATCCGGCGACGATCGGTCGCCAGGCGTGCCGCCGTGAAGCCATCTCCAGCGCCGACGTCGACGACGATGCCCCGCTCGGGGAGCCGTTCGTCCAGGGCGGCGACGACGGCACCCGAGCGGTCCATCGCCCCGCGTTCGATTGCGAACAGGTCGGGGTGCGACGCACCGTAGAAGGGAATGGGCACCCCCGGAACGTAGCGAGCCGCACCCCGCCAGGCGACGAGCATTGTCGAAGACAAGTGCCCCCCCCCCCCCGATGCCGCCGGGTTGTTGTCACCGGGCGCGTGGACAGTTGCCAGATGCATCGTTCGCCTGCCACCAACAGCCCCTCCACCAGCCAGCCCGCGGCCGGCGACCGAGACGCCGGCTGCCCGTCGCCCCGATCCCCGGTCCCCTGGGACCATCCCCGCCGGATCGCCGGGCTCGAGCTCTGCTACCTGCTCACCGATCTCGTCGACGGGCCGGAGCCGCGGGTGTGGACGGTGGCCGAGCTCGTCGAGACCATCATGGGATGGGGATTCCGATTCGGTGACCGACCGAGTCGGGCCGTGTCCGACCTCCTCCGGCTCGAGATCCGACGAGGGCGGATCGTGCGGGTGGGCCGCGGTCGATACCGGGTCGGCGTCATTCCCGGAGCGACCCGCCGGAGGATCCGGAAGCACGCCCGAGCCCGGCGGGTCGCGATCGAGCGGGTCGTCTGGGACGCTCTGGCCCAGGACGCCGAGCTACGCGGTGGCGAGCCGGAGACGGAAACCCAACAGGTCGACGCCGGGGATCGGGTTCCAGTCGAGCTCGGGAGCGCGGGTGAAGCCCATCCCCCCGTAGAGCTGGTGGGCGGCGAGCATGCGGGTGGACGAGTGGAGCACGACCTCCGGAGCGCCGTGTGACCGGGCCAGCTCGAGGGCGGCCTCGGTCAGCAACCGGGCGATGCCCCGCCGCCGGGCGGAGGGGGCGACCGCCAGCATGCGGATCGAGGCCGCCCCCTCCACCGAGTGCTCGGCCATCGGGTTCGGACCCGGGGGCACCAGGGTGAGGCCTCCGAGCAGGGTGCCGTCATCGTCCACGGCCACGAGCACATCGGCCACGGCGGCACGATGGGCGACGTCGGCCAACTCGTCGGCGTAGCCGCCCTCGAGCACGACGGGATCGTCTTCGTCGATCGTCCGGTACGCCTCGACGGTGAGGCGTCCGAGCGCGTCGTGTTCGTCGGGACGGATGCGGCGGATCTGCACCACGCCAGCTTGGCCGATGCGGCTCCACCACCGGCGCTGCCGGGCGATCCACGCGAGCTCACTCGCCTGACGTAGCGTCACCTCATGGATTTCTCGTGGACGCCAGAGCTGCTCGCCCTCGCTGACGAGGCCCGGGAGGTCGGCCGCAAGGCCTCCGAAGGGCGCTGGTTCCACGAGGACTCGTGGATCGCCCAGACCGACCGCGAGTTCGCCAGGGAGCTCTCGTCCCGTGGCTGGTTGGGCATGACCTGGCCCACCGAGTGGGGCGGCGGTGGACGGAGCGCGCTCGAACGCTTCGTGGTCTTCGAGGAGCTCATCACCGAGGGCGCGCCCATCGCCGGCAGCTGGTTCGCCGACCGACAGATGGGTCCGACCCTGCTGCAGTTCGGCACCGACGAGCAGCGCAAGAAGTGGCTGCCCGGCATCATCGCCGGCGAGTCGATGTGGTGCATCGGCATGTCCGAGCCCGACGCCGGCTCCGACGTCGCCTCGCTTCGCACCACTGCGGTCCGCGACGGCAGCGAGTGGATCATCAACGGCCAGAAGATCTGGAACTCGGGCGGCGCCCAGTCCGAGTGGTGCTACCTCATCGCCCGCACCGACCCCGACGCCCCCAAGCACAAGGGCCTCACCGAGTTCATCGTCGACATGGGCTCGCCCGGCATCAGCGTGGTACCGATCCGCGACATGACCGACGACGAGCACTTCTGCGAGATCTACTTCGACGACGTGCGTGTCCCGGCCGAGAACATGGTCGGCGAGCTCAACGGCAGCTTCGGCCAACTGATGCGCCAGATGGAACACGAGCGCGGCGGCATCGACCGGCTGGTCTCCAACAAGCGGCTCTACCTCGACTGCGTCGAGCAGATCGACACCTCCGACCCGCTGGTCCGACAGGAGATGGCCGAGATCGAGACGGCGTATCGCATCGGTCGGCTGCTGGTGCTCCGCGAGACGCTGAACCAGGCACCGCGCGGCTTCTCGGCGGCGACCAAGACGTTCGGCACCGAGTTCGAGATCCGGGTCGCCGAGTTCTGCGGTCGGGCACTCGGCCCGCACGCCACGCTCGCCGACGAGGGGCTACGGCGGCGGGTTGCGCGCAACATCTGCTACGCCCCGGGGTACACGATCATGGGCGGCACGACGCAGATCCTTCGCAACATCCTCGGCGACCGGGTACTCGGCCTGCCGAGGTAGCGCGCTCCGGTCGCCCTGCAGGATCACGGCGACCGGGTACTCGGCCTGCCGAGGTAGCGCCAGACCCTTCAGTCGGACGTCTCGAGGCGCCGGACCGGCGGCGACGTGTCGGCTTGGACCGGGGCGATGGTGATCCGTACCTCGACGACGTCGGCGGCATCGGGACGGACGATGACGGGATCGCAGGTCAGCTCGACGATCTCGGGCGCAGCGTCGACGACAGCGGTGAGCCGACGGACCAGGTCGACCAGGTGCAGCGTGGCGGGGCCGTCGAGCATCTCGGCGACGCCGGACTCGGCAACCAGCTCGGACGCTGCCAGGTCGGTGAGCGGCAAGACCCGCCTCGGGGCATCGGCGAACCGGCCGGCGCCACCACCGGGGCCGACGCGCACCACGGGCCCGACGATCGGGTGGGTCTCGATCGCGATCCGCACGTCGGTGCCGGCGGCGACCATCGGCTGCACGATCATCGGGAAGGCATGGTCACCCATCGCCTCGGCGATCTCCTGCGCGGCCTCGGCTCGATCATCGGCGTCGTGGAGGTCGAGCGCGACACCGAGCTCGCGGGTGGTGGCGCCGGGCCGATGGTGATCGGCCTTCACGGCGACGGGACCGGCGACGTCGACTCCGGACAGGTCGTCGAGATCGCGCAGGACCCACACGGGCACGGGCGCGAGACCGGCGGCGGCCAGCACCGCACGAGCGGTCTCGGGCGAGATCGTCGTGGGCTGAGGGCGGTCGAGCGTGGCGGCGACGACGGCGCGCACGCGGTCGGGGTCGTCGACGGCGAGGACCTCGCCCAACTCCTGGCCGGCCCGCCACGATGCGTACCGCACGTAGCGGCCGATGGCGTGGGCCGCCTCGTCGGGGAAGTCGAAGACGGGGACGCCGCCGGCGGTGACCGGCGGATGGGGGCCGTAGATGCAGGCGACGATCGTGGTCTCGGGATGTTCGGCGGCGGCGCGGTCGAGCACCGCCTCGATGTGGCCGCGATCGTCGGTGTCGTAGGGCGCGTGCACCACGAGGACGACGTCGACCTCGGGATCGACCAGCACCGGCGCCAGGACCTCGGCGTACTGATCGGCCGTGGCGTCGTAGCGCAGGTCGACCGGGTTGGGTCCGGGCCGACCGTGCAGCCGGAGCGTGCGGGTGGCGCTGACGGTCTCGGGGGAGAACTCGGCGAGTTCGAGCCCGGCGTCGATGCAGGCGTCGGCCGCCATCGACGCACTGCCTCCGCTGTTGCCGATGACGGCGATGCGGGTCCCCGTCGGCACCGGCTGGTGGCTGGCCACGAGGGCGGCGTCGAGCAGGGCGGCGATGGTGGGCACCCGGACGACCCCGGTCTGTCGCAGGAGGGCGTCGATGGTGTCGTCGTCGAGCCAGCCGGCAGTGTCCATCTCGAGCGCGGCACCGGATCGCACGGCGAAGACCGGCTTGGTGGCCGCCACCCGACGCACGTTGCGACCGAAGCGGCGGGGGTTGCCGAACGACTCGAGGTAGAGCAGCACGACGTCGGTGCGCTCGTCGTCGAGCCAGTACAGCAGCAGGTCGTTGCCCGACAGGTCGGCCTTGTTCCCGACCGCCACGAAGCTCGAGATGCCCAGACCCACCCGTCGGGCGCGCTCGAGGATGACCGCACCCATCGTGCCCGACTGCGACAGCAGCCCGACCCGTCCCGGGATCGGGGAGATCTCGGCGAACGTCGCATGGAGACGGATGGCGGGGTCGGTGTTGATGACCCCGAGGCAGTTCGGCCCCAGTACCCGGACGCCGAAGCGCCGGGCGGTGGCCACGACCTCGGCCTGCGCCGCCTCGCCGTCGGCCCCCGTCTCGGCGAAACCGGCCGAGATGATCACGACCGCGGCGATGCGGGCCCGACCGCACTCCTCGACCACCTTGGCGACCTCGGCGGCCGGCACGCAGATGACCGCGAGGTCGACCTCCTCGGGGAGGTCCCGCACCGCGGGGGCTGCCTTCACGCCGGCGATGGCCGCCGCCTCGGGGTGGACCGGGTGGACCGACCCGCCGAAGGGCTCGGCGAGCAGGTTCCGGAGCACTCGGTGACCGATGCCCGACGGATCACGGCCGGCGCCGATGACCGCGACCGCCCGGGGCTCGAGCAACCGGACGACCGCCTGGCGTTCGGCGCGCTGCGCTCGCTCGGCCATCGCCTCGACCGCGGACTCGCTCGGTTCGATGGCGAAGCTGACCTCGATGATGCCGTCGGCGAACTCGCTCGATGCCTCGAACCCCGCCTGCTGGAACACGCGGACCATCCGTCGGTTGGACGGCAGGACCTGGGCCTCGAAGCGGGCGATCCCCACCTCACGGGCATGCGCGGCGAGGTACTCGAGCAGCACGGTGGCGATGCCACGGCCGTTGTAGCGATCGTCGGTGAAGAAGGCGACCTCGGCCACCGGCCGGTTTCCGTAGCGGTCGTAGCGGGCCACGCCGAGCAGCTCGTCGTCGCGCTCGGCCACGAAGGCCATGCGGTCGATGCCGTCGACGTTGGTCAGGTGGTGGACGTCCTTGTCGGACAGATGCGGGCGCGGGCTGAAGAAGCGGAAGTAGATCGACTCGCGCGACTGGCGCTCGTGGAAGTCGACGAGACCGTCGCCGTCGTCGGGTCGGATCGGCCGGACATGGATGGTCGAGCCGTCGGAGAGGACGACGTCGGATGCCCAGCGGTCGCCTGCGAGGTCGGGGTCATCCACGAGCGCAGCGTAGGGCGAGACGCGACGCGCTTGGTCCGCGCTGGTTACCGACGGGTACCATTTGCGCCGAATCAGAGACACCAACTCCCGCCGAACGGGGTCTCATTGCCCGCACGACGCTCACCCCACCGCACCCTCCTCTTCGCGCTCGGCGCGCTGCTGGCCGCGCTCGTGCCGTGGAACGGCGCCTACGCCGCCACCGACGGCGCCACCATCGACAAGACCGGTTGGTGGAACCAGGCGAACGTGTCGACGTCGACGCCGGCGGGGCCCGTGACCATCCCCCCGCCCCCGGGCATCCCGGCGGGCGACCTCGTCGTGGGGACCGGTCAGACCACGCCGGACGCCGAGCCCACCGCGATCCTGGCCGTCGGCATCCAGCCCGACGACGGCCCCGGTGCCACCGTGCGGTCGTTCACGATGGAGCTCACCGAGGACCCCGACGCCCGTGGAAACCAGGGCACGGCCGTCGCCGCCCTGAAGGCGTGCCCGATCACCGACTTCTGGGTCGGTGGCGAGAACAGCGAATGGCCGTCACGCCCCACCTACGACTGCGAGGCCGCGTCGGCGTCCGGCGTCCGGGACGACGACGGCACCTGGACCTTCGACCTCGCACCCATCGGCACCCTCTGGTTCGACACGTTCGGCACCATCCGGGCCGACGGCGTGGTCGTGGTCCCCGACTTCGAGGAGACCGGCCCGTTCCAGGCCGTCTTCAAGGGCGGCGACGACATCGAGATCGACCTCGAGAGCGACCCCGCCCCGAGCTCGGGCGAGAACCCGTTCGAGACGCCGACCACCTTCGCCGACCCGCCCTCCGACGTCGGCTTCGGCAACAGCGGTTCCGGCGGCGGTGGCATCTTCTCGCCGCCCGTCGTCACCTCGCCTCCGACGACCCTGTCATCTCCCCAGCCCGACCTCACCGACGACGGCGGCGACGAGACGGCCGCACCACCGGTCGTCGACGCCCCCGACGCCGAACCCGCCGTCAGCCGTGCCGGCGACCTCATGGGCAACCTCCCGCTGATCGTCGTCCTGGCATTCCCGCTCCTGCTGGGGATGATGCTCGTCATCTCCTACTGGTTCGGCGCCGCCGGCCAGCCCGTCACCACCATCCGCCAACGCGGGGTCAGCCGAGCCCTCGAAGCTCGCGCCCGCGCCATGAAAGGACTCTGAATGCGCCGTCGTTCCGGTCTGCTCGTCGCCCTGCTCTCGATCTTCGTCCTCGTCGCCGCGGCCTGCGGCCAGAAGGCCGATGTCGCCAACGTCGCCGCCGGCGGCAACGGATCCTCCGGAGGCTTCGACGGCGGCACCGGGTTCGACGACGGCACCGGTGGCGGCGGCTTCGACGACGGCACGGGTGGCGACATCGGCGGCGATCTCGGTGGCGACATCGGCGGCGACACCGGGTCCGGCGGCGACGCCGGCGGCGGCAGCGCTGGCGGTGGCGACACCGGCGGCGACACCGGCGGCGGCACGGGAGGAACCGCCGGCGGTGGCGGCGGCACCGGTGGTGGCACGGGTGGCGGCGGTGGCGGCGGCCAGGCTGCGGCCGGCGATCGCACCGGCATCACCGACAAGGAGATCATCATCGGCGTCCACGCGCCCGTGACCGGGGCGGCCCCGATCCCGCAGACCTCGTTCGACGAGGGCAAGGACGTCTACTGGAACTTCGTCAACGCCAACGGCGGCCTGTTCGGCAAGAACGTCCGCATCGTGTTCGAAGACGATCAGTTCGACCCCCGCACCGCGGTGGCCAAGTGCAAGAAGATGGTCACCGAGAACAAGGTCTTCATGCTCGTCGGCGGCGGCGGTGCCGACCAGATCACCGCCTGCGCCCAGTACGCCAACAGCGTCGGCGTCCCCTATCTCTCGGCCGGCGTGAACGAGGAGGGCCTCCTCGGCATCCGGGCCTACTTCGCGGTGTCCGAGAGCTACGCCCAGCAGTCACCCCAGCTCGTGCAGATGACCAAGAAGATGTTCCCGGGCAAGAAGTTCGGCATCGCGGTCGCCGACTCGGGTTCGTTCAACGACGCCTACGCCAGCATCAACAAGGCGGCCAAGGACGGCGGACTCGACATCGTCTACAACAAGCGGATCCCCAAGAGCGCCACGCAGAACCAGGCGCTGGGCATCGCGTCCGAGATGTCGACCTCGGGCGCCGAGGTCATGTACTTCCTCTCGAGCCCGACCACGTTCCTCAACATCGCAGCGGCGGCCGCAGGCCAGAACTACTTCCCGCAGTGGATCGGCCCCGGCCTCACGTCCGGCCTCAACACGGTCGCGAACATCGGCTGCCAGGCCCGCAACTCGGTCGACAAGGCGATCTTCTTCTCGCCCTTCCCCCAGCTCGACGTGATCGACAAGCTCGACCCCGACTTCAAGAAGCAGTACCGGGCGCAGCTCAACAAGGAGCCCGACGACCTGGCGCTCGCGCTGTGGGGGCTGAACAAGACCATCCACCAGATGTTCCTGGCGTCGGGCGAAGGCGTGAGCCGCCAGAGCTTCGTGTCGACGCTCGAGGGCGGGGCGAGCTTCAAGACCAACGTGTACCCCGCGGTGCAGTTCTCGGCCCAGAACCACCTGGGGGCCAAGCAGGTCCACGTGCTCCAGGCCGACTGCGCCAGCAAGACCTACAAGACCATCGGCCAGTTCGTCTCGGGCTTCTGATGCTCTTCGCCATCTCGGGCACCGACATCTTCCAGTCGCTGGTGATCGGCGTCGTCAACGGCGCGGTCTACGCGCTCATCGCGCTCGGGTTGGTGCTCGTCTACCGGTCGAGCGGCATCTTCAACTTCGCCCAGGCCGAGTTCGGCACCATCGCCGTCTACGGCACCTGGTTCGCGTTCGCCAACTGGAGCCTCCCGTATCCGCTGGCCGCCGTGTTCGGCATCGTGTGCGGCGTGGTGGCGTCGCTGCTCACCGAGCGGTTCGTGATCCGCCCGCTCTCGCAGGGCCCCAAGGTCACCCTGCTCGTCGCCACCGCCGGCACCGCGCTGCTGGCGATCGGCGTGGCGTTCTGGCGCACCGGTGACAACGCGTTGAAGTTCCTCGACCCGCTCACCCCGGCCAACGGCGTCAGCGTGCTCGGCGTCCAGGTCTCGGGCCAGCGCCTGCTCACGCTCCTCCTGCTCATCGTCGCCGTCATCGGCCTCACCCTGTTCTTCCGCTCGCCGTACGGCCTCGCCGTCCTCGCCGCCAGCCAGGACGCCGACGCATCGGCGCTCGTCGGCCTCAACGTGACCCGCATCTCGATGATGGTGTGGGGCATCTCCGGTCTGCTGGGCGCCACGGCCGGCATCCTCCTCCAGGGCGGCAACTCGTTCACCCCCGGAGCGATCACCGGTCTCGCCCTGATCCCCGGCTTCACCGCCGCCGTCATCGGCGGACTCACCAGCCTTCCCGGCGCGGTCACCGGCGGGATGATCATCGGCATGCTCGAGTCGTTCGGCCGTCTGTCGACGTTCGACTTCATCCCCGGCGCCTCCTCCGTCAGCGTGTTCGTGGTGCTCCTCGTCGTGCTGCTGATCAAGCCCGAGGGCCTGCTCGGTGGGAGGACCGCGTAGATGACGGCCACGATCCCCGACGACACCACCGGCCCCGACCAGAGCCCCGACGACGCGCTCGGTGCGACCGAGCCCCCGCTGGTGGTCTCCCCCGCCGGCTGGGCGTTCCGTGTCGCGGCCATGGCGTTCCTCGCCTGGCTCGTGCTGCTCTATCCGTCCAACGTCCTGTCGCCGTTCTCGGTGCCGGCATCCGACGCCAACCGCATGAGCGAAGCCGTGGTGTTCGCCATCATCGGCCTGTCGCTCAACGTGCTCATCGGGTACGCCGGTCAGGTGTCCCTGGGCCATCAGGCGTTCGTCGGCATCGGCGCCTTCACCTCGGCCTACGTCGTCACCGACATGACCCAGGAGGTCGTGCTCGGGGTCATCGTCGCCGCCATCATCGGCGGCATCCAGGCCCTCCTGCTCGGACTCGTGTCCCTGCGGCTGTCGGGCCTGTACTTCGCCCTCGTCACCCTCGTCTACGGCGTGATGGCGCAGCAGTCCATCTTCGCCATCGAGGCCTTCACCGGCGGCACCGCGGGCAACGACGCGCCGCGACCCACCGGTTTCGAGTCCGACTACCGCTACTACTACTTCTGCCTCATCGGCCTGCTGGCGGTGCTCTTCGTCGACTGGCGCCTCATCAAGACCAAGGCCGGGCGAGCACTGCTGGCGCTGCGCGAGAACCCCCGTGTGGCCCAGACGTGGGGCATCAACACCAAGTCCTACACGCTGGTCGCCTTCGTCACCGCCGGGCTCTTCGCCGGCCTCGCCGGCGGTCTGCTCGCCCACCGAGACCTCCGCGTGGTCGCCAACCCGTTCGACTTCAACCTCGCCCTCATCTTCGTGCTGATGACCACCGTCGGCGGCCTCCGAAACCGTCTCGGCGTGGTGCTCGGCTCGATGTTCTTCGCCTTCCTGCGCAACGGCTACCTCATCGAGAAGCTGCCCGGCGCCGAACCGGTGCTCGACTTCATCGACCTCTCCCCCGAGTTCGCCCCGCTGGTCATCGGCCCGGTGCTGCTGCTCCTCACCCTCACGCTGCTGCCCGGCGGCTTCGGCCAGTTGGCCAAGCCGTTCACCCAGTGGCTCGGTGGCGGACGGTTCCGCTGGGTGCCGGCCGACAAGGAGGTCATGATCACCGATGTCCGCGCCTGAGCCCATCCAGTCCGACGAGCACACCACGGTGCTCGAGACACGGGACGTCTCGATCCGCTTCGGCGGCGTCCAAGCGCTGCGCGACGTCAACCTGCGCGTCGACCAGTGGGAGATCTGCGGCATCATCGGCCCCAACGGCGCCGGCAAGACCACGCTGTTCAACTGCATCACCGGCTTCTACGAGCCCACCTCGGGTCGGGTCCGGTTCCGCGGCCAGGACGTCACCGACCTCGAGGTCCACCAGCGCGCCGACCTCGGCATGGGACGCACGTTCCAGAACGTCGGTCTCGTGAAGGGCTCCACGGTGGGCGAGAACCTCAAGTCGGCCCAGCACCTCGAGGTCCGCTACGGCGCGTTCGCCGGCATGTTCGGCTCACCGAAGACCTTCGAGGTCGAACAGCACACCACCGAGCGGGCCCGCGCCATCCTCGACCTCATCGACCTCGGGCACCTCTGGGACACCCGGGTACAGGGCCTCCCGTACGGCATCCAGAAGCGGCTGGAGATCGCGGCCGTGCTGGCCACCGATCCCGACCTGTTGCTGCTCGATGAGCCGGGCTCGGGCCTCGGCCCCGAAGAGGCCGACGCGCTCGGCGACTTCCTGCTCCAGATCCGCGAGGACTTCCGGCTCACCATCGTGATGATCGACCACCACGTGCCGCTCGTGACCCGCGTGTCCGACTACATGTACTGCCTCAACTTCGGCGAGACCCTCTGCGAGGGCCAGCCCAACGACGTGCGCAACCATCCCGAGGTCGTCAAGGCATACCTGGGCGAAGACCCCGACGCCAAGCCGGGCTCGGCCGAGTTCGCGGCGCAGGGAGTCTGACGTGGCGCTGCTCGAGATCGAGAACCTGACCGTCGGCTACGACTTCGAGGTGCTGCACGGCATCAGCTTCGGCGTCGAGGAGGGCGAGACGGCAGTGCTGTTCGGGCTCAATGGCGCAGGCAAGACCACCACCGTCACCACCATCGCCGGCATGCGTGCGCCCTGGAACGGCCGCATCGTGTTCGACGGCCAGGACATCAGCGGGAAGCCGCCGGCGTCGCTGGTCGAGATGGGCATCTCGCTGTCTCCCGAAGGCCGACGCCTGTTCCCTCGCCTCACGGTGCTCGAGAACCTCAAGATGGGCAACTGGACCAAGCGGGGCGACAAGGCCCTGTTCGAGCGCCAGCGCGACCTGGTGTACCAGTACTTCCCTCGCGTCGCCGAGCGACAGGACCAGGTGGCCGGCACGCTGTCCGGCGGCGAGCAGCAGATGCTCGCCATCAGCCGGGCCATGATGTCGGCGCCGCGGCTGCTGATCATCGACGAGGCATCGCTCGGCCTGTCACCCGCCCTCGCCACCGTGGTGTTCGAGGTCGTCAAGCAGATCAACCGTGACGGCGTCACCGTCCTCATCGTCGAGCAGAACGTCGGCATCCTGCCCTACGCCGACCGCGCACTGATCATGGAGCAGGGAACCCTCGTCTACGAGGGCGTGGGCGACGAGATCCAGTCGGCCAACCTGCGTGAGACCTACCTCGGGAGTTAGAAGATGAAGCAGTTCTGGAGCGATCTCGGCGGCAAGCTGGGCGTGGGTCTCTGTGGCGCCGGCCTGTTGCTGGTGTTCCTCGGGTGGAACGGCGCAGCCAGCGTCGACCGCGTACCCAGCCAGTTCCCCTACCTGATCTCCGGCGGCATCGCCGGCCTCTGCCTCGTGCTCATCGGCGTGGGTCTGCTCATCGTGCAGAACCAGCGAGCCGACCGCGCCGAGCTCCAGGCCACCCTGCGCGAACTGCGCGACGCCCTGGGCGCCGACGCCGATGCCGCGCCCGACCACGAGTTCCAGCTCCCCACTCGTCGCCCCACGCCGCCCGAGTACGCCGCGGCCCTCCGCCCGTCGGCCGGTCGCGACGAGACGAAGATCGAGGTCCTCGACGAGGTCCCCGACGAGCCCGCGGAGGCAGCGCCGGGTCGCAGCCGGGGCCGGCGCAAGCCCCTCACCGTCGAGGACGCCTGACCCACCCGGTCGGCGGAGCTGCGGAGCTCGGCCGAACCGGTAGCTTCGAACCATGCGGCGGCACCGCGGGATCATCTTCATCGTCTTGCTCCTGGTCCTGGGCGCGTGCACCGAGTCGACGCTGACCTTGAGCTCCGGACCGGACGACGGGGTGGGCCCCGCCCCGGACGACCCCACGATCGGCGACGTGGAAACCGACCCGGACGAGGTGGTCGCCACCGCGCTGGACGACCTCGAGGACTACTGGGCGGAGACCTACCCAGCGATCTACGACGGTCCGTTCGAGCGGCTGTCGGGCGGGTTCGTGGCGTACGGACCGACCACGGCGACACCCGCGTGCGGGCCCGATCCTCTTGCGTACGACGACATCGAGGCCAACGCCCTCTACTGCCCCGACGAGGACCTCATCGCCTGGGACCGCGTGGCGCTGATCCCGGACCTCCAGGAGAAGTACGGGGCGCTCACGGTGGGCATCGTGATGGCGCACGAGTACGCCCACGCCATCCAGGCCCGGGCCGACGTCCGTGGCCGCACCGTCACGCTCGAGCTCCAGGCCGACTGCTTCGCCGGCGCCTGGGTCGACGACGTCGACGATCGGATCGCGACGTTCTCGACCAGTGCCGACGCCCTCGACCAGGCCGTCGGCGGTTTCCTGGAACTGCGCGACACCATCGGGGTGTCGGCCCGTGACTCCAACGCCCACGGCAGCGGCTTCGACCGCGTGTCGGCGTTCCAGGACGGCTTCGAGGGCGGGGCGGTCGCCTGCACGTCCTACGAGTCGGATCCACCCGAGGTGGTGGCCATACCCTTCGGCAGCGTCGACGACCGGATCCAGGGCGGGAACCTGCCCCTCGACGAGCTGATCGAGCCGTTGGTCGCCGACCTCGAGTCGTTCTACGCCGCCCTGTTCGACGAGCGGGGGCGGCGCTGGGACCCCATCGACGACTTCGTCGCCTTCGATCCCGCCGTCGACACCGTGACCTGCGGTGCCGAGTCGTTCGACCGTACCGAGCTCGAGCTGGCGTCCTTCTACTGCGTCCCCGACGACACCATCTACATCGACCAGGTCGGCCTGATCCCCGCGTTGGCCGAGATCGGCGACTTCGCCTTCGGCGGCGAGCTCGCCCGGCTGTACGCCATCTCGGCGCAGTCGCAGCTCGGGATGCTCGACGCCGACCGCCGTGGCCTGCAGGCCGACTGCCTCACCGGCGTCTACTCGGCCGCCGAGTTCCTCCGCCAGATCCCCGAGCAGCGGCTCGTGCTGTCGCCGGGCGATCTCGACGAGATCATCATCGCCTTCCTGGCGTTCGGCGGCGACGACGACGTCACGGCGTTCGAGCGCACGTCGTCGTTCCGCGTCGGGTTCCTCGACGGCTTCGACGCCTGCGACCAGTACCTGCGCTGATCCCCCAGCGACCGACGTCGGGTCGGGCCGCGAGTGGACGCTCAGAAGCCTCGAGCGGTCCGAGCCTTCTTGCTCTCGCGCCAGACCAACAGTGCGATGAGCCCGGTGCCGGCGAGCACCAGCACGAACACGACGGTCTGGAGGCCGCCGCCGCGGTCGCCGGCGTCGGTCGGGGCCACGCCCGAGTTGGGGCGCGGGATCATCTCCGCCGGCGGGAGCTCGGTGGTGCTCGAGCCGGGTTCGGTCGTCTCGGTCTGACCCGTGACCGCAGGGTCGGCACCTGCGGTCATCACCGACGTCGAGGCCCCGAGGAGCAGCAGGCCGGCGAGGAGGAGAAGGAAGGTTCGGCGACGCACGGCTCCATCGTCGTCCGCCGGCCGCCCGATCACCAATCGCCCACCACGGGGCACCAGGCGCGGAACGGGCCGGTCTCGGCGACCGGCC
>JBFJNI010000086.1:0-15147 GCA_041618235.1 Acidimicrobiales bacterium
CGCCTGCACCTCGAGCGCCTCGCCGTGCCACGACGCCGGCATCTCGGCCGGGACGACGCTGCGGAGGTACTCCTCGATCGTCGTGATGTTGATGGCCCGCGTGATCGATCCGTCGGTGTAGGCCCGGAGCGAGCCCGGGTACCAGGTCGTCTTGCCGCTCTGGCAGAGCATGAGCTGGTCGTTGCCCGTGCCGCGGCCGATGGTCACCAGGTTGCTGGCGGTGCCGCGGTGGCCCCAGGGGCCGCCGCACCCACCACCGGAGTAGACCTCCCAGTTGGCGCCGTTGCGGACCAGCTGCACGGCCTTGTGGTCGCCAGGGATGGTGACGCCCTCGGCACCGCTGATCGAGAGCGTCGAGCCGCCTTCGACGCCGAACACCAGCACGCTGGAGTTGGCCACCGCCTGGAGGTTGACGCGCACGTACCCCGGGTTCACCGGTGAGTCATAGCTGCCTTCGCCGGCGGCATGGGTGCCGCCGTAGTAGTGGTCGAGGATCCGGTCCGAGGTCCAGCCGTAGTCGCGGGCGTAGCCCCATGCCCCGAACTGGCTCATGCCCCGTCCATGGCCCCATCCCCGGCCCCTGATGTCGACGGTGGAGGGGCCGGCGGCGTCGGCCGCGGGGGCGACGGCCACGCCCGCAGCGAGGGTGGCGGCCACCAGCATGGTGGCGGCGAGGGCGCGACGGATCCGCTTCATGGAAGACCCATCGGCACGTTCGCGCCGAACATGAACCGGTTCGTCGAGTCGGGTCGTGGGGCGGGGGGCGCGTCTGTACAGGAGGTTCACGTGGTTTCCCTCGGTGTCCGGGGAGCCGCCCGGACGGGAGTGTACGGACTCAGGCCTCGGAAGTGAAGAGGTCCTGAGGAACGGCCTCGTAGTGGGAGGGCTCGACGCCCACCTTGAGCTCGATGCGACGGACCCGCTCGAGTGTTCGCTGCGAGATGATGCGGTGCGCGGCCACCAGGTCGGCGATGACCCCCAGCGCGAAGACCTGGACCGCGGCCATGAACAGCACGCCGCCGAGGATGATCGATTGCAGATGCCCGCTGCGGTCGCCGTTGACGATCCACCCGTAGACGAATGGACTCCAGGCGCCCAGCGCCGCGAGGATCAGGGCGCCGGCGAGGAGTGAGAAGACGGCGAGCGGCTCCCATCCCGTGTAGATGCGGAAGATCGCCAGCATGTTGCGCCGGATGTAGGTCCACTGCGAGCCGAAGAGTCGGGACTCCCGCGTCTTCTCGTTGGTTCCGATGGTCACGTGGCTGACCGCGGTGAGTGACTTGCCCGCCTGGATGAGCGACTCGAGTGTGTAGGTGAACTTCGAGACAACCACCAGCCCGAGCGCGGCCTCGCGGTTGTAGGCGCGGTACCCGGAGGTCGCGTCGGGAACGTCCGTGTCCGATGCCTGGCGGACCACCCACGAGCCGAGGCGCTGGAGCCGCTTCTTCGACGCCGAGAAGTGCTCGATGGACATCACGTCGCGGTCGCCGATGACCATGTCGGCGTCGCCGGCGATGATCGGCGCCACGAGTTTGGGCAGGTCGGCGGCGGAGTACTGGTTGTCGGCGTCGGTGTTGACGATGACGTCGGCGCCGATCTTGAGGCATGCGTCGAGCCCGGCCTGGAACGCGAACGCCAGGCCCTTGTTGTTGGTGAGCTTGACGATGTGGTGCACGCCGTTGGCTCGTGCGACCTCGACCGTGCGGTCCGTGGAGCCGTCGTCGATGATGAGGTACTCGACGGTGTCGAAGCCCTCGACCTCGCGGGGAAGGTCGGCGAGCGTCGCCGGAAGCTGCTCTTCTTCGTTGAGACAGGGGATCTGGATGACGAGCTTCACGCCGTGCACCGTACTCAGCCGCCCCTGGCAGACCGGAGTTCCGGCCGGCCCCGAACCGTTGGTCAGCCGCCCCGCAGCGCCGCTTCGACGGCGTCGCGCAGCGTTGCGACGGCTCCCGCGTGCCGGAACCGCCCGGCCATCTCTGCGGCGGCTTCGGCAAGCCCTCGGGCACGAACGGGGGAGACACGGAGCTCCTGCACGGTGTTGGCGATGGCGCTTGCGGTCGGGTCGACCACGATGCCGGCGCCCGTTCCCTCGACCAGCTCGACGAGCCCGCCCCCGTCGTTGCAGACGATGACCGGCCGCCCACGCTCGAACGCCTCGAGGACGGTGAGCCCGTAGTCCTCACGGAAGGCGGGGGCGATGACGACGCCGGCACGATCGTAGGCCGCGTCTCGGGCGGCATCGTCGGTCTCGCCGTGGATTCGCAGGTTCGTGGTGCCGGGGCCGATCTCGCCCGGCCCCGTCCCCAACGGCCCGGCCAGGAGGCGGGGACCGGTGTTGCGCCACGTGGCATCGGGATCGTCGACTCGGGCCGCGATCGGATCGGCCGCGAAGCGTGCATCGACCGTTCGGACCCAGTCGAGTCGGCTCCCGCCGCCGACCAGTTCGTAGCTTCCGGCACGGTCGACGTGGGCGGCCTGGACGACGAGCTCGGTCCGCTTGGGCCACTCGTGGCGGCTGACGCACAGCGCCGGTCCGGCGGGATCGTAGGGCGCTGCGGTGTGCGGCGCGGTGGAGATCATCGGCCCGGCCCGGAAGGGGACGATCCGTTCGGTGGGGATGTCCCAGTAGTGGGTCAGACGGTCGGCGACCTCCTGCGACCCCGCCAGCCAGGTCCGTACGTCGCCGACCCGGCTGCGGTCGAGACGGCGGATCTGTTCGACGGCTGCAGCGTGGACGTCGGGCTCCACGACACCGGACGCGACGGCCACGTCGGACAGGTCGTAGAACACGCGGGCCTGGTGGTAGAAGACCGCCACCACGCGCGGATGCCGGACGAGGTAGGTCGGAGGCTGTGACGTCACGACGACGTCGAATCGGTCGAGGTCGAGCTCGTCCATCCGCTCGACGAGGGACAGGTACTGGAAGTACTCGTGGTGCTGGTCGCGCACGCCGGACGGCACCGGGATCCCGAAGCACCGTGGCGATCGGGACAGCGCGTCGAAGCCGACGGGCTCGACCGCGACGCCGTCCGCGCGCAGCGATTCGGTGAGGCTCTCGAGCAGGCGCTCGAAGCCGCCGTTCGAGCCGTAGTCGGGTTTGAGGATCGCGACCCGTGCCGGCGGCCTCAACGGTCTGTGCCCAGCGGGTCCTCGCGGGCCTCGCGGGCCAGTCGCTGCTCGAGTTCATCGACCCGGCGTTCGAGGAGGTGGATGGCGTGGACGAGGTCGGCGTTGGACACGCGCCGACTGCGCAGCACGAGCCCGCCGGCGCGGTTGATGACCAGGCGGTTGAGCTTGCCGATGGCGCGCCGTACGACGTCGCCGGGGACCTTGTCGAGGGGGAGGGCCGGACCGTGACGCTCGGGCGCGGCGGGGTGGAGCACCTCGGCGACCGGGCTGCCCACGGCGCGGCCGCCGGTCTCCTCGATCAGACGGACGGCGAGCGCTCGCCGTCCGGGCCGGGACGGTGTCGCTTCGGCACGATCGTCGGGTCGGGACACGCCGGGCATGGTACGCCGGGGGGTGCGTAGGTTCGTCACATGGACGAGCGCTTCGACGGACGCATCGGCACCACGGTGGGGGAGTCCACGCCGCACTGGCCGACCACGCAACTGCCCGTACCGGGCCGGGCGCCCAACGTCCTCGTCGTCCTGTTCGACGACGTCGGCTTCTCCGACTTCGGCTGCTACGGCTCCGAGATCGCCACGCCGGCCATCGACGCCATCGCTGCTCGGGGTCTGCGCTACTCGGGCTTCCACACCACGGCGATGTGCTCGACCACCCGTGCGGCCCTCCTCACGGGCCGCAACCACCACAACGTCGGTGTGGGGTGCCTGGCCAACTTCGACTCGGGGTTCCCGGGGTACCGGGGCAAGATCGCCCGCTCGGCCGGCACCGTCGCCGAGCTGCTGAAGCCGTACGGGTACCGCTCGTACCTCACCGGCAAGTGGCACGTCACGCCGTTGACCGAGACCGGCCCCACCGGCCCGTACGACGGCTGGCCGTTGCAGCGGGGTTTCGACCGCTTCTACGGGTTCCTCGACGCCGAGACCGACCAGTACGCGCCCGAGCTCGTGCACGACAACCACCACGTCGACCCGCCCGGCACCTTCGACGACGGCTATCACCTGTCGATCGACGTCGTGGACAAGGCGATCGAGTTCCTCAAGGACCACCGCGCCGGCGTCCCTGACGAGCCGTGGCTGACCTGGGTCGCGTTCGGTGCGTGCCACGCGCCCCACCAGGCACCGAAGGACATCATCGACTCCTACGTCCCGGTCTTCGAGAAGGGCTGGGACGTCACCCGCGCCGAGCGCCTGGCCCGCCAGATCGAGCTCGGGGTGGTCCCGCCAGCCACCGAGCTGCCGCCTCGCAACGACCAGGTCGAGGCGTGGGACGACCACACGGCCGACGAGCAGAAGGTCTTCGTCCGGCTCCAAGCCGCGTACGCCGCGATGCTCGACCACGCCGATCGCCAGATCGCCCGCCTCACGGCATTCCTCGACGAGGCCGGCATGTCCGACGACACGATCGTCCTGGTGCTCTCCGACAACGGCGCCAGCCAGGAGGGCGGTCCCAGCGGCTTCGTCAACGCCATGGGCCCCTTCAACGCCCAGAAGGAGTCGCTCGAGGACAAGCTCGCCAACCTCGATTCGTTGGGTGGGCCGGGCACCCACTCGAACTTCCCGTGGGGCTGGTCGATGGCGGCCAACACGCCACTCAAGCGCTACAAGCAGAACACCCACGGTGGCGGCATCCGCGACCCGCTGGTCGTCGCCTGGCCCGGGGGGATCTCGGCTCGCGGTGAGATCCGCCCGCAGTTCTGCCACGCCAACGACCTCGTGCCCACGGTGCTCGACGTCCTCGGCGTCGATCTGCCGGACGCGATCGGCGGCGTCACCCAGCAGCCGCTCGACGGTGCGTCGTTCCGGTCGACGTTCGACGATCCCGCCGCGCCACCGCCCAAGTCGACGCAGTACTTCGAGATGTTCGGCCATCGGGGCATCTGGCACGACGGCTGGAAGGCCGTCGCCTACCACCCGCCCTACACGGCCTTCGCCGACGACGTGTGGGAGCTCTATCACCTCGACGACGACTTCTCGGAGGTGCACGACCTGGCCTCCGACGAGCCGGAACGGCTGGTGGACCTCCAGGCGCGCTGGTGGGCCGAGGCCGAGCGCAACCAGGTCCTGCCGCTCGACGATCGCTTCGCCGAGCGATTCGCCGAGAACGCCGAGCGACACCGCGGCGGGCGCACCCGCTACGAGTTCTGGGCCGGGATGGGCCACGTGCCATCCGACGCCGCACCGGACCTGCGGAGCCGCTCGTACACCATCACCGCCGAGGTGCTCGAGGGCGGCGACGGCGTGTTGCTCGCCCACGGCGACGAGACCTCGGGCTACTCGCTCTTCGTGCAGGACGGGCACCTCGTCCACGACCTCAACGTCGGCGGCCATCACCAAGTGGTCCGGTCCGACCGTCCGATCCCCGCTGGGGCATCGACCCTTCGGTTCCGCATGGACCGCCAGACCGCCTTCGGTGGCCGGGCCAAGGGTGTGGGCACACTGTCGATCGACGGCGACGACGTGGGTGGCTTCGAGACCGATCGCATCTTCGTCGTCACGATCTCGTGGAGCGGGCTCGACGTCGGTCGCGACCGTGTCTCGCCGGTGTCGGACTACGAGGCGCCGTTCGAGTTCGCCGGTCGCATCCGGCGCGTCGTCGTGGCGCTCGACGACGACCAAGAGCTGGACCATGGAGCCGTCGGCCGGGCCGAGGCAGCGCGCGAGTAGCCGCCCGGCCGTCGCGAGGTGGCGGTGCCGATCGGGCAAGCTGGCCCGATGTCCATGTATCCCCGCGTCGACGACGCGCTGGCTGCCGACGTGCTGAGGGCCATCGGGGCGGCTCGTCACGACGCGGTCGAGGACGTGGTCGTCGCGTTCCGGGCCTGGCTCCCCGCCGGGTCCACCGCGAAGTGGGCGGCCGTCGATCGGGGTGATCGTCCGCCGGGTGCCGACCCCGCGACCGCGCTCGACGCTCGTCTCGCCGGGTCGTGGGCATCGTGGTCGTGCTGGCCCTACTGCACGGGCTTGGGCGGCGTGCTCACGGCGATGGGGCACGACGTGCGGCTGCTCGTCGAGCACCTCCGCCACGGGAACGACGCACCGCTCGTCGACTACCACTCGGTCCTCGTCGTCGACGGCGAGCTCGTCGACCCCTACCTCGGCCCCTCCGCTCCCATCGCGCCGGGTGCCGACGTCACCCGGAACGACGCGTGGGGCAGTTGGGTGCCGGGAACCCGCCGAGACCATCTCGGCCTCCGAGCCGGCAGCACGCCGTTCCGCTACCGCGAGCTCGCCGATCACCTCGATGCCCGGGACGTGACGGCGTTCTGCGCGATCAGCACCACCCACACCGGTGTGGGGCGTCGACGCAGTGCGCACTGGCTGCGAGACGACCGGATCGTGACCGTCCGCGACTGCGATGACGGTGGCGAGGTCCGGACCACCATCGGCGACGGACCGTTCGCACAACGACGCCAGGTGATCGCCCGTGGCGACTACGACGAGCTGTGCGCCACGGTGCTCGGCGGAACGATCCCAGGAGCCTGCTCGTGACTGCGACCACCCTGCCGCCGCTACAGGCGTCCAACTCCGTCGGCATCCGCCGAGCGAAGCGCCGTGCGACGGGCCTGCTCGCCCTCGTGGCAATGGCCTTCCTGGTGGTGGCCTTCACCACCGACGACGCCGGCGGTGCCGGCTACCTCCGTGCCGGGCTCGAGGCCGCCATGGTCGGTGGCCTGGCCGACTGGTTCGCCGTGGTCGCCATCTTCCGTCACCCGCTGGGGCTGCCGATCCCGCACACGGCGGTCATCGTCACCCGCAAGGACGCATTCGGTGAGACGCTGGGCGAGTTCGTGCAGCAGCACTTCCTCAACGCCGACGTGGTCGGCGAGCGGGTCCGTGCGGTCGGCGTCGCCCAGCGCAGCTCGGCCTGGGTGCTCGAGCCCGACAACGCCGTGAAGCTCGCGGGGTATGGCGCGGCGCTGGCCGTCCGGCTCGCCGAGGTGGTCGAGGACGACGACCTGGTGCACGTCGTCGAGCACGAGGTGCGGTCGCGCCTCGAAGGGGTCGACGTCGCGCCGCTGGCCGGCCGCCTGCTCGAGATCGTCACCGACGAGGGCCGCCACCGCGAGCTGGTCGACGCCGTGCTGCGAGGCCTCGACGTCTTTCTCGAGGAGAACGAGCACCTGCTGCGCGAGCGGTTCGGGAGGGAGGCGCCGTGGTGGCTCCCCGATGTCATCGACGACCGCATCTTCGAGCGGCTCCTGTCGGGCGTCCGGGCGATCATCCGCGGCGACACCGTCGGCGGATCCGACGAGCTCCGACAGCGCATCGACGTCGTGGTGCAGCGGGTCGTCGACCGCCTCGAGCACGACGAGGTCTGGCGGCGCCGCGCCGAGGAGCTCAAGCGCGATCTCCTCGACCATCCGGCGCTGCGGCACTTCCTCGAATCGCTCTGGAGTGACACGAAGGAGGCGTTGCGCACGCAGGCGCTCGACGACGAGTCGGTGCTGCGGGTCCGGATCGGCGAGATGATCGACCGAGCGGCGCGGCGCTTCCGCCAGGACGAGGCGTTGATGGCCCGCGCCGACGAGGTGGTCGAGTCGACGGTGCGCGCGGTGGTCGACACCTTCGGCGACGAGATCGGTCGCCTCATCAGCTCGACCATCGAGGAGTGGGATGGTGAGGAGACGGCGACGCGGCTCGAGTTGCTGTTGGGCCGTGATCTCCAGTTCATCCGCATCAACGGCACCATCGTGGGTGGGATGGCCGGCCTGTTGATCCACACCGTGGGGCAGATCGCCGCCTGAGTGCGAGGTCCGCCTGTTCGGCGAGGTGGTGGAGTCCAACGGCTGGCGTGTCCTCGAGGCCCTTCATTGGGCTCCAGCGCAGCGGTCACTATGCTCGCCCGCCGTGGCAACCGACGACGACCAAGGCTCGCTCGACCATGTCTTGGCTCGGATTCGAGACCGAGTCGCGTCGAAGCGAGCGGCCGGCGAGTATCCGCCCGGGTTGGAGGACGAGCTCGACCGCTTCCGCGTCCAACTCCTGTCGGGGCGTACATCCGACGGCGCCCTCGGTCCGTTGACCGATCTCATCGAGAACGTACGCTCGGCGACCGATTTCGGCCGGCACCGCATCACCACCGACAGCGCCTTGCCAGGCGGCACCAAGCTGCACCGGCTGATCGCCAAGATCGTCGGGCGACAGATCGACGGTCTTGCCGCCCAATCGCACGAGTTCGGCCTCGCAGTGGTCAGTGCGTTGGTCGGCGTACGGGAGTCGATGAATCAGCTGGTGGCTGGCGGTGCGGACCCAGCGGTCGCGATGCAGCTTCCCGCGCTCCAGGAGCGCATCGCTCGGCTCGAGCGGACCACCGGGATCGACGTGCCCATCCCTGACGATCTCGAGGCTCGCCTCGTCGCTCTCGAACAGCATCCGGTTCTGGCGTCGCTGCACTCGCCGATCACCAACGATGCCTTCGAAGCCGCATTCCGTGGTGAGTCGACGGCGATGCGAGCCCACTACGGGTCGCTCGCCGATCGGCTGGTCGGGTTCGACCCCGTGCTCGACATCGGCTGTGGTCGAGGCGAGTTCCTCGAGCTCCTGGGAGAGCGCAACGTGGAGGCACGCGGGGTCGAGCTCGACGGTCGTCTGGCCGACGCGGCCCGCCGCGACGGTCTCGACGTGGTCGCGGGAGACGGCCTCGTAGACCTCACGAATCGGCCGACCGAGAGTCTCGGGGGAGTGGTCGCGATCCAGGTGATCGAGCACCTCACGGCCCAACAGCTCGTGGCTTTGGCAGCGGAGTCGCACAGAGTGCTGCGTCCGGGCGGGAAGCTCGTGGTCGAGACGCCCAACTGCCAGTCGGTGTTCACCCACGCCCGCGGCTTCTGGCTCGACCCCACGCACGTGCGGTTCGTCCACCCTGCCTACCTGGAACTGCTTCTGAAGAGCGTCGGTTTCACGCACGTGGAAGTCAGCTACGCGTCGCCGCCGCCCGATGACGACATGATGGTGTTGACCGGCGAAGACGACCAGCTCGACGAGAACTTCCGTCGGTTGAACGCCCTCCTGTTCGCCGCCCAGGACGTCCAAGTCGTCGCAACGCGCTGATGCGCATCGACCAGGTGATCGCCGGTGCCTCGTCGGGCGACGCCGTCACGAATCTCACACTCATGCTTCGTGACACCTTGCGGACGGTGGTCGAGAGCGACGTCTTCGCGGGGGCTGCTGACGAAGACGTCCGCCATGAGGTCAAGGGGCTGGACGCGTTGGCCTCGTCCGGGGACGGACCGGTGATCTACCACTGCAGCATCGGCTGTCCGCCGGCGCTGGACGCCTTGGCCCGCGCCCGGCGACCGATCATCCTCGTCTATCACAACATCACGCCTGCCGAGTTCTTCGAAGGTTGGGATCCGTCGCTCGCGGCGCTGACGCGACGCGGCCGCGAGGAACTGAGACTGCTCCGGCCCTTCGTGATGGGCACGATCGCCGATTCCTCGTTCAACGCCGACGAGCTTCTCGAGCTCGGCTACCGCGACGTCGAGGTGATTCCGCCGATCATGAACATCGATCGGCTCGTCGAGCTCCCGGGCGATGCCACGACCGACGTGCGACTCGCCGATGAGGGCGGACCGTTGTTCGTGTTCGTGGGCCAGCTCCTGCCCCACAAGCAGGTGCACCAGCTCATCGAGGCGGCTCATGTGCTGGCCACCTACCGGGATTGGCACCCGCGGGTGGCGATCATCGGTGCCGGCCGCCATCAGGGTTACACCGAATCCCTCCGCCGTCTCGCACGTCACTGCAACCTGGAGAACGTCCGCTTCGTCGGCAAGGCACCCGACGCGGTGCTCGCCTCGTATCTCCGGGCGGCGGACGTCTTCGTGACGCTCACGGGGCATGAAGGCTTCTGCCTGCCGGTGGTCGAGGCGATGCGCTTCGGCACTCCTGTGCTGGCGCGCGCAGTCGGCGCGCTGCCGGAGACTGTCGGCAATGCGGGCCTGCTGCTCGCGCCGAGCGATGGCCCCGTGGTGGCCGCCGAGGCGATGTGGGAGCTCGCAGATCGAGACCGACTCCGCCACGAGCTCATCACCCGAGGTCACCGCCACAGCCGACAGTTCGAACCCGATCGTGTGCTCACCCGCCACGTTGCAGCGATCGAGGCCATGCTGTGATGCGGATCCTGCTCGGTATCCACCGTTACGGCGCCGACATCGGTGGAGGGGCCGAGACACTGACCCGTCTCCTGGCGGAGCATCTGGCAGCGCGGGACCACGACGTGCACGTCATCACGTCGAACGCTCACTCCTACGTCACGTGGGAGCCTGCGTACGCCCCCGGCGTGGAGATGGTGAACGGCGTCACGGTGCATCGCCTACCCGTCACCGAGACCC
Source organism: Acidimicrobiales bacterium (assembly GCA_041618235.1). Classification (GTDB taxonomy): domain Bacteria; phylum Actinomycetota; class Acidimicrobiia; order Acidimicrobiales; family Salinilacustritrichaceae; genus Salinilacustrithrix. Next base: position 10,463 of record JBFJNI010000086.1, read on the forward strand.
GGGACACCGACGTGTTCGGACGGTTGTACGGGCGGACAGCGTTCGGTACGCGCCCGGTGCCGTTGTCTCAGGAAGAGCAGTGGATCCGGCGTCAGGGACCAGTCGTCGAAGGCCTCGGGTCGTGGCTCGAGGAGAACGCGCCGAGCATGGACGTGGCGATGTTCGTCACGTACCTCTACGCAACCACCGTCTGGGGTCTGCCGGTGGCGGGACGTCTGTTGCCGACCGTTCTCCAACCGACCGCCCATGACGAACCTCCATTCGGGATGCGGGTCTTCGACCCGGTGTTCGCTGCGCCCGACGCCTTCGGATTCCTCACACCGGAAGAGGAGTCGCTGGTATGGGGCCGAGGTCCGGCGAAGCGACCCTCCGCCATCACCGGCATCGGCATCGACGTCGACGAGCGAGGAGACGGTGCGGCGTTCCGGAGGGCTCATGGCCTCGGCGACAGGCCGTTGCTGCTGTATCTCGGGCGTGTCGACCCGTCGAAGGGGTCTGACGAACTCGTCGCCTTCTTTCGCGCCTACAAGCAGCGCAACCCGTCCGACCTCACGCTCGTGATCGTGGGCGATCCTGTCACCACTTTCAAGGACCAGGATGATCTGCGCGCGACGGGCTACGTGTCAGACGAGATGCGATTGAACGCTCTCGCCGCCGCCGACGTGTTCGTGATGCCCTCGTACTTCGAGAGCTTCTCGATGGCGTTGTGTGAGGCGTGGGCCCAAGAGCGCCCAGCGATGGTGCAGGGCCACTGCGATGTGCTGGCCGGTCAGGCCCGACGCAGCGGTGGCGGATTGGCCTACCGGGGCTTCGCGGAGTTCGAAACCACGCTCGACGAGTTGATGGCCAGCAAGGAACTCAGGGAGACCATGGGTGCGGGGGGTCGGCGGTTCGTGGTCGACAACTACGGCTGGGACGTCGTTCTCGACCGATACGAAGCCCTCTTCGACGACGCCATCGCTCACTTCCGCGCCTGAGCCAGCCCCGCGGTGTGAGCGTCGTCAGCGGGGCTGGTCGACAGGGTTGGTCGGTCAGTACCAGTGCGGGCGGCCGCCGATGGCTCGGCCGGTGGTGCCCAGGAGGGCCAGGACAGCGCCCACGACGAGGAGGACCACGCCGAGGGTCGTGAGGATGCCGATGCCGGTCAGGAGGCCGACCAGCAGGAGGATGAGTCCGAGTGTGATCATGGACGATCCTTGCCCAGTGACGGTCGGATCAGAACCGGATCAGTCCTGATCTCCTGCTCGACGGGCGAGCAGCTCGTCGGCCGCGACCGTCGGCAGGACGTGACCCTCGGTCACTGCTACCTCCGCGGCACGCACGGCATCGCCAGCCTCGGCCACGAAGCGCTCGACGAGCCCTTCGCGGAGTTCGGACCACAGCCACTGCCGAGCCTGGTGGGCGCGGGTCGCGTCGAGCTCCCCGGATGCCTGTACGGCCGTGCGGTGTGCGAGGACGGCGTCCCACACCTCGGCCAGGCCCGCCCCTTCGAACGCAGAGGTGGTGAGGACCTGGGGGGTCCATGCGTGGTGCATCGGACGCAGCAGGTGGAGCGCGTGGCGGAGGTCGGAAGCCGCCCGGTTGGCCGCTGGAGCGAGGTCGCCGTCGGCCTTGGTGACGACGACCAGCTCGGCCAGCTCCATCACGCCGCGCTTGATGCCCTGGAGGTCGTCGCCGGCGCCCGGCCCGGCCAAGAGGCAGAACAGGTCGACCATCTCGGCCACGGCGGTCTCCGACTGGCCGACGCCCACCGTCTCGATGAAGACGGCGTCGTATCCGGCTGCCTCGCACAGCAGCATGGCCTCGCGGGTGCGGCGGGCGACCCCGCCGAGGGTGTGCCCGGCGGGCGACGGGCGGATGAATGCCTCGGGCCGGCGGCCCAGCTCCTCCATCCGGGTCTTGTCACCCAGGATCGAGCCGCCCGAGCGCCCCGACGACGGATCGACGGCCAGCACGGCGATGCGGTTGCCGCGGTCGATGACGTGGCAGCCGAAGGCGTCGATGAACGTCGACTTGCCGACGCCGGGCGCCCCGGAGATGCCGAGGCGGATGGCCGACCCCGTGTGGGGGAGAACGGACTGGAGCAGCTCGACCGCTGCGGCACGATGGTCGGCCCGCGTCGACTCGACGAGGGTGATCGCCCGACCCAGCGCGCGGCGGTCGCCGTCGAGCAGGTCGTCCGCGAGGGAGTCGCCCACGTGCGGTCGGCTCAGTCGGTGAGCAGGTCGAGGACCTTGCCCGCTGCCTCGAGGATGTTGGTGCCCGGCCCGAACACGGCGGACACCCCGGCGTCGCGGAGGAAGTCGTAGTCCTGGGGAGGGATGACGCCGCCGCACACCACGATCACGTCGTCGGCACCGGCCTGGCGGAGCTCGTCGATGAGCTGGGGCACCAGCGTCTTGTGGCCCGCCGCCTGCGACGACACGCCGACCACGTGGACGTCCTGTTCGACGGCATCGCGGGCGACCTCGTCGGGCGTCTGGAAGAGCGGGCCGACGTCGACGTCGAAGCCGAAGTCGGCGAAGGCCGTGGCGATGACCTTGCCGCCGCGGTCGTGACCGTCTTGGCCCATCTTCGCGACGAGCATGCGTGGCCGGCGGCCGTTCGCCTCGGCGAAGGACTCGACGCGGGCCAGCATCGCGGCGTAGCGCTCGTCGTCCTCGTAGGCCGCGCCGTACACGCCGTGGATGCTACGGACCTCGGCCTTGTGGCGGCCGAAGACGGCCTCCATCGCATCGCTCATCTCGCCGACGGTGGCTCGAGCACGGGCCGCGTCGACGCACAGCGCCAGCAGGTTGGCATCGCCCGCGGCACCCTCCTTCAGGGCCAGCAGCGCGGCATCACAGGCCGCCTGGTCGCGGGTGGCGCGGATGTGCTCGAGTCGGGCGATCTGGCTCTCGCGCACCTTGGTGTTGTCGATGTCGAGCACATCGACCATCTCGACATCGTCGGGCACGTACTTGTTGACGCCGACGATGACGTCCTGTCCACGGTCGACCCGTGCCTGACGCTTCGCCGCCGACTCCTCGATGCGCAACTTGGGCATGCCGGCCTCGATCGCCTTGGTCATGCCGCCCATCGACTCGACCTCCTCGATGAGCTCCCACGCGGCGTCGGCGAGCGCTGCGGTGAGCGACTCGATGTAGTAGCTGCCGGCGAGGGGGTCGATCACCTTGGTCACGTCGGTCTCGTCGCCGAGGATCAGCTGTGTGTTGCGGGCGATGCGAGCCGAGAACTCGGTGGGCAGACCCAGCGCCTCGTCGAAGGCGTTGGTGTGCAGCGACTGCGTGCCACCGAGCACGGCCGACATCGCCTCATAGGCGGTGCGGATGACGTTGTTGTACGGGTCGGACTCGGTGAGGGACACGCCGGACGTCTGGCAGTGCGTGCGCAGCATCAAGGACTTGTCGTTCTTCGCGCCGAGCTGCTTCATGACCTTGGCCCACAGCAGTCGAGCAGCACGGAGCTTGGCGACCTCGCCGAAGAAGTTCTGTCCGATGCAGAAGAAGAAGCTGAGACGCGGAGCGAACGAGTCGATGTCGAGGCCGGCCGCCATGGCCGTGCGGGCGTACTCCATGCCGTCGGCGATGGTGAACGCCAACTCCTGCTCCAGCGTCGCGCCCGCTTCCTGCATGTGGTAGCCGGAGATCGAGATCGAGTTGAACTTCGGCATGTGCTCGGCCGTGTAGCCGATGATGTCGGCCACGATCCGCATGCTGGGGGCCGGCGGGTAGATGTAGGTGTTGCGGACCATGAACTCCTTGAGGATGTCGTTCTGGATGGTCCCCGCGAGCTGGTCCTGGCTCACCCCCTGCTCCTCGGCGGCGACGATGTAGTTGGCCATCGTCGGCAGTACCGCACCGTTCATCGTCATCGAGACCGACATCTGGTCGAGCGGGATGCCGTCGAAGAGGATCTTGGCGTCCTCCACCGAGTCGATGGCCACACCGGCCTTGCCGACATCACCGACGACGCGGGGGTGGTCGCTGTCGTAGCCGCGGTGTGTTGCGAGGTCGAAGGCGACCGACAGGCCACGCTGACCAGCGGCGAGGTTCTTGCGGTAGAAGGCGTTGGACTCCTCGGCGGTGGAGAAGCCGGCGTACTGGCGCAGGGTCCAGGCCCGGTTCGTGTACATCGACGCGTACGGACCGCGGACGTAGGGCGCCTGGCCGGGAAGCCCACCGAGGTGCGTCAGCCCCTCGAGGTCGTCCTCGGTGTAGAGCGGCTTGACGTCGATGCCTTCGGGCGTGTGCCACGTGAGCTCGTCGAGCGGCTTGCCGCGGAGCTCCTTGGTGGCATCGGCGACCCAGGTCTCGTGGTCGGCGTCGGGAAAGCCTGCAGCGTGATCGGCCATGGCCCGCACGATACGGCCCGACCGTCGGCACCGACCAACGGGCTGGACGGGACCGCCCGTAGGATCCGGCGCCGTGGAGCCCGCCTTGTTCGCATTCGAAGACGTCGTCGTCAGCTTCGGCGAGTCGGTCGTGCTGGACCACGTCACGGTCAGCGTCGAGGATCGGGGCGCCATCACCTGTCTGCTCGGCCCGTCCGGCGCCGGCAAGTCGACCCTTCTCCGGCTGTGCAACCGTCTCGAGGTGCCGTCGTCGGGCTCGATCGTGTTCCGGGGCCAGGACCTCGGGATGATCGATCCGTTGGTGCTGCGCCGTGATGTCGGCATGGTCTTC
>JBFJNI010000087.1:0-15092 GCA_041618235.1 Acidimicrobiales bacterium
CGGCGTAGTGCAAACCCCGGCCGGCCCGCCACAATGAGCAGAGATGAGTGAGAACGCCGTCCTCGATCCCCGCCTCGTCGACGTCCTGCGACCCGTGCAGGACCCCGAGCTGCACCGCTCGATCGTCGACCTCGGCATGCTTCGCCGCGCCGAGCTGGCCGACGACGGCACCGCCGAGATCGTCTTCGGCCTCTCGGCGGTGCGAGGCGTCGGTACCGGCCTGGTCCAGCTCATCCTCGACGAGCGCGCCGCCAACGGTCCCTTCGCCGACTTCTACGACTTCTGCGAGCGGGTCGACACCGGCGTGCTCAACAAGAAGACCATCGAGGCGCTCATCAAGGCCGGCGCCTTCGACTCGGTCGGCCACAAGCGGCAGGGCCTGCTCACGGTGTTCGAGTCGATCATCGATCACACCATCGCCCGCCGCAAGGAGACCGACGCCGGCATCATGAGCCTGTTCGGCGAGCTGGGCGACGCCGACGCCGGCGGTGCGGGCGCCGGCTTCGACGAGCGCGAGGAGATCCCCGACCTCGAGTTCCCCAAGACTCAGAAGCTGGCCTTCGAGAAGGAGATGCTCGGCCTCTACGTCTCCGACCATCCGCTCTTCGGCGCCGAGGACTTCCTCGCCCGGCGCACCGACGGCGGGCTGGACTCCATCGTCGACAGCGAGGACGGCGCCATCAAGACCTACGGCGGCGTCATCACCAACCTGCAGCGCAAGTGGACCAAGAAGGGCGACCTCATGGCCGTCTTCCTGCTCGAGGACCTGCGCAGCAACATCGAGTGCATGGTCTTCCCTCGCACGATGACCGAGCACGGCCACAAGCTCGACGACGACGCCATCGTCCTGGTCAAGTCCCGTGTCGACAAGCGCGACGACACTCCCAAGCTCATCGCCATGGACATCGAGGTCGTCGAAGGCGTGTCCGACGTCGCCGAGCCGTTCCGCATCTCGGTGATGCCCAATCGGCTCAACACCGAGCTCATCGCCCGCATCAAGGAGCTCCTGCTCGACCACCCCGGCGACCACCCGGTGTTGCTCCACCTCGGCGACTCCAAGGTGCTGCGGCTGCCACCGGCATACGGGGTCGACTCGGGCACCGGCCTGGTCTCCGAGATCCGGGTGCTCCTCGGTCCCGGCGCCATCATCGACTGAGCCGACTCGAGAGCAAGGTCACGTGATTTGCACCCGAGGCACTGTCGCGAGTGGACTGTAGGGACCAATGCGGCCGAACAACGGGGGCTGAACAACGGATGTCGATCGACGTCGAGACCAAGGACTGCACGGCGCTCAGCGACGTGGAGCTGGGTGAGATGGCGGATCTCTGCGCCGAGTGTTCGCACCCATACGAGATCGGAACGCTCACCAAGGAATCAGAGGCGTGGGTGCTGGTCACCCAGGCCCGCGAAGACGGCAAGCTCAAGGGCTTCACGTTCTCCACCCTCGAGCGCATCGGTGGCACACCGTGCGTGCTCATCGGCCTCACGTCGATCAAGCGCAACGCCAAGCGCGACACCGTGCTGCGAGCGCTCATGACCGAGGAGCTGCACCGGGCGGTGCTGGCCTTCCCGGACGAAGACGTGCTCGTCGCCGCACGGATGTGCGACCCCAGTGGCTTCGAGGCCTACCGGAACCTCACCGACATCGTCCCTCGCAAGGACCACAAGGCGTCCGGAGAAGAGCGGGCCTGGGGCCGACGGCTCGCCAAGCGCTACGGCATCATGCCGAGCCGCTACGACGACCGGAAGTTCCGGGTCAAGGGCGACGGCACGATGCCGATCGTGTTCGACCACGAGACGCTCAAGCCCGAAAAGATCGCCGACTGGTCCGAGTTCTTCGCCGACCTCGACGCACAGTCGGGCGAGTGCGTCATCGGCTTCGGCTGGGCCATGGCCGAGGCGCTCGACAAGTTCGCCTGAATCTCGGCCGCTGGACGGCCTCCGATTCCCTGAGTCGCCCGCCAGCACCTCACCGCGTCGCATACCCGGATCAGCCGACGACGTCTGTCACGATGGCGCCATGACCAGCGCGCTCGTCCTCGGCGCCGGCGGCACCGTCGGCATCGCCTACCACGCCGGCGTGATGCGGGCCCTCGAGGTCGTCGGCGGCTTCCGGCCCGACGACGCCGACCTGATCGTCGGGACGTCCGCGGGCTCGATGGTCGCCGCCATGCTGCGCTCGGGCATCTCGACCTCCGATCTCTTCGAGGCCTCGATGGGCACGCATCCCGAGCTGTCGGTCGAGCGCGAAGACGCCCGACCCTGGGTGGCGACGTTCGAAGGTGCCTCTGACGCGGTGCGGCGGGTGTTCGGGTCGGCCTACGTGCTCCAGCGGTCGTTGCTGCGGATCCCGGGCCCTCGGCTGCCTCGAGCGCTGCGCCGCCTCTTCCCCGGTGGGTTCTTCACCATCGCCGACGCCGAGGACACCCTGTCGCAGTTCATGCCCACGCAGTGGCCCTCGAAGCCACTGTGGCTGGTCACCGTCGACGTCCGCACCGGCCGACGCGTGGTGCTCGGCCGGCGGGTGCCGCCTCGTACCGACCTGCAGACCGCGGTCAAGGCGTCGTGTGCCATCCCCGCGTTCTTCCAGCCGGTCCGGGTCGGGCAGCGGACGTTGGTCGACGGCGGGGTGCACTCGACCACCAACCTCGACCTGACCTCGAAGATGTCGCCGTCGGTCATCCTCGGCGTGGTGCCCATGGCCTTCGACCCCGCGTCGCCTCCCCGCTCGCCGGATCTCCTCGTTCGTCGATTCGCCCAGTCGCAGTTGTCCTCCGAGGTGGCCCAGGCACGGCGAGGGGGCGCACACGTGTTCCTCATCCGTCCCGGCGCCGACGATCTCGCGGCGTTCGGCGGCAACATGATGCGGCGCACCGGCAACGATGTCGTGACCCGTGTCGCCTACGACTCGGCGGCCCGTCAGCTCGACACCGTTCGGGGTCGTCGGGCGCTCGCCGAGCTCGAGGCATCGCCGGCGGCCTGAGCCGGCCGATCGACCGCCGGCGTCAGCCGTGCAGCTGCCGGCGTAGTTCGTCGACGTCGGCGGCCGGGAGCCCGCAGGCGTGGTCGCGACACACGTAGGCGGCCGGGGTGTTGCGTCCCGCCCACAGCGGTGAGTCGTACGGCTCGCCCCACGCAAGGACGGCGTTCGGGAGATGCGTGCACTGCACCTCGGCCACCAGGTCGGGCCGGTCGCCCACCACCACGACCTCGGTTGCCCCGGCGTGGTGGAGATCGAGCGCCCGCAGGAGCACGCCGAAGGCCGACGGGGCCTCGCCCGCGAGACGGCCGGACAGGCGCAGGATGTCCTCGGCGCGATCGCGGAAGGGATCGTGGCCGGTGAGCGCAGCGAGCCGGAGGAGCGCGACCGCGGCGGTCGAGTTGGCCGACGGCACCGCGTTGTCCTGGAGGTCCTTGTCGCGGGTCACGAGCTGCTCGCCGTCGGTGCCGGTGGTGAACAGCCCGCCGTTGGTGTCGTCCCAGAACAGCGTCAGCATCGCGTCGGCTGTGCTCCGTGCGTGATCGATCCACCGGGCCTGGCCCGTCGCCTCGGCCAACCGGGTGAACGCGTCGACCAGCGCGGCATGGTCGGCGGCGAAGGCGAGGTGCTTGGCGCCGGCCTCGGCTTGCCACGAGCGCAGCCAACGGCCGTCGTCGCGTCGCAGGTGGTCGATCAGGAACTCGGCGGTCTCGACCGCCGCCTGCACCCATTCGGTGCGAGCCAACGCGGCGCCGGCCTCGGCGAGCGCCGCGATCCACAGTGCGTTCCACTCGGTGAGCACCTTGTCGTCGAGCCCGGGTCGGGGCCGCTGCGCCCGCGCCTCGAACAGCCGTCGGCGGGCCTCGCCGACGGCCGGCGGCCGTTCCCAGGCACCGCGATGATGGGTGCGTGCCGGGATCCAACGCCCTTCGAAGTTCGCCGCTCGGTCGAGTTCCCAGTGCGCGATGGCGGCGTCGGCGTCGTGTCCGAGGATCTCGCGGAACTGGTCGGGCGTGAACACGTAGAACTCGCCTTCGACCGACCGGCCGTCTGCGGTGGGCGAGTCGGCGTCCTCGGCCGACGCGATGCCGCCGCCTGGTCGGCGCAGATCGCGCAGGACGTACTCGACCGTCTCCTCGACGACCTGCCGGTAGCGCTCGTGGCCGGTGACGAGGTGGCCGTGGAGGTACAGCGCGAGCAGCCCGGCCTGGTCGTAGAGCATCTTCTCGAAGTGGGGGACCACCCAGTGCCGGTCGACCGAGTAGCGGGCGAAGCCGCCGCCGAGGTGGTCGTACATGCCACCCGAGGCCATGGCGTCGAGGGTGGTCTCGACCATCGCCTGGCTGACCGTCGAGCCGGTGCGGGCCAGCGTGCGCACGAGGAAGTCGACGTTCTGTGGCGTGGGGAACTTGGGCGCCTGGCCGAACCCGCCCCACTCGTCGTCGTGGATCTGGCGGAAGTGCGCGTACGCGCCCTCGAGGACCTCGGCTCCCGGCACGTCTCCGGCCTCGAGTCGAGCGCCCTGGCCGAGCGCTTCGGTGAGGCCGCCGGCCTGCTCGAGGAGCTCGTCCCGGCGGGTGGTCCAGGCGTCGGTGATGGCGGCGAGCAGGTCACGGAACGACGGCATGCCGTGGCGGGCCGTGGGCGGGAAGTAGGTGCCGCCGTAGAACGGCTCGCCGCTGGGGGTGAGGAAGACCGTCATCGGCCAGCCGCCGCGCCCGGTGAGCGCCTGGACGGCCTCCATGTAGACGGCGTCGACGTCGGGACGTTCCTCGCGGTCGACCTTGACGTTGACGAAGCCAGCGTTCATCGCGGCCGCGGTGGCCTCGTCCTCGAAGGACTCGTGGGCCATCACGTGGCACCAGTGGCAGGCCGAGTAGCCCACCGACAACAGGATCGGCACGTCGCGTCGCTCGGCCTCAGCCATCGCCTCGGGGCCCCAGGGCCACCAGTCGACCGGGTTGTCGGCGTGCTGACGCAGGTAGGGGCTGGATTCTGCGGCGAGGCGGTTGGACGGCATCGGGGCCACCGTACCGACGCATGCGCGAGCCGACACTCGGGCTACCGTCGGTACATCAAGAAGATCCTGGCTCGTCTCATCCTCCTGCTCGCCCGATACAAGCGGGTCAACGATCCGCCCGACGGTGGGCAGGTCGCGGTCCTCGTGGCCGCACCACACACCTCCAACTGGGACTTCCCGCTGATGCTGGCGATGGCCTGGGACGCTGGCCTCTCGCCCCGTTGGTTGGGCAAGAAGGAGATGTTCGCCGGCCCCTTGAAGCCGATCTTCCGTGCACTGGGCGGCGTCGCCGTCGACCGGGGCAATGCCGCCGGTCTGGTCGAGGAGATGGTGTCGCACGCCAAGTCGTCCGACCACGTGGCCATCGTCGTCCCCGCCGAGGGCACCCGCTCGAAGGGCGAGTACTGGAAGTCGGGCTTCCGTCGCATCGCGGCCGATGCGGGCATCCCCTACATCCTCACCTACCTCGACGGCCCGACCCGCACCGGCGGCTTCGGGCCGGCGCTGCATCCCACCGACGACGTCAAGGCCGACATGGACCTGGTGCGCACCTTCTACGCGGACAAGCGGGGCGTGAAGCCGAAGAACAAGACCGAGGCCGTCCTCCGCGAAGAGGGCGGCGCGTAGCCCGACGTCTGCGTCCGGCACGGGACCGAGTCCGGCGATACGGTGCCGGGCCATGCAGATCGATCTCGACGGACAGGTCGCGCTCGTCACGGGCGCGTCGAAGGGCATCGGCAAGGCCATCGCCACGGCGCTGGCCGACGCCGGCGCCAAGGTCATGCTCAGCTCGCGGAAGCTCGACGCCCTCGAGGCCGCGGCAGCCGAGATCGACGGCGACACCGCGGTCTTCGCCGCGCATGCCGGCGATCCCGATCAGGCCAAGGCCTGCGTCGAGGCCACCATGGACGCATTCGGCCGAGTCGACATCCTGGTCAACAACGCGGCCACGAACCCGTACTACGGGCCCAGCATCGACATCGACCTGCCCCGCTACGACAAGACCATGGAGGTCAACCTCCGCGGTCCGCTGGTGTGGACCCAGGAGGCGTGGCAGGCGTGGATGAAGGCCAACGGCGGTGCGGTGATCAACATCGCGTCCATCGGTGACCTCCAGGTCGACCCGGTGATCGGGATCTACGACACCACCAAGGCCGCGCTGATCCACCTCACCAAGATCCTCGCCATCGACATGGCGCCCTCGGTGCGGGTCAACGCCATCGCCCCCGGTCTGGTGAAGACCGACTTCGCCAAGGCGCTCTGGGAGCCGGGTGAGGAAGCCATCGCCAAGGCGACGCCACTGCACCGCCTCGGCGTGCCGGAGGACATCGCCAACGCCGCACTGTTCCTGGCGTCGGACCTGTCGTCGTGGATGACCGGCCACACCATGGTCGTCGACGGCGGCGCCCTCATCCGACCCCACGGATAGACCCCTCGGATCTGTCGTTCCACCGCCGGGAACAGTGCCGAGAACGAACGCGAGATCCGGCGGGGTCAGCGGAGAGCTGCTCGCTTGACCTTGCCGAGCGCGGTGCGGGGGAGCGGGGCGACCTCGACGTCCTTCGGCGCGGCGTAGGCCGGGAGGGTCTCCTTCACCCAGTTGCGCAACTCGTCGACCGACGGTGCGACGACGCCGGCTGACAGTTCGACCACGGCCACGACGCGCTGGCCCCACTCCGGATCGGGACGCCCGACGACCGCCGCGTCGGCGATGGCCGGGTGGGCGCGGAGACGCGCTTCGACGGGGTCGGGGAAGACGTTCTCGCCGCCGGTGATGATCATGTCGCCGATTCGTCCCTCGACCCGCACGATCCCGCCGGAGAACGCGCCGGCGTCCCCGGTGTGGAGCCAGCCATCGGCGTCGACCACGGGGGTCCCGTCCCGGTAGGACGTCGCGATCATCGGGCCTCGCAGCAGGAGTTCGCCCTCGGGGGCGGCGACCTCGACCCCATCGAGGGGCACGCCGTCGTAGACGACGCCGCTGCCGGTCTCGGTGAGCCCGTAGGTGGCGACGCTGTTGGCCGGACGATCCGGCGGGGGAGCCGACCCCCCCAGGACGATGCGGGTCCACGCCGTCGTGTCGATGCGCCGCATGGCCGTGGCGACCAGCGAGACGTGCGTGCAGCCCGCCCGCGCCGCCGTGTCGACCCGCTCGGGGTCGAAGCCGTCGTGGACCTCGACCGGTGTGCCGGTGTGCCAGGCGCGGGTCAGTACGGACAGCCCGCCGACGTGGGCGAAGGGCAGGCAGGCGAGCCAGCGGTCGCGCGTCGGGACGATGCCGAGGATGGCCGACGTCGCGTCGGCCGAGGCGGCGATGTTCGCGTGCGTGAGCACGACGCCCTTGGGCTCGCCGGTGGTTCCGCTCGTGGCGACGACCAGTGCATCGTCGGAGCCGACCTCGGCGCCGGCGCGCAGGGCGGTCACCAAGCGCTCGGCAGTGGCGCGGGGGAGGCGGGGGTCGACCGGGAGGACGGCGTCGCCCGCGTCCCACGCCCGGCGCAACTCGTCGGCGAAGTCTGCGCCGGCGGCGACGAGGGCGACGAGGTGGGGCACGAGCACGAGGCTATGGCGGAGTGGTTGCTCGTCGGTGACGAGGGTGCGCGAACCTTGCGCCGATGACCGCACCCACCCCTACCGGCGCCGGCGCCTGGATCGCGGGCGCCCGCCTGCGCACGCTCCCGGCGGCCGTCGTGCCCGTCCTCGTGGGAACGGCAGCTGCTCGGGGCGTCGACGGACCGCTGATCGCCTGGCGAGCGCTGGCGGCCGGCGTCGTCGCCCTCGCCCTCCAGATCGCCACGAACTTCGCCAACGACTACAGCGACGGCATCCGCGGCACCGACGACCCCGGCGCCCGCGTCGGTCCCGTCCGGCTCGTGGGCTGGGGCATCAAGCCGCCGAAGGCCGTCAAGTTCGCCGCGCTGGGCTGCTTCGCGGTCGCTGGCCTGGTGGGGCTCGCACTGGCTTCCGCTGTCGGTTGGGAGTTGATCGTGGTGGGCGCGGCCAGCATGGCCGCCGGCTGGTTCTACACCGGAGGGTCGAAGCCGTACGGCTACCTGGGCCTCGGTGAGGTGTTCGTGTTCGTCTTCTTCGGCGTGGTCGCCACCGTGGGCTCCACCTACGTCCAGGTCGAGCAGATCACCGGCCTCAGCCTGCTGGCGTCGGTGCCGGTCGGCCTGCTGGCCACGGCCCTGCTCGTCACGAACAACCTGCGCGACATCCCAGGTGACACCGTTGCCGGCAAGCAGACGCTGGCGGTGCGACTCGGGGACCACCGGACCCGGCACGTCTACGTCGGCATGGTCGTCCTCGCCTTTCTCCTCCTGGTCCCGATCTCGGCGAGTCGGCCTGCCGTCATCGGCGCCGCCGTCGCTGCGGTGCTCGCCGTTCCGCCGATCCGATCCGTGCTGGGCGGGGCTCGGGGACCGGCGCTGATCCCGGTCCTCGTCGCTACCGGCAAGGTGCAGTTGGTCTTCGGGCTCCTGGTGGCATCCGGGCTGGCCCTCTCGGCCTGATCAGCCGCCGGGCCGACGGGCGTCGGATCCGTCGTCGAGGCGGGGGAGCCGCAGCTCGACCGACGTGCCTCCGAGTGCGCTCGCGCCGATGCTCACCGATCCGCCGTGCAGCGCCATCAGCTCGCGCACGATCGCCAGACCCAGACCGGCGCCGCCGCGATGGCGTGATCGGGCGTCATCGAGGCGTACGAACCGCTCGAGCACGTGCTCGCGCTCCTCCGGGGCGATACCGGGTCCGTCGTCCTCGACGGTCAGGACGACCGCGTCGGCCGACTCGCGGAGGGTGAGCTCCACCGCCGATCGGGCATGTCGGGACGCGTTGTCGCCCAGGTTGCGCAGGACCCGCCGCAGCGCCTCGGCATCGCCGGCCACTCGTCCGGCGGAGACCCGCTCCGTGCTGATGCGCAGGCCGGAGGACTCACGCAGCCGTCGCGCCTCGTCGAAGGCGAGATCATCGAGGTCGACGGCCGTCGTCGGCCGGTTGGCGGCGCCCTCGTCGACCCGGGCCAGGACGAGGAGGTCGGCGACGAGCCGCTCGACCCGCAGGTTCTCCTCGTTCACGATGGTGGCGAGCTCCTCGACCGACGTCCGCCCCGGATGCGCAGCGGCCACCTCCACGTGCTGGCGGATCGACGCCACCGGGGACCGCAGCTCGTGCGAGGCGTCGGCCACGAATCGCCGCTGGCGGATCTGGCTGCGCTCGAGCCGGCCGAGCATCTCGTTCATCGTGCGGGCGAGTCGGGCGATCTCGTCGTCGCCGGGTGGATCGGGGACCCGGCGGGCGAGATCGGCCGCGGTGGCGATCGACTCCACCTCGGTCCGGATGTCGTCGACGGGCCGAAGCGCTCGACCGACCAGGCGCCACGTGACGGCCCCCACGATCACGAGCAGCACCGGAAGGCCGACGCTGAGGAGCTGGATGACGAGTCGAACCGCCTCGTTCACGTCGTCGATGGTCCGGCCGACGACCACCGTGGCCGGCCCTTCGGCGGTCGCCCAGGCCTCGGCGACGACGAGGAACGGGTCCTCGTCGACGACGAGATCGACCTCGGCCGACGACCCGGCGGCGACGTCGAGGGGAGCCAGGTCCCGGGCGTTCGAGCTGGCGTCGACGACGCGGCCGGTCCGGTCGATGATCTGTACGACCTGGTCCTCGCCGCCGCGTGAGAGCACCGGATCGCCACCGGACGCGAGCACCGCAGCGATGTCGCGGGCCTCCCGTCGAGCGGCATCGCGTAGCTCCGACGTGAGCGTGCGTCGCATGATCGTGACCAGCACGATGCCGCCCACCGTGAAGGCGAGGCCCACCACGACGGCGGCGGCGAGTGTCGTGCGAGCGCGGACCGACGTCGTCGGACGCCGCCGCCGCACCGCCGCGTCGGCCTCAGCCGCCATCGGCAGCCAGCTGGTAGCCGGACCCACGACGCGTCTCGATCGCATGGCGTCCGAACGGCCGGTCGAGCTTGTTCCGGAGGTGACGGATGTACACCTCGACGATGTTCGGGTCACCCTCGAAGTCCTCGTCCCACACGTGGTCGAGGATCGTGCGCTTGGACACGACGTGGCCGCGATTCCGCATGAGGAACTCGAGCAGGGCGAACTCGCGAGCGGTCAGGGCGACCTCGACCGCTCCGCGCCAAGCTCGTCGGGCGGCCGGATCGAGCCGGAGATCGCCGGCGTCGAGCACGGCGGGGCGTTCGGTCGGCGAGCGGCGGAGCAGGGCGCGCAGACGTGCGACCAGGACCGCGTACGAGAACGGCTTGGTGAGGAAGTCGTCGGCCCCGGTGTCGAGCGCCTCGACCTCGTCCCATTCGCCGTCCTTGGCCGTCAGCATCAGGATCGGCGTCCAGACCTCCCGTTCACGGAGTGACGCGCAGACCCGGAAGCCGTTCATCGACGGCAACATGATGTCGAGGACGATGGCGTCGTAGTCGTGCTCGGTTGCCATCCAGAGACCGTCGAGGCCGTCGAGGGAGACATCGACCGCGAAGCCTTCGGCTTCGAGCCCGGAACGGAGACCGGCAGCCAGTCGCTCCTCGTCCTCCACCACGAGCACACGCACGACGACCTCCCGGCCTCATCCGCCGGCGGCCCGGCGCGACGTCTCGACGGAAGTATCGACCATCGGACTGAACCGATGCTGAACCGGCCGGGGTCGATGCTGGCGAACCCTCGGCCGCTCAGAGCCCGTGATGTGCCAGCCAGGGTCGCACGAGGGCGAGGAACGCCTCGGGCTGCTCGAGATGGGCGGCGTGTCCGGCGTCGGGAACGAGGGCCGAGGTGGCGTTGTCCCCGATGCTGGCGACCATTCGCTCGCCGAGTGCGACGAACTTGGCATCGAGCGCGCCGGCCACCACCAGGACGGGCATGTCCAGGCGATGGAGCTTGTCCCAGGTGGGGTCCTGGTTGCCGGTGCCGGCCAGGACGACCGAGTTCTCCAGGCCCTCGACGGTGTTCTCCATCCGCTCCATCAGGAACTGGTGCTCGGGCGGGACGCCCTCGAACATCGGGTTGGCCACCCACCACTTCAGGAAGTCGAGCATCCCCATCTGGCGGATGCGATCGGCGGTGGCCTGGTCCTGCAGTGCGCGCGCCGCCCGCTCGTCGGGGTCATCGATGCCGGCGGTGGCGCCCACCAGGATCAGCCCACGAACCAGCTCCGGGTTCGCCAGCGCGAGGTGGAGGAGGTGTCTCCCGCCCATCGAGTAGCCGAGGTAGACGGCCTCGCCGCCCTGGTCGGCGATCATCCGGGCGCCACCGCGCAGACCGGCGACGATCTCGCCCGAACGACCGTGCCCGGGGGCGTCGACGCGGATCACGGTGTGGTCGGTCTGGAGGTCGTCGGCGACCGGTCCCCAGCAGTTGCGGGTCTGGGTGAAGCCGTGGACCAGCACCAATGGCGGTCCCGAGCCGTCGCGCTCCGCGTGCAACCACATGGCCCGGCATGGTGACATACCCGGGGTGAACGACCGACGCGGGTGGACCCCCGACACCCAAGCCACGTTCTGCGCCACCCTCGTCGACGAGTGGGTCCGGTGCGGCCTCACCGACGCCGTCGTCTGTCCGGGCTCGCGTTCGACCCCGATGACGCTGGCGCTGGCCGCCGACGATCGGCTCCGGTTGCACGTGCACCACGACGAACGCTCCGGGTCGTTCCTGGCGGTCGGTCTCGCGGCGGCGTCCGACCGGCCGGTGGTCGTCATCACCACCAGCGGCACTGCGGTGGTCGAGCTGCACGCGGCAGTGGTCGAGGCCGACCTCGCCGGCGTGCCCCTCATCGTCTGCACGGCCGACCGTCCGCCCGAGCTGCGCGACGTCGCAGCACCCCAGACCGTCGACCAGACGCACCTGTTCGGGCGCTCGGTCCGTTGGTTCACCGACCCCGGTGTCGCCGATGCGTCGCAGTCGGGCACGTGGCGGTCGCTCGCCGGTCGTGCGTGGGCCGAGGCGACCGCCGAGTGGCCCGGGCCGGTGCAGCTCAACCTGCCGTTCCGCGAGCCGCTCGTGGGGACTCCCGAGCCGCTGCCGCCGGCACGCGGCGACAGCGCGTGGCACCGTCGGCTGCTCGCCGCCCGATCGGCTCCCGTGCTCGACGCCGACCTGGTCTCGGCTCGCGGCATCGTCATCGCCGGCCGTGGCACCACCGATCCGGACGCGGTCGTCGCGCTGGCGTCCGCCCTGGGTTGGCCGTTGCTGGCCGATCCCATCTCCGGGTGCGCGGGCGGCCCGACCATCGATTCGTTCGACCCGCTTCTGCGCACGCCGTTCGCCGACCGGGCGCGTCCCGAGGTCGTCATCCGCTCCGGCGGGATGCCTGCGTCGAAGGTCCTCGGGCAGTGGCTCGACGCCTCGTCGCCCGACGAGGTGGTCATCGCCCCTGCCGGCTGGTGGCCCGATCCGGCGCATCGTGCGGCCGTGGTGCTCGACACGGTGCCGGTCGCTCCGCCCGATCACGAGCCCGTCGCCGAGTGGCTCGCAGCCTGGACCGAAGCAGCGGCGCTCGCAGCCGACGCCATCGACGGGGTGCTGACCACCGAGTCACTCTCCGAGCCTGGCGTTGCGCGCCATCTGACCCGGACGTTGCCGGCCGGATCGGCACTCGTCGTGTCGTCCTCCATGCCCGTCCGCGACGTCGAGTGGTTCGGCGTCGGCCGACGTGACCTCCGCGTGCTTGCCAACCGTGGCGCCAACGGCATCGACGGGGTCGTCAGCACGGCCGTGGGCGTCGCGCTCTCCGGCGTCCGCACGACGCTGCTGATCGGCGACGTCGCCTTCCTGCACGACGTCAACGGTCTCCTCGGGCTCGCCGATCGCGATGTCGACCTCACCGTCGTCGTCGTCGACAACGACGGCGGCGGCATCTTCTCGTTCCTGCCCCAGCGCACGCAGCTGACGGGTTCCGGCTTCGAGCGCCTGTTCGGCACGCCCCACGGACTCGACCTCGTGGCTGTCGCCCGCGCACACGGTGTCGATGCCGATGCCGTCGACTCGCTCGATGCGCTCGAATGGAAGCCGGGTGTGCGGGTGTTGGTGGTGCGCACGGAACGCGATGCCAACGTTGCGTTGCACGAGCGCCTCAACGCCGCGGTCACCGAGGCGATCTCGTGAGCCGGCCGCTTCCCGCGCTCGCGGCCACGACCGGCAGCGCCACGGTCATGATCGACGCGCCGCCGTCCGCCGTCTACGAGCTGGTGGCGGACATCGAGCGGATGGGCGAGTGGAGTCCGGAGACGTTCCGTGCACGGTGGCGCCGGGGTGCGTCGTCAGCCGCCCCGGGCGCTCGCTTCCGAGGCTGGAACCGCCGTGGCTTCCAGGTGTGGCCCACCGACGTCATCATCGAGAAGGCGGAACCGGCGGCGGAGCTCTCGTTCGTCACCTCGTTCTTCGGCTTCGGCCGGTTCACGCGGTGGTCGTACCGGCTCGCCGCGACGCCGGCGGGAGCGACCGAGCTCACCGAGACCTGGGAGCAGGTGGGCGCGGTCCCCGGCTTCACGAAGCGCTTCCTCTCCGAGGAGCGGGTCGAGCAGCTCCGACGCGGCATGGTCGCCACGCTGGATCGGATCAAGTCCGCGGCGGAGCGACACTGATGCAGGTCATCGGATCGGGGTTCGGACGGACCGGCACGCTGTCGACCAAACATGCGCTGGAGACGCTCGGGTTCACGAAGTGCCACCACATGGAAGAGGTGATGCGGGCACCCCGGTCGCAGCTTCCGCACTGGTCGGCCGCGGCCGAGGGGCGACCCGTCGACTGGCACGCCGCGTTCGACGGTTTCGAGGCCTGCGTCGACTTTCCCGCCAGCACGCGCTGGAAGGAGATCGCCGCCGCGTTCCCCGATGCCAAGATCCTCCACACCGTGCGTGATCCTGAGCGCTGGTACGACAGCACGTACGAGACCATCTACCAGGCGCGTACCCTGCTGCCGAGGTGGATGCGCGACCACACGCCGATGGGACGCACCTTCGACATGATCGATGCGCTCGTGTGGAACGGCGTGCTCGAGGGCTCGATGGATGATCGAACGCGGGCGATCGAGGTGTTCGAGGCCTGGACCGCCGACGTCGTCGCCTCGGTTCCCGCCGATCGCCTGCTCGTGTTCGAGGTCGCACAGGGCTGGGAGCCACTGTGCGACTTCCTCGGTGTTCCCGTGCCCGATGTGGGCTTTCCACGGGTGAACGACCGGGAGTCGATGCTGCGGCGCTTCGCCACCGTCCGCTTCGCCACCCGCGCGGTTCCCGGCGCGCTCGCGGCTGCGGCCACGGCCGGCGTCGTCCGGGCCGTTCGCCGGCGCTGACGCGTTCGCTGCCAACGTCGGCGTTCGCCGGACTCAGTCGTCGCCGGCGCCCTCGGTCGGCAGGTCGTCTGGCATGAGCGGCGAGCGGGAGATGCGGTAGCGGCCGAGGAGCTCGGCGTCGCACACCAGGCAGAGGTGCAGGACCTCGGTGGCGACCACCGACAGCTGCGATCCTCTCGATCTCTCGACGATGGCCTTGAGCGCCGGGAAGAGGTCGTCAGCACCGCACGTCGGACAACGGGGGCTCGGGTCGCGATCCCACTCCTGGCCACACGCCTCACACGTGAGGTGGATGAGCTCGCCGGACCGCTCGCCGCGGAGCTCGTCGGTCTCGCCGCACGCCGGACACTCGATCGCCGACACGATCAGGGGCGGACGATGGCGGACAGCACGGCCTGGAACTTGGCCTCGGTCTCGGCGAGCTCGGCGTGGGGGTCCGAGTCGGCGACGACGCCGACGCCGGCGAAGAGGCGGGCGATCGGTCCGTCGACGATGGCCGAGCGGATGCCGACGGCGAAGGTGCCGTTGCCGGCGGCGTCGACCCAGCCGACCGGGCCGGCGTAGAGGTCGCGGTCCATGCCCTCGTGCTCGGCCATGAACTCGAGTGCCGGCCCCAGGGGCCACCCGGCGACGGCGGGCGTCGGGTGGAGCGCGCCGACGAGCTCGAGCACCGAAGCCGGTGGAGTGGAGAGGCGACCTTCGACCATCGACGCGAGGTGCTGGACGTTGGCGACCGCGCCGATGGACGGCTCGGGTTCGGAGTCGACGTAGGAGCAGAAGGGCAGC
>JBFJNI010000088.1:0-14959 GCA_041618235.1 Acidimicrobiales bacterium
CCTGGAGTGGTCCGGTCATCGCTGGAGCGGTCACCGCTGGAGCGGCCACCGCTGGAGCGGTCTCGAGTGGTCCGGCCTGGAGTGGTCCGGTCATCGCTGGAGCGGTCACCGCTGGAGCTAGTCGGCTTTCGGGGCCGCGCGAAGAGCGGGTTGCCCATCCACGCACGCTGAATTACTCTGCGTAGCTGGGCAGCCACGCTGGGAGGCAAGCGGTGCGCGGGAGATGGGAGGAGACCACGACGGCAGTACGCCTGTGGTCGTTCTCGCTGTTCTCGCTCGCATTGGGCTGCGGACTCGCCGGCTACGCCGCGTTCACGCTCGAAGCGCCCGTCGGTCAGCCGTTCCAGATCGCGTGGCCGGCCCTCGCGGTCATGTTCCTCATCGCGGAGTGGCTCGACGTCGACATCGAGGTGCGCAAAGAGGCGCACACCCTCACCTTCACCGAGTTCCCGCTCACCCTCGGCCTGATCCTCGCCACGCCCGGCGACCTCGTCATCGCCCGCCTCGTGGTCTCTGCCATCGCGCTGCCGCTCCTGCGGCGGCGCCTCGATCCGGTCAAGGTCGTCTTCAACGCCGGGATCTTCGGCGTCGACGTCGGCCTCGCCCTGCTCGTTTTCCACGGACTGCTCGGTTCGAGCTCGCCCGCCCAGCTCGACGGGTGGATCGCCGCGCTGGGTGCCGTCGCGGTGAGTCACCTGGTGTCTGCGTTCCTGGTCGCCACCGTCATGCGCATCGCCGGCGCTCCGGTGACGTGGCGATCCGAGGTGGGCGTGATCGGGGTGTCGCTCAGCGCCGCCCTCGCAGGGTGCGCGGTCGCCATCGGCGCGTCCGGCGCGCTGTGGCGCGACGACGGCGGACGCTCGTGGGTGCTGCTGCTGCTCATCGGTCTGGCCATCGGGTACTTCTTCGTCGCCTACATGCGGATCCGCGAGCGCCATCAGGACCTCGCGACGCTCCACGTCTTCACCACCAGCCTCGCCGCGCACAGAGCCGCCGACGAGATGAGTGCGACGGTCGCATCGGGCCTCGCCGAGGTGATGCGCGCCCAGCAGGTGGTGCTCCTCATCCCGGACGGCGAGCGGATCTCGCGCGTCGAGCTGCGAGACGGCGAGATCGTCTCGGACGAGTCCCATCATGATGTCGACGACATCGACTGGGCCTCGGCGATCGGCCTGGCCGGCCGCCAGAAGACGAGCGGCGGCGACCTGCCCTCGATCGCCGGCGTCACGGTGTCGGACAGCAAGAACCTGATCACCGCTCGGCTCCCGCTGCCCCAGCGCACCGGGCTCATCGTCGTGTCGGGCCGCGTCTCGAGCGTGCGCGCCTTCGACGACGAGGACGTCCAGCTCCTCGAGACCGCCGCCGGTCACGCCGCCGCCGCCCTGCACAACGCCCAGCTCGTCGACCACCTCGGCCAGGAGGCCCGGTTCCGCGCCCATCAGGCGCTCCACGACGAGGTCACCGACCTGCCGAACCAGCGGTCGCTCACCGAGCAGCTCGACGGACAGCTGGCGCTCGGCAGCCGACTGGTGATGCTCACGGTCCGCATCAACTCGCTGCGCGAGGTCAACGAGACGCTCGGTCGGAACATGGGCGACGAGATGCTGCGCCAGGTCGCCGCCCGGCTGCGCCCGCTGGGTCGCCGCTCCTGGTGCGCCCGGTCCGGTACCGACGAGTTCACCGTCGTCGTCCCCGGCGGCCAGGAAGAGGGCGACATGCTCGCCGAGCGGGTCATCGCCGCCTTCGAGCAACCCGTCCTGTGTCACGACGTCGCCCTCGCCGTCACGGTCGGTGTGGGTGTGGCCCTCGCCCCGGCGCACGGCATCGAGAGCGAGATGCTCCTCCGACGGGCAAGCCTCGCCGCCTCACGGTCGCTGCTCGACGGCACCACCGTCACCACCTGGGCCAGCGACCGGGACCCGTACGACCCGCATCGCCTCACCATCGCCGCCGACCTCCGCGACGCCATCCCCGCCGGCGAGCTCCAGGTCCACTTCCAGCCCCAGATGGACCTCGCCACCGGCCTGGTCACCAGCGCCGAGGCGCTGGTGCGCTGGCGTCACCCGAGGCTGGGCGAGCTGCGCCCCGACCAGTTCATCCCCGCCGCCGAGAACACCGGCGCCATCGACGCGCTGACCATCCACGTGCTCACCGTCGCCGCCGAGACCGCCGCCGGCTGGCACGGCAGCGGCTGGGACCTCGACGTCGCGGTGAACCTCTCGGCCCGCAACCTGGCCAACGCCAACTTCGCCGACGACATCGCCGCCGTGCTCGACGCGGCCGGGCTCCCGCCGAGTTCGTTGACGCTCGAGCTCACCGAGTCGGTCGTGATGACCGAGGCCGAGCGGGCGCTGCGCACCCTCCAACGCCTCCACGACATGGGCATCAGCCTGTCGATCGACGACTTCGGCACCGGCTACTCGTCGCTCGCCCATCTGCGTCGGCTGCCGGTCAGCGAGATCAAGGTCGACAAGTCGTTCGTGTTCGACCTCACCACGTCGGAGTCCGACGAGGTCATCGTGAAGTCGATGATCGACCTGGGCCACAACCTCGGTCTCAGCGTCGTGGTCGAGGGCGTCGAGACGCCCGAGGTGCGCAGCCGGGTCGGCGAGCTGGGCAGCGACCGCCTCCAGGGCTACCTGCTGAGCCGGCCGCTCCCGGGACCGGCCTTCGAGCACTGGCTGGCCGACCGGCCCATCCGCCTGCGCGGCGACGCCCCGCAGGGACGGGTCATCAACCTCGACCACCGTCGCTGAAGGCCCGGCGCGGCCACTCGGCCGTGTCGCCCGGTCAGACCAGGGGCCAGGGGTACCGGTGCCCGCCGCGGTCGATGGGGAAGTGCCCGAGGTCGACGACGTCGCGGGCCCGCTCGACCAGTGCCTCCTGCTCGGTCTCGGTGAGCAACGTCGTCAGCGCATCCGACAGCGGGTGCTCGGCGAAGCGGGCGACGTCGGCGAGCAGCGGTTCGGGGATGGCGCCACCGGCGAACTCCCAGATGACGGTGCGCAGCTTGAACTCCTCGTGGAAGCACAAGCCGTGGTCGATGCCGAAGAGCTGGTCGCCCACCGACACGAGGCAGTGGCCGCTCTTGCGGTCGGTGTTGTTGGCGAGCAGGTCGAACGCGCACATCGCCTGCATGCGGTCGAGGTGGCGGCCCTCCTCGTAGAGGGTGAAGTAGTGCTCCTCGAACACGGCGTCGACGAACCGCTGCACCGAACCGGTGCCGAGGGGCCCGTCGCGCAGCACCGTGTGGGGCACCAGGTCCCAGCCGAGCGCGACCGACAGCTCGTAGGCGGCCACCTCGCGGCGGTCGAGGCCGGCGGGGAAGTCCCACAGCGGCCGTTCGCCCCGCCGCGGCTTGTAGATGGCCCGGGTCCAGGTGTCGCCGTCGCGGACCTGCACGAGGAAGGTCCCGTTCGAGGACCACGGCATCCGCCCCTCGATCTCCATCTCGCCGTCCTCGAGCAGCGCTCGGACCGGATCGCGCCCCGCCCGCTGGTCCACGCCCTGGTCATCCATGGACGGGGGTCAGTTGGCTCGGGGGCAGGCGTGGCCGCCGGGGTCCATCGGGGCGCCACAGAGCCGGCACGGGGGCCGTCCGCCCGCCATGAGCTCCTCGGCGCGGTCGATGAGCGCCCGCACCTGCGACCGGCTGACGGTGAGGCGGAGGCTGGCGCCCTCCTCGTCGTCGGGGACGAGCTCGTCGGCGACGATGACGATGCGGTCGCGGTCGTTGTCGTAGGCCACGCCGATGGTGCCCACGACGAACTCGGGGACGATGGGTTCGACCAGCTCGGTGGCCGCCGGCACCTCGTCCGGCGCCGGGAGGTCGTGCAGGAGGCCCTGGAGGTACTCGGCCAGCGCGGCGACCTGCTGCTTCTCGAGCCGCACGGTGGACATGCGACCGTTGTCGCGGGCCTGGAGGTAGAAGACCCGCTGGCCGGGAGGGCCGACGGTGCCGGTGGTGAACGCTTCGGGGTCGTCGAACTCGATCATCGTGGTGTGGCCATGGCGGTCAGGAGGGGACGAGCGACACCAGGTCGCCCGTGTGGTTGACGGCGAGGACCGTGGGGCCGAGCGGGCCGTAGAGCACCGCCGAGACCGAGCACTGGCCGATGACGATGCGCTGGAACAGGTCGAGCGGCGTGCCGATGGCCTCGGCCACCGCCGCCTTGATGGTGTCGGCGTGCGAGACCGCCACGATGGTCTGGCCCGGGTGCTCGGCCACGAGGTCGTTGACGGCCCCGACCATGCGGGACTGCATCTCGGTGAACGACTCGCCCTTGGGGAAGCGGAAGCCCGACGGGTGGCGCTGCACGGTCTTCCACTCGGGGAGCTTGTACAGCTCGCTGAGCTTGCGGCCGGTCCACTCGCCGAAGTCGCACTCGACGAGCCCGGCCCGGGTGCGGACCCGGTGGCCCAGCGCCTTGGCGATGGGGGCGGCCGTCTCCCGCGTGCGCTCCATGGGCGAGGCGTAGACCGCGACGATGCCGCGCTCGGGGTGCGGTTCCTTCTCGCCCTTGCGAGGGGCGGCACGATGGTCGTGCAGCGCGCGGATGCGCTGGGCGACGGACTCGGCCTGGGCGATGCCGTCGGCGTGGAGGTGCAGGCCCTTGGCTCGTCCGGGCAGCACGGCGCCGGTGGTGGGCGTCTTGCCATGGCGCACCATGAGCACCAGCGTGGGCGGGGTCTGCTGCTCGCCCTTCGGGGCGGCGGACTGCTTCTTGGAGCGGGTCGAACGCTTGGTTGCCATGCGATCAGCCACGCTATCGGCCGTGGATTCGTTCGAGACCCTCACCGCCGACGTCACCAGCTGCCGCGCCTGCCCCCGGCTCGTCGAGTGGCGCGAGCAGGTCGCTCGCGAG
The DNA here is from genome assembly GCA_041618235.1 of Acidimicrobiales bacterium. GTDB lineage: Bacteria > Actinomycetota > Acidimicrobiia > Acidimicrobiales > Salinilacustritrichaceae > Salinilacustrithrix. The sequence goes on from JBFJNI010000088.1 coordinate 4,866, forward strand.
AAGCGGGCGTCGTTCGCCGATCAGGAGTACTGGGGCCGACCCGTCCCCGGCTTCGGCGACCCGAACGCGTCGATCGTCGTCGTCGGCCTCGCGCCGGCGGCGCATGGCGCCAACCGCACCGGGCGGATGTTCACCGGCGACCGCAGCGGCGACTTCCTCTACGCCGCGCTCCACCGGGTCGGTCTGGCCAACCAGCCCGAGTCGACCGGGCCCGGCGACGGCCTCGAGCTGTCCGGCGTGTGGATCACGTCGCCGGTGAAGTGCGCGCCGCCGGCCAACAAGCCGACGCCGGCCGAGCGCGACCACTGCGCGCCGTTCCTCGACCGCGAGCTCATGCTGCTCGACCGGGCCCGGGTCTTCGTGCCGCTCGGCCAGTTCGGCTACCAGGCGACCTGTCGGTTCCTCGGCGTGCAGCCCCGCCCGAAGTTCGGCCACGGCGTCGAGGTCGCCGTCGACGAGCAGCGCTCGATCGTCGCCAGCTTCCACGTCAGCCAGCAGAACACCTTCACCGGCCGGCTCACCGAGCCGATGTTCGACGCCGTCCTGGGTCGGGCGCGGGAGCTGGCGGGCGAGTAGCTACTTCTTCTTGGCCTTCGGGAAGTCGACGGCGAAGTCGGGCCAGCGCTTGCGCGACTTCTCGGCCAGCTTGTGCATCAGCGCGATGGCGCCGGGGTCGTCGTCGCCGGGGCGGGCCTCGATGACGCCGGCGTCGATCATGCGGGTCATGACCTCACGGCCCAGCTCGGTGCGCACGATGGTGAGCGTCCAGTCGTTCTCCTTGCCGATTCCGCCGGTGGAGATGTCGGCGTGCTCGGCGGCGAAGTCGGGGCAGTGGTTGCAGCCCTCGCGGGTCCAGGCGTGGCACTCCTTGAGCGGGATCTCGTGGTAGCCGCCGTCTTCGGTCCACAGCTGGAAGACGCCCTTGATGTTCATCTTGGTGATGGTCTGGCGCGGGATGCGGTACTTGGCCTCGAACAGCTCCTCGAACATCGAGTCGTCGAAGGTCTTGGAGCACAGCAGGCCGATGTTGAACTTGATCGGCTTGCCGATCTTGCCGATCTTGCGGTGCCACATCACCGGCGGCACCGAGCTCTGGCAGCTCATGCCGACCAGCGCCAGGTTCTTGAGGTCGCGGTCGAGGGCCTCGTCGAGCGCCAGCGTGTTGGCCGAGTACGTGTAGCGGCTGCCGGCCGAGTCGAGGACCTCCTGGTGGGTGGTGGCGACGCCCGGCTTGGCCTTCCAGTCGCCGCGCTCGCCGTCGAGGTAGCTGACGAGCGCGCCGTCGATGTAGCCCTCGTCGAGCAGCCAGATCAGGATCGCCGAGACCAGGCCACCGTCCTGGCCCATCTTGTGGACGGTCTCGTCCGACGCCTTGGTCAGCATGATGTCCTTGTAGATGCCCGACAGCTCCTCGGCCTCGCGACGTCGGGCGAAGAGGTGCTCGTCGGCCTCGGGCTCCCAGTTGCGGAAGCGGGGGCAGGCCCGGGTGCACGACGTGCAGCCCTTCTCGCCGTGGATGCAGTTGTCGGGGCCGAGCTCTTCCTCGATGTGGAAGGGCGTGTAGCCGCCGGCCTCGTGGTCGTAGCCGATGACGTCGTGCGGGCAGGAGATCACGCAGCCGGCACAACCGGTGCACAAGCCGGTGTCGATCACCTCGGCCTTCAGCTCGAGCCACTGGTTGGTCCAGCGGGCGGTCTCTCCGGTGACGACGTCGGTCAAGGCCATGGCGGGACTCTAGGCCGCGATCTGCATCGCATCCGACGCCCCGCCGATGCCCGGCCGACGCCCGCGGCGCGCCTTGACCAGGCGTCCCCACCGGAGGAACATCGATGCACGGGCGAGTGAGCTCGTCCGGTGATCCCCAGGGGGAAGACCATGGACGTCCGCGCGATCCTCGACGACAAGGGCCGGTCCGAGCGGTCCGGGGCGGTGGAGACCATCCGGCCCGACGCCGATCTGTTGCTGGCGGCCCGATTGCTCCGAGCCAAGGGGGTGGGCGCGCTGGTCGTGAGCCCCGACGGCGTCGCCGTCGACGGGCTCATCTCCGAGCGCGACATCGTCGTCGCGCTCGCCGAGCGACCCGACGTCGTGCTGCGCCGCCGGGTGAGCGACGTGATGCGCCGCGACTGCCTCATCGCCGCGCCTGGTGACGACCTGGCCACCGTCATGGCCGGCATGACCCGCCGTCGCCAACGGCAGGTCCCCGTGGTCGCCGACGGTCGCCTCGTGGGTGTCGTCAGTGTCGGCGACGTGCTCAACCACCAGCTCGACGAGGTCACCCTCGAGATGCGGGTGCTGCGCGACGTGGCCATCGCCCGGTCCTGACTTGAGCAGCCCCCGACGCGGGGGGACAGAATGACGCCATGGATCTGACGTACCCCGCCGAGGCCGAAGAGTTCCGCACCGAGATCCGGGGGTGGCTCGAGGCCAACCTGCCCGAGGACTGGGGCGATCGGGAGATGACCGACGACGAGAAGGCCACCTTCTCGGCCGAGTGGAACGCCAAGCTGTTCGAGGGCGGCTGGATCTGCGCCTCGTGGCCCAAGGAGTACGGCGGCAAGGGTCTGACCACCATCCAGAACGTCGTCCTCAACGAGGAGTTCGCCCGGGTCGGTGCGCCGATGCGCGGCGACTTCTTCGGCGACACCCTCGTCGGCCCCACCATCCTGCAGTGGGGGACCGAGGAGCAGAAGCAGCACTTCCTGCCCGGCATCCTCCAGGGCAAGACCGCGTGGTGCCAGGGCTTCTCCGAGCCCAACGCCGGCTCCGACCTCGCCAGCCTCAAGTGCAAGGCCGAGCTCGACGGCGACGAGTGGGTCATCAACGGCCAGAAGGTCTGGACCACCCAGGCCCAGAACGCCGACTACTGCTTCCTCCTCGCCCGCACCGACCCCGAGGCCTCGAAGCACGCCGGCATCTCGTACCTGCTGGTGCCGATGGACCAGGAGGGCGTCGAGATCCGCCCCATCGTCCAGCCCGACGGCTCGGCCGAGTTCAACGAGGTGTTCTTCACCGACGCCCGCTGCCCCAAGGACAACGTCGTCGGCGGCCTGAACAACGGCTGGAAGGTGGCGATGACCACCCTCGGCTTCGAGCGCGGCGCCTCGGCCACCACCTCGCACCGGCGCTTCGAGAAGGAGCTCGACCAGATCATCGACATCGCCAAGGAGAACGGCGCGATCGACAACCCCATCATCCGCCAGAAGCTGATGACGCAGTGGTCCAAGATCCAGATCATGCGGGTCAACGGCCTGCGCACCCTCGGCGCCAACCTGAGCGGCAAGAAGGACCTCGGCGTGGCCGCACTCGGTGCCACCAACAAGATGTTCTGGTCCGAGACCCACCGCGACACGATGGAGCTCGCCCTCGACGTGATGGGCATGGAGGGCCAGATCCTCACCGGCGACGCCGAGGCCGACTTCGTGCCCGGCATCGGCAAGCGTGAGGCCGCCCGCGACTACCCGGTCTCCCCGCTGCAGGCCCAGTTCTTCTTCTCCCGGTCCGAGACGATCTGGGGCGGCACCGCCGAGATCCAGCGCAACATCGTCGGCGAGCGCGCCCTGGGCCTGCCCAAGGAGCCCAAGCCCGAGAACGAGCTGCCCAACGGCTGAGCGAACCCGGTCGTGCCACGACCCCGGGATCGCTGACGGATGGCTCGCATCCGTCGCATCACGGCCGTCCTCCCCACCGGCGCCTCGCCGGTCGCGGTCAACCTCGCCGCCGCGGCGGCCACCACCTACGCCTTCCTGGCGCTGACGGCGCGCGTCCTGGGTCCCGAGGACTACGCACCGCTGTCGGTGTTGTGGGCCGCGGTGTTCCTGGCCGTGCCGTCGTTGTGGGGTCCGGTCGAGCAGGAGACGGGCCGGCGGGTGGCCACCCGTCATGCCCACGGCGAGGGCGCCGCGCCGGTGATGCGAGCGGGTGGGCGTGCCGGCGTCCTGCTCGGGGTGCCGGTGGTCGTGGCCGTGGTCGTCGCCGTGCCCTGGTCGGCCGGGGCGTTCTTCTCCGGCGAGGCCGGGGTCGCTGCCGCGCTGGCGGTCGCGCTGGTCGCCTTCGGCGCGAACCACCTGCTGCGGGCGTCGTTGGCCGGCGTCGGTGCGTTCTGGGCCTACGGGGCCTGCATCAGCGTCGACTCGGCGTCGCGCCTGGCGGCGGCGGTCGTGCTGGCGGTGGCCGGCGTCGACGAGCCGGTGGCCTACGCCGCCGCGCTGGCCCTGGCCCCGCTGGTGCCGGTCGTGCTGCTGCGCCGGCGGGGCGTGGCGACCGAGGCCGGCTTGCCCGACGACGTGACCTCGATCGTCGGGTCGGTGACACCGCTGGTCGGCGGGCAGCTCGCCGCCCAGACGCTGATCAACGGCGGCCCCATCGCGGTGGCGGCGCTGGCGGCGCCGGGCGAGGAGGCGGTGGCGGGGCAGTTCCTCGCCGCGCTGGTCATCGCCCGGATCCCGCTGTTCTTCTTCCAGGCGGTCCAGGGCTCGCTGCTGCCCGCCCTGGCGACCCACCGCGCCGGCGACGACCGGGCCGGCTTCGGCCGGACCCTGATCCGGCTGTTGGCGGCCATCGGCGCCCTCGCCGTCGTCGCCACCGCCGGCGCGGCGCTCGTCGGCCCGGCCGTGGTGCGGTTGGCCTTCGGTGCCGACTTCGCCCTCGGAAGCGCCGACCTGGCGATGCTCGCCGCCGGGTCGGGGCTGTTCATGGTCGCCACCGTCGCCGCCCACGGCGTGATCGCCCTCGAGGGGCACCGCGCCGTGGCCCGCGGCTGGATCGCCGGCGTCGTGATCGCCCTCGTCTGCCTGGCCGTCGCCGCCGATCTGCGCTGGCGGGTCGAGGTCGCGATGGTGGCGGGAACGCTGGCGAGTGCCGCCGCCCACGGCGCCGTTCTCGGGGGTCGGTGGCGGCGCTGGGCACCGGATCGTGTGACCGATTCGTCCCCCCGCTGACGCCCGCGTGACTGTGAGGTGATCTGGCGGCACGGGTAGATTCGTCCGTCATGCCTGCGGCGAAGCACCTCGCCCCCACGGGGTCGCGCACGGGGCGAGAACGGCTGCTGATCGGTCTCGGGTCCGTCTTGACACTGGTGCTGTTCGTCGGCGCCGCCGCGGCCGGCTACCTCAACTACCGCTTCGCCCAGATCGAGCGGTTGAACGTCGCCATCGACGTCCCGCCCGCCTCGGGTGAGCCCCGCAACTACCTGCTGGTGGGCTCCGACAGCCGCGCCGGCCTCGACGAGGACGACCCCGCCAACGCCGTCTTCTTCGACGACGAGGGCACGGTCACGACCAACGGGCCCAAGCGCACCGACACCATCATGATCCTGCGGGTCGACCCCGAGTCCGGCGGCGCCTGGCTCATGTCGTTCCCGCGCGACCTCTGGGTGACCATTGCCGGCAAGGGCGACAAGCAGCGCATCAACGTCGCCTACACCCGGGGCCGCGAGGTCCTCATCAACACCATCCGCGAGAACTTCGGCATCCCGATCCACCACTACGTCGAGGTCGACTTCGTCGGCTTCCTCGGCCTGGTCGATGCCGTCGGTGGCGTGCCCATCTACTTCGACACCCCGGTGCGCGACACCCACTCGGGGCTCTCGGTGCCCACGGCCGGGTGCACGGTGCTCGACCCGCGCCAGTCGCTGTCGTTCTCCCGCTCGCGCTACCTCGAGTACCTCGACCAGGACACCGGCAAGTGGCGCACCGACCCCAGCGGTGACCTCGGCCGTATCTCGCGCCAGCAGGAGTTCATCAAGCGGGCGGTGTCCAAGGCGGTGTCGAAGGGGCTGTCGAACCCCACGACGCTCAACGACCTCGTCGGGGTGGCCGTCGACTACGTGGCACTCGATCCGACCTTGACGGTGCGCGACATCATCGGGCTCGGTCGACGCTTCGCCGCCTTCGACGCCGACACCCTGCTCACCTACAGCCTGCCCGCCGACCCGTTCCGCACGGCGGGTGGCGCGTCGGTGCTCGACCTCGACGACCGCAAGGCCGAGCCGATCTTCAACATCTTCCGGGGCATCGACCCCACCGAGGTCACCCCGGGCCTCGTCGACGTCACCGTCCTCAACGGCACCGGGGCCGACGGCCTCGCCACCGACGTCACGGCGGCGCTCGACGCCCTCGGCTTCATGACCGAGGAGCCGGCCGACACCGTCGATCGCTTCGAGCGCTCGGCCATCTACTACGCCGCCGGCAGCGAGCAGTCGGCCATCCGACTGGCCCGGCACCTGACGTCGCCCGTGGTCTTCGAGGTCGACAACGACCTCGACGCCGGCGAGGTCGTCGTGGTGGTCGGCGACGACTTCACCACCGTGCACGACCAGCCGTCGCCCACCATCCCCGAGCTGCCCACGACCACCACCACGGCGCCGCCCACGACGTCGGGCGACAGCTCGGCCACCACGGTGGCGCCGACCAGCTCGACCACGTCGACCACCGCGCCCATCGGCTACCTGCCCGGTGAGTCCGGCGAGGGCATCGACTGCCGCTGAGCACCCGGGGGAGGGGCCGACCATGGTGACGATCGAGGGGGTCAATGACCGGGTCGTCGTCGACGCCGGCCTGGTGACCATCGAGGCCAAGCCCGGCTGGTTCGCCCGGCGGCGCTCGAAGCTGGACGCCCCGGTGAGGTGGCCGGCCGACCGCACGATGGTGACCTACGCCCGCACCGACGGCTCCGGACAGTGGCGCATCACGTTCTCCTACGAAGGCCAGACCGCCGTCGTCGCCGTCGCGGCGTCGACGCTCGACCACATCGAGGCGGTGGCCACCGACCATCTCGGCGGGGTGACCAACAGCGTCGCCGACGCCGAAGCCGATCGGGCCCGCCGGCGCCGGCTCGACTAGGGCCGACGCCCGAGGTCTGGAACGAAAGAAGCCCCGACCGGGGTGTCTTCCCTGGTCAGGGCCACTTCCTCGCTGGTGCCCTCGGGGCGACTCGAACGCCCGCACACGGCTCCGGAGGCCGATGCTCTATCCGCTGAGCTACGAGGGCAAGGGTCCGAGATCGTAGCGCGAGCACCTGGTGGCCCGGCATCTGGCCGGCGGTGCGTGAGGGTCTCCACCACGGACTAGACCGCTTGGGACCCGTCAGGTGACCACTTCGGATGGCTGATTGTGTCGATTCTCAAGAGGAGATGACGGACAGCGTGTCGAAGCCCTACTCTGCGCGACTGCGGAACTGCGGATGGCTCACGGGCGAGCCGGCGTAGCGGGAGTGACTGGACCATGTGGGTGGTCCGGCTGTGTGGGAGAGGGAACCAAGAAGTGATCACGGCGGCGGTCCAACATCGGGACCGGCTCATCAGAGCCGGTTTGTTCTACGTGCTCGAGCGCGAACCCGACATCGAGGTGGTGGGACAGGTCCGCGACCCCGCCGAGCTGGTGGAGCTGTGCGGGCGCACCAGGCCCGACGTCGCCGTGCTCGAGGTCGACGCCACCGAATGGGACGGTCCCCGGCTGGTCGCCGCCCTCCGCAAGCGCCAGCGCACGCTTCGGGTCGTCGGCATGCACGGCGGGCTCGACGTCGAAGCCGCCCGCCGCGTCTACCAAGCCGGTGTGCGCAGCCTCGCCAGCTACGACATGGGCGCCGAGTGCATCATCGCCTCGGTGCGGGGCCGCCACACCGCCGCGCCGGTCATCGACCTGCGCCGTCCCGACGAGCCGTTGCCCCGCAACGTCCTGACCGACCGTGAGCGCGAGGTCCTCGGCCACATCGCCGGTGGTCTGCGCACCCAGCAGATCGCCGACCATCTCGGCATCAGCCTGAAGACGGTCGAGAACCACAAGCAGCGCCTGTTCCGGAAGCTCGACGTCCAGAACCAGGCGCACGCGGTGTCGATCGCCATGCGTCAGGGGCTGCTCGATCGCGCCGCCCTGGCCGGTGAGTGACCATCCGCGAGATCTGGTTCTCGGGGCCAACCGGCTGGTCGTCGATCTGACGCGCGCCATCCTCGAGAGCGAACACGGCACGCCCGCGGTGGCGGTCCTCGTCGACCCGGCGCCCGATCACTGGGCCGATGCCGACGCGTTCGGCGCCCCCGTGGTCGTCGTGCTCGAAGACCCGACGCCAGAGCGCATCATCGCCGCGGTCCGGCGGGGCGCCGACGGGGTCGTGGCCGCGGCCGACGTCACCGAACGCCTGCGCTGGGTCGTCCAAGCGGTGCGAACCGGAGGCGCCCGGATCGAGTCCGGGCACCTCCGGGCCGTCTTCGACGAGCTGCGACGCAGCGAACCGGTGGACGACCGCCCCTCGCTGTCGAAGCGCGAGGGCGAGATCCTGGCGTCGATCGCCGAGGGGCACTCGGTGAAGCAGACCGCCCACCACCTCGGCATCACGGCCAAGACGGTCGAGAACCTGCAGAGCCGGATGTTCCGCAAGCTCGACGTCCGCAACCGGGCCCACGCGGTGGCCCGCGCCTTCGAGCTGGGCCTGCTGGACGACGCCACCCTGGGGTGATTCCCCACATCATGGGTGGGGGTGTCCGCCCCTGGGGGTGGCGGGTGTCGACCGACAAACTGGACACCTCATGGCGGCGGTCAGAGTCATCCTCGCGGAACCCAGCGCGCTCATCCGGTCGTTGCTGCGCGTCGCGCTGAGCAGCGGCGGCGCCGCGGTCGTGGGCGAGACCACCTCGGTGATCGAGATGCTCGAGCTGGTCGACACCGAACGCCCCGACGTCGTGATCGCCAACTGCGTGCTGCGCGACGGCGACCTCGATCCCCATCTGGCGGGTCTGGCGTCCAGCGGGGTGCGTGTCCTGGTCCTGGCCCGCGACGCCTCGCCCGAGCGGCTCACCGGCCTGCTCGTCGGCGGCGCCTTCGGCTACCTGCTGCACGACAGCGCCCCCGACTCCATCGTCGAGGCGGTCGAGGCGGTGGCCCGGGGCGACATCGCCCTGCACCCGATCGCCGCCTCGGTCATCGTCGACCAGTGGCGCCGGCTGCGGGGCGACACCGGCCGCTCGAACGAACGGCTCGAGCTCACGCCGCGCGAGGTCGAGGTGCTCTCGGCCATGGTCGACGGGCTCTCCAACAAGGCCATCGCCCGGCGGTTGGGCGTGGCGGTCAAGACCATCGAGAACCACAAGACGCGGGTGTTCGACAAGTTGGGCGTGCGCACGCAGGCCCACGCCGTCGGCCTCGCCATCAGCCAGGGCCTGTTGGCCACACTCGAACCGGCGGCGGCCGGTACCCCAGCTCCTGTGGGAGGGAACTGATGCTCACCAGCTACCCCGTTGTCGAGGATGCGCTCTGGCACTACGCCGACGCCTACCAGCCCCGATCGAGCTCGATCACCTCGATCCCGTCGGGGCGGATCACCGGCGAGCGGTTGCCGTTCCGCGCCGCCTTCCTCGACCGCCTCGAGGAGCGCGCCGAGCTGCGCAACCGCCTGGCACTGCTCGACCCCGAGGAGCGCACCGTCGTGCTGCGCTGGTACGTCGAAGGCGCCCGCCCCGAGCTCATCGCCCGCGGTCTGGGTCGCAGCGTGCGGCACGTGTACCGGGTGCGCAGCCGCGCCGTCGAGCGTCTCGCCGACCTCGGTCGCGACGACGAGTTCGCCGACGTCGATGTCGCTGAGTTCGCCTCCTGAGGCTCCGGCCGAACCGGCCGACCGTCCTGTTTCTGTCGACCCGGTCCGCCGGCGCCGGCGTTCGTCGCGCTGGCGGCGCCTGACCCGACCGATCCGTCACTCGTTCCGGCGTTGGAAGCGCCACGGCGTGCCCCGTCCGGTCTCGATCGCCCTGTCGGTCGTCGGGGTCTTCGTCCTGGCCTGTGGTTTCCGTCTGGTCGGCGCGCAGCGCGACCTGCGAGCGGCCGAGACGGCGTTCGAGGCGGCCAAGGCCGCCGTCAGCGAGACCCGCACCGACGAGGCGCGGGTCGAACTCGACCGGGCCGCCGACCACCTCGACCGGGCCGGCGACGCCGCTCGTTTGTTCCCCCTGGGTCTGGTGCGCCCCGTCCCCCTGATCGGCAGCCCGGAGGTGGCCGTGGCCGACGTGGCCGACGCCGGCGCCGAGCTGGTCGAGGCCGGCCGGGTCGTGAACGATGCTGCAGCGGCATTCCCCACTTCGGGCCAGGTCGCGGTCGATGGTCACG
>JBFJNI010000089.1:0-14876 GCA_041618235.1 Acidimicrobiales bacterium
ACGCCGGCGAGCGCCGCCAGCACTGCGGCCTCCCTCGTGAACCCGGGGCCGTTCTGCTTGACCACGATCTCGCCGTCCGGGGTCGGGAACGAGACGACGGCGCTGAGCTCCCAGTGGCACCGGATCGTGAGTGGTCCGGTGCGGGCGAAGCGCTCGTCGATCCAGGTCTCGAGGTCGGCGATCCATCCCGGTCGGAGATGGCCGCGATCCGCGGGCTCGTCCCCGAGCACGGCACGAGCAGATGCGGCGTCGACCCCGAATCGCTCGACCTCGTCGAGGCCGATCCAGGTGTTGCCGGCTGACGGCACGCGGTCGAGCACCTCGATCTCGCATGCGTCGGGCGAGAGGGGACGGACGGGTGCCACGGGTGCGCCGAGGGTACGAGCGGCACGACCGACCTCGTCGTCGGTCCACTGGAAGAACGGCACGTCCACCGCCATGGTCGGCAGCGCCCAGCCCGCGAGCCCGTTGGGTCGGGCCAGCACCCGCCGGCCGTCGGGGCTGCGCACGACGAGGCGGAGCGGGCCCCGAGCGGGGCCGGGACGGTCGGACACGACCGGAGCGTAGAGCGGTCGGGCGCACGCCGACGGTGGGCGCACTGGCAACGCCGGTTCCCTGCCGATAGCGTCCGTTATCGACAACCGTTTGATTGCGGACCCCAGGGGGACCACCACCGTGCAGGCATACGACAAGATCTACATCGACGGCGCGTGGGTGCCGTCCACCGGCACCGAGACCATCGACGTCTACGACTCGACCGATGGCTCCGTGTTCGCCTCGATCCCGGCCGGTACCGCCGAGGACCTCGACAAGGCCGCCAAGGCCGCTCGCGCCGCCTTCGACGGCTGGGCCGCCAAGTCGGTCGAGGAGCGGGCCAAGGTCTGCACCCAGATCGCCGAGGGCCTGGGCGCTCGTATGGACGAGATCGCCACGGTCGTCACCCGTGAGGCCGGCATGGCCAAGTGGCTGAGCCAGATCATCCAGGCCGGTCTGCCCATCAACAGCTTCACCACCGCTGCGCAGATCGCCGAGAACTACGAGTACGAGACCACGGTCGGCAACAGCCTCGTGGTCAAGGAGCCCGTCGGCGTCGTCGGTTGCATCACGCCGTGGAACTACCCGCTCCACCAGATCGCCGCCAAGGTGGCCTACGCCATGGCCGCCGGCTGCACCGTGGTGCTCAAGCCGTCCGAGATCGCCCCGGTCGACGCGTTCATCCTCGCCGAGGTCATCCACGACGCCGGCGTTCCCGCGGGCGTGTTCAACCTCGTCTCCGGCACCGGCACCGAGGTCGGCCAGGCCATCTCGACCCACCCCGAGATCGACATGGTGAGCTTCACCGGTTCGACCCGCGCCGGCAAGATGGTCGCCGCCGCGGCGGCCGACGGCATCAAGCGCGTCGCCCTCGAGCTGGGCGGCAAGTCCGCCAACATCCTCCTCGACGACCTCGACGAGGCCGGCTTCGCCGCCGCCGTCGCCGACGGCGTGGGCAAGTGCTACATCAACCAGGGCCAGACGTGCACCGCGCTCACCCGCATGCTCGTGCCGCGTGCCCGCCTGGCCGAGGCCGAGCAGGTCGCGGCCGCCACGGTCGAGGCCGGCTTCCAGCCCAAGGATCCGTTCGAGGACGGCGCCATGCTGGGCCCGCTCGCCAGCCAGGCCCAGGTCGACCGCGTGACCGAGTACATGAACAAGGGCATCGACGAGGGCGCCAAGCTGATCACCGGTGGCCCCGGCAAGCCCGAAGGCGTCAACCCCGACGGCTACTTCGTGAAGCCCACGGTGTTCTCCGACGTCACCAACGACATGACCATCGCCCAGGAGGAGATCTTCGGCCCGGTGCTGTCGATCCTCCCGTACGACACCGAAGACGAAGCCATCGCCATCGCCAACGACTCGCCCTACGGCCTGTCCGGCGGCGTGCAGGGCGCCGATGTCGAGAAGGCCAAGGCGGTCGCCCGCAAGATCCGCACCGGCCAGATCGAGGTCAACCAGGGCGCGTTCAACCCGAACGCCCCCTTCGGTGGCTACAAGCAGTCGGGCTACGGCCGCGAGTACGGCCTGCACGGCTTCGAGGAGTTCCTCGAGACCAAGGCCATGCAGCTGCCGGCGTAGTTTCGCTCGTCCTCCGGGACGACGAGTGTTGACGAGGGGGACGGGCCTGCGGGTCCGTCCCCCTCGTCGCGTCCGGGGCCCGCTTCCGTAGAGTCGACGGCGTGTCCTTGCCGCGTGTGCTCCCCGCCCTGCTCGTCGTCCTGCTCGCGGGCGCGTGCTCGTCGTCGGACCTGGAGCTGGACGATGCTGCGGGCACGACGAGCACCTCGGCCGATGTCCGAGCCAGCGAGCCGGACGCCGGCGACGACGAGCGTCAAGGGGCCATCGACCTGCTCGCCTCCCAGGGCATCAGCGAGGACGGCGCCACCTGCATCGTCGACACCGTGATCGACGAAGGCGTCTCGGTCGACGAGCTGTACCAGCTCGGCGGCATCGTGGTCGATCCCGAGATCCAGGAGGCGTTCGCCCTCGCCTCGGCGGCCTGCCTCGACGCCTCCGACGTGGCCGACCTGCCCGACGAGGCCTTCGACCTTTCCAACCCGATCGTGCGCCGCCAGTTCGTCGACTCGTTCAGCGCCACCAGCGGGCTGTCGCGCGAGGTCTCCGAGTGCGTCGTCGACGAGCTGATCGCCGTCGGCTTCGACGCCCGCGATGCCTTCGGGGGCGCCAGCGGCGAGCTGAACGAGGAGACCTTGCGTCAGGTCACCGAGGCCGTCGAATCCTGCGCCTGAGCCTGGCCGCCTGAGCCTGGCTCGATCCGCTGGTCAGAACGACGGGTCGACCCGCCGAGCGGCCACCGCCCCCAGAGATGCCGCCGCCTCGATCGTGGCGCGGAAGCCCTCGACGTCGACGCCCTCGGTGGACAGCTGGCCGTCGCGGTAGCGGCGATAGACCCCTTGCACGATGCAAGCGGTCTTCCAGTTGGCCCAGGCGACGTAGTAGTCGATGCCCGAGACGTCGGCGCCGGTGATCTCGGCGTACGCCGTGGTGAGCTCGTCGCGGGTGGGGAACCCCGGCGCCATGGACGTCGAGGAGGTCGAGGCGACCAGGTCGTCGCCCGGCTGCGGCCACGTCGCCAGCACGTAGCCGAGGTCGGCGAGCGGATCGCCGAGCGTGGCGATCTCCCAGTCGAGGACGGCGGCGATCTTGGCGTCAGGGCCGGTGATGGTGTTGCCCAGGCGGTAGTCGCCGTGGACCACTCGGGCCGGACCCTGTTCAGGGATGTTGGCCAGCAGCCACTCATGGACCCGCTCGAGCAACGGGTCCTCGTGGGTCTTCGAGGCCTCGTACTGGCGCCACCACGTCTTCAGCTGACGGGCGATGTAGGCCTCCTTTCGCGAGAGATCACCCAGGCCGACCTCGTCGGGGTCCACCGCGTGGAGCCGGCCGAGCACCTCGATGAAGCTGCGGCCGATGGCGCCACGGACCTCCTCGGGGAAGGTGCTCTCGGCCAGCGCCGCGGTGTGCAGGACCGCACCGTCGACGTGGCCCATGACGTAGAACGGCGCGCCGATGACCGAGTCGTCGGTGCACATGGCCAGCGCCGGCGGCACCGGCACGTCGGTGGGGCCCAGCGCGGAGATCAGCCGGTGTTCGCGGCCCATGTCGTGGGCCGTGGGCAGCAGAGGTCCCTCGGGCGGCCGGCGCAGGACGATGCGCCGACCCTCGGCGTCGTCGATCCGGTAGGTGAGGTTGGAGTGTCCGCCGGCGAGACGCTCGAAGCGGAGCGGCCCGACGGTGCCCACGTGCTCGGCCAGCCAGGCGGTGACTGGTTCGACGGAGATGCCGGCGGGATCGGTCATGGCGGGACCCTAGGACCCGACCGGATCGTCGGGCGTCGACCACCGGCGAGAAATGTCCGGATCGGTGTCGAATCGGCCGACATCCGTTCGTCGGATGGGTGACGATGGGGCACCCGGCCCGATCGCAGACCCACGAGGAGACCCGGAATCATGCCCATGTACGCCGCACTCATCTACGACGATGCCGAAGCCGCCGAGGCGGAGACCACGCCCGAGCAGTGGCAGGAGGTCATGGCCACCTACGAAGCGTTCGGCGAGAAGGCCGGCGCCGCCGGCGTCATCGCCGGGGGCGAAGCCCTCCAGCCGCCGTCCACCGCCACCACCATCCACGTCCAGGGCGGCCAGGGAGGCGACGTCATCGCCACCGACGGCCCGTTCGCCGAGACCAAGGAAGCCCTCGGCGGCTTCTACCTGCTGAACTGCGCCGACCTCGACGAGGCGATCTCGTGGGCGGCGCAGATCCCCGGCGCCTGGTTGGGCCGGGTCGAGGTGCGTCCCTGCATCGACTTCAGCGAGGGCTGAGCAACTTCCTCGATGGTGCGTCCGACCACCGACGCCGAGCGGCGCATCGCCGAGATCGTCCGGACCGAGGGTGGCCAGGTGCTGGCCACCCTCATCCGGCGACTCGGAAGCATCGACCTCGCCGAGGACGCGGTGCAGGACGCGGTGGTGCGGGCGCTGGAGCGGTGGCCGGTCGACGGCGTGCCCGACAACCCCGGCGCCTGGCTCACGACGACCGCTCGCAACGCCGCGCTCGACCGGCTGCGGCGTGAGGCGAGACGGACGCCCAAGGAGGAGGCCGCGATGGCGGGCCTCGAATCCGATCCTCCCGAGCCGGTCGACTCGGTCGTCCGCGACGACCTGCTCCGGTTGCTGTTCACGTGCTGCCATCCGGCGCTGAACCCCGACGCCCGGGTCGCGCTGGCACTGCGCACCCTCTGCGGGCTGACCACGCCCGAGATCGCCGCGGCGTTCCTGGTGCCCGAGGCGACGATGGCGCAGCGCATCGTGCGGGCCAAGCGCAAGATCGCGGGCGCCAACATCCCGTACCGGGTCCCCGCCGACCACGAACTGCCCGACCGCCTCGGTGCGGTCCTGGCGGTCGTCTACCTCGTCTTCACCGAGGCGCATCACTCGTCCTCGTCCGTTGCGCCGGTGCGGGTGGAGCTGGCCGACGAGGCGATCCGCCTCGGCCGTCTGATGGTCGAGCTCATGCCCGATGTCCCCGAATGCGTCGGACTACTGGCGCTGATGCTGGCCACCCACGCCCGTCGGGATGCCCGGACCGACGCGGCCGGCGAGCTCGTACTGCTGGCCGACCAGGACCGCACCCGTTGGGACCACGACGCCATCGCCGAGGCCGACACGCTGCTCACCGGCGCACTCCGCCGCCGAGACGTCGGCCCGTACCAGCTGCAGGCCGCCATCGCCTGCCTGCACGGGACGGCGTCGACGTGGGACGACACCGATTGGCACCAGATCGCGGAGCTGTACGGCCACCTCGAGGCCATCGCCCCATCGGTGGCCGTCGCGGTCAACCGTGCGGTCGCGGTCGCCGAGGCCGACGGCGCCGAGGCCGGGCTGGCCCTCCTCGACGACATCGCCGGCGCCGAGCGGTGGCACCTGTTCCACTCGGCTCGGGGCGGCCTGCTCCGCCGGCTCGGGCGGACCGACGAGGCGATCGTGGCCTACCGGGCGGCGCTGGCGTGCGACCCCAACCCGTCCGACCGCGTTTTCCTCGAGCGCTCGGTCGCCGAGCTGTCGGCCCCATGAGTCCGGCAGCGGGTCCGGATGCAGTCGGTGGCGAGGGAAGATCCGTGGCCGTCAGGCCATGGTGGCGACTGGTCAGAGATCGGGAGCCGCGGAAGCACCGGCAGCAGTTGCGGTGCCTGACGACCAGCAAGACCATCGTCCGGACCCAGCGCCGTCCCACGCACGTGTCGTTACACGCACGGACTGCGACCGGACGTCGTCCCTTGCACCGATCGTCACGATCCGCTGCCGAACGCACGAATCCCTGAGCTCGGCAACGACGAGCGTGTGCACACGCGATCGGTGGGATGGGAGGCGGCGGTCTCGACGACGACGCGCACGATGGGCCCGCGGTGAATCCGGCCGGTCGTTCTCGCTACGGTCGAGTCCGTACGGGCGTCAGCTGGTGGTGGAAGGTACCGACGTGGAGACGCGACCCGTGATCGAGGTCGGGGGCCAGGCGGTCATGGAGGGCGTCATGATGCGCGCCGGCGATGCTGCCTGCGTGGCCGTGCGGATGCCCGACGGCTCGATCGCCAAACGGTTGCTGCACTGCCCGGGCTGGGCGCATCGCTGGCGGGGGGTGCCGGCGATCCGTGGCCTCGCGGCCCTGGCCGAGTCGCTGCACGTGGGCGTCCACGCACTGGCGTGGTCCGAGCAACAGACCGTCGTGCGAGACGACGACAAGCGGCCTGCGCCGCTGTGGATGCTGATGGCCATCGCCCTCGTATCGGTGATCTCGATGGTCGTCATCATCCCGGCGCTCCTCGCTGGCGTGTTCCCGAGCGGATCACCGGCGTTCGTGCTGACGGAGACGCTGGCCCGCCTGGCCGTGGTCGGCGCCTACCTGGCGGCCGTGAGCCGCCGACCCGAGGTGCGCCGGGTCTTCGAGTACCACGGAGCCGAGCACCTCGTGGTGGCGGTGCACGAGCGTGGCGACCACGACCCCGGGGCGCCGATGAGCGACGACGACGTTCGGGGTGGCTCGATCCGCCACCCGCGCTGCGGTACCAGCTTTTTGCTGGTCATCGCGGCGGTCGCCACGATGGTGCACCCGCTGCTCCCTGCCGACCCCTGGGGGGCACGAATCGGCGCACGGGTCCTCATCGTGCCGGCGGTGGCCGCGGTGGCCTACGAGATCATGCGTTGGCTCGGCCGGAGGGCCGCCGCACGCCCCGGCGGGATGGCCGAGCGGATCCTGCTGAGCCCGCAGCGCTTCACCACGCGTCGTCCGGACGGACGACAGATCGAGGTCGCTGCGGTCGCGCTGGCCGGCGCGCTGGCCGCGCACGACGAGCGTGCTGGTGGAACGCAAGCGGCCCCGACATCTCGTGGACGTCGGGGCCGGTCGCTGCTGCAGGAGAGTGGGTCTAGAAGATCAGGATCAGCAGGATGATGATGAGGATGAGGGTGCCGAGGCCGATGTACATGGGGGGTTTCCTTTCGTCGTCGAACTGTCGCCACCCCTACCCCGATGGTCGCCACGTCTAGAACCCGTGGTCGCGTGATGCTCCAGTTCCGGCCCGGCGCGGCGAGCGAATAGTGTCCGCCCCATGACTGCTCCCGTGAAGGTTGCCGTGACCGGTGCTGCCGGCCAGATCGGCTACTCGCTCCTCTTCCGCATCGCCAGTGGCGCTCTGCTCGGCCCCGACCAGCCGGTCCACCTGAGCCTCCTGGAGATCACCCCCGCCATGGGTGCCCTCGAGGGCGTGTGCATGGAGCTCGACGACTGCGCCTTCCCGCTGCTCGCCGGCTACGACACCTCCGACAGTGCCGACGTCGCGTTCGACGGCGCCCAGATCGCCCTGCTCGTGGGCTCGATGCCGCGCAAGGCGGGCATGGAGCGCGCCGATCTCCTGCAGGCGAACGGCGGCATCTTCACCGTGCAGGGCAAGGCCCTCAACGACAACGCCGCCGACGACCTCAAGGTCCTCGTGGTCGGCAACCCGGCCAACACCAACGCCCTGATCGCCATGCACTCGGCGCCCGACATCCCCAACGAGCGGTTCACGGCGATGACACGGCTCGACCACAACCGGGCCATGGCCCAGCTCGCCCAGAAGTCGGGCGCCACGGTCAACGACATCACCAAGATGACGATCTGGGGCAACCACTCGGCCACGCAGTACCCCGACGTGTTCCACGCCAAGGTCGGCAACCAGGCGGCCTTCGACGCCGCCGGCGGCGACCAGAACTGGCTCGAGAACGACTTCATCCCCACGGTGCAGAAGCGCGGCGCCGCCATCATCGACGCGCGGGGCGCCAGCTCGGCCGCGTCGGCGGCCAACGCCGCCATCGACCACGTCCACGACTGGGTCCTCGGCACCCCCGACGGCGACTGGGTCTCGATGGCCGTGCCGTCCGACGGGTCCTACGGCACGCCCGAGGGCATCATCTCGAGCTTCCCGTGCACGACGAGCGGTGGCGAATACTCCATCGTCCAGGGCCTCGAGATCGACGACTTCAGCCGGGCCCGCATCGACGCCTCCACCGCTGAGCTGGTCGAAGAGCGCGACACCGTCGCCGAACTCGGCCTGATCTGATCGCTACTTGAGGAAGCGGCTGGTCGTGTTGTCGGCCAGCACCTTGCCCCCGGTCTGACACGTCGCGCAGTAGTTCACCGTGTAGCGGTTGTAGGCCACCTCGCGGACGACGTCGCCGCACACCGGGCAGGGTTCGCCGGTGCGGTGGTGCACCGAGCCGGGACGCTCCTTCGACGACGACATGTCGTCGCGGCTGCGCTCGTAGGCGAGGCTCTCCTCGACGCACTCGGTGATGGCCGCCACCAACGACGCGGCCGCCTCACGGTCGAGCTTCTTGGTCATGGCGAAGGGCGACAGCTTCGCCCGGTGGCAGATCTCGTTGGCCAGACGCCGGCCGAGCCCGGCGATGCGGCGCTGGTCGCGCAGGAACCCGTGGACCCGCGTGTTCTCACCGGCGAGCAACTCGACCATGGCGTCGACCCCGACATCGGTGGCGTCGGGGCCCAGATGGTCGAGCGGCTCGGCGGCGTCGGGGTCGCCGTCGACCACCCACACGCCCGCCTTGCGCTCGGTGCCGGCCTCGGTGAGCAGCAGCGCCCGGCCGTCGGCGAAGCGCCATCGTGCCTGCCCACCCCGGGGCTTGGCCGCCTGCTTCTCGTCGGGCTTGAGGCGGCCACCCTGCATGAGATGCACCACGTGGGTGGCCGACGGGAAGCGCAACAGGAGCACCTTGCCGCGCCGACCCACCGACTCGAGCGCCTCGCCGTGGGTGATCTTCGGGTCGGGCGAGAACGTCTTGAGCGCCGTGAAGGCGAGCGGGGTGAAGCGCTCGAGCTCGGCGCCGGCGAAGGCCTCGGTCAGACGTTCGGCGTGGGCCTGGACCTCGGGGAGCTCGGGCACGCTGTGACGTTACCGAGCCGGTCGCAGCGCCGTTCCCGCGAGAATGGAGCCGTGAGTCCGCCGCAACCCGACCGCGAGGCCGTCTGGTACGTCGCCTACGGATCGAACCTGGACCGGTCGCGCCTCCAGCGGTACCTCGACCGCAGTCCCGACCCGACGCCACCGACCGACCGGCGGCCGCTCGAGCTGCCGCACCGGCTGTTCTTCGCCCACGAGTCGCGAGTGTGGACGGGGGGCTCGGCGTTCGTCGACCCGACCCACGACCCGGTGGCGGCGACGTTGGCGACGGCGTGGCTGGTGACCCGGACGCAGTTCCGATGGATCCTGGCCCACGAGAACGGCCGGCTCGAGCCGCACGCCGACGACGTGCGCGTCGAGTCCGGGGGCGGCCTCGGTGCCGGCGAGCGCCATGCGATCGACGATCGGCGTTACGGCCTCGTCCTGGGCTGCGCGTCGCCCGACCACCGCCCGGCCTTGACGTTCACCACCCCGGCCGACCCGCTGCCTGCGCCGAACACCCCGTCGGTGCGGTACGTGGACACGATCGTCGCCGGCCTCGTCGACGGACACGGCCTCGACCCCACCAGCGCTCGCGCCTACCTGGCGGCTCGCATCGCGTGAGCAACGTGAGCTGAAGCCTGAGTGACGTCAGCTGAAGTCGGTGCCGGCCTTGACGGCGGCGAACAGGTCGCCGACGGTCTCGAGCGCCGCGCGGTGGTCGACGAGTCGTTGGATGTCGCCGCCGATGGTGAGCCGACCGGTCATGAAGATGTCGAGCGCGGCTTCGCTGCCGGTGGCGATGGCCGCGGCCGTGTCCCGGTCGCTCGACAGGCGGACGTCGGCCCCGCCCTCCTCGGCCCGGACCGACACCGCACCGTGATCGATCACGATCTGCCAGACCGGTCCGTCGTGCACGCGCTGCTCGATCACGAGGGCGAGGTCGCCCAGCGGATCGTCGTCGGGGGCCACCCGGGCCGCGGCCGCGTCGCCCAGCGCAGCGAGCCACTCGTCGGAGAGGAACTTCACGCCGGCCATGGTGGCACGAGACCCTGCCCCCCACCGATCGGGGTGGCTGGACGTCGGGGTCACCGGCGGTCCAGCCTGGGCAGGCATGGCGCCGTCCGACCTCCTTCCCGCCCCGAGAGGTCGCCGCATCGGCGCACGTGTCGTCGACCTGGTCGTGGCCGGTTGGGTGCTGGCGTTCGTGGCCATCGAGATCGACGGCCGGTTGCTCAGTGGCGACTTCCTCGCCCAGCGTCCGCTCGAGGCGGTCACCCCCGACGGGATGCGTCTGGCGGTCATCACGGCGTTGGTCCTGCTGGTGCTCGAGGTGCTGCCCACGGCGTTCTGGGGGCGGACCCCCGGCAAGGCGATGCTCGGGGTGCGGTGCGTCGACGTCGACACCGACGGTCCGCCCGGCATGGTCCGGTCGGTCCTCCGTGGGCTGCTGCTGCATGCGTGGGTGGCGATCCCGGTCGCCGGCTGGGTGCTCCCGGCGGCGATCGCCGCCACCGTGGTGGCGGTGCCGTCGGGCCGCGGCGTGCACGACCGGATGGCCGGAACGCGAGTGGTCGATGCGGTGCCTGCCGAAGACGGCGAGCTCGACCCCGACGACCCGAGGCTCGACCCACTCTGACCCCGAGAGTCAGCCCCCGAAGCTGACCATGCCGCCACGCTCGTCGAAGCGGACCCCGGGCGCCCAGGCGATCTCCCAGCGGTTGCCCTCGGGGTCGGCGACGTAGCCCGTGCGGCCGCCCCACGGCCGGTCGACCGGGTCGTGCATCGGGGTCGCGCCGGCGTCGACCCACGCCTGCCACACGCCGTCGACCTCGTCCTTGGTGTCGAGGTTGAGGGCGAGCGAGAAGCCGCGCCAGTCGCCGGGCGCCGGCGCGTCGGTGGCGCCGGCCTCCTCGGCCAGCTCGTCGACCGGGAACAGCCCGAGGCCGACGCCGCCGAGCACGTACATCGCGAAGGTGCCCATCTCGACCGAGGTGCGGAACCCGAGCTGGTCGTAGAACGACTTCATGGCGGCGAAGTCGCGCACGCCGAGTGTCACGATGGAGAGGCGGGGCGGGATGGTCGTCATGGGAGCAGTCTGCCCGCCGTGTCAGTCTGGCGCCCGTGGACCCGACCCCGCCTTCCGCCGCTGACGAGCGCGCCCACCCTCCCGGAACCGAGCTCCGCTGGTCCGAGTCCTGGTCGTTCGACCTCACCGCCGACGACGGATCACTGGGTGGCTGGGCCCGCATCACCCTGCTGCCCAATGCCGGCGTCGCCTGGTACCACGCGTACCTCACCGGTCCCGGCCGTCAGCTCGCGGCGGTCATCGACCACGAGGTCCCGCTGCCGACGCAGACGCTCGAGATCCGGACCACGGGGCTGTGGGCCGATCACATCTGTGAGACGCCGCACGACCACTGGACGATCGGACTCGAGGCGTTCGCCCTCGGCGTCGACGATCCCGCCGAGATCCACGGTCGTCAGCTGGGCGACCGGGTGCCGCTCGGGTTCGACCTGGAGTGGGAGGCCGAAGGTGCGGCGCTCGGCGGGGCCGAGGGCTACGAGCAGGCGTGTCGGGTCTCGGGCGAGATCCTGGTCGGCGACGACCAGATCGACTTCGACGGCCACGGGTGGCGGGACCACCAGTGGGGTGTGCGCTCGGACTGGGACCAGCGCTGGGTCCGGATGCGAGGCCGCCTCGGCGACGGCACCGAGTTCCGGGCCCAGGTGGTCGGGGGTGATCTCACCGGCGCCCGGGCGAGCATCGCCGGTTGCCCCGTGGCGGTCACCGAGCTGAGCGAGTCCCTGGGTGCCGAGGGCTTTCCCGTCGGCGCCCGGTTGCGGCTCGACGGTCTCGAGCTGGGCGTCGACCCGTTGGCGGTCACGCCGCTGGAGCTCCGTGATGTCGAGGGCCGACGGGCACGAGCCCCGCGGGTGCTGTGTCGCTACTCGGCCACGGACGGGCGCATCGGCTTCGGCTGGGCCGAGTGGAACCAGCCTCAGGCCTGAGTGGCCTCTTCCTCGTCGTCGAAGGCGTGCACCGCGACGGCCGGGTCCTGGTAGCCGGCGATCCGTGACACGACGATGATGGCGACGGCCGCGCCCACGGCCAGCGCGATGGGCCACCAGACGTCGCCGGCGGGCCAGGCCAACTCGGCACCGTTGGTGCTCTCTTCGCTGCCGGTGCCGTTGGGCCACGGCCACAGGACGCGCAGCGAACCCATCATGAGCCCGATGAGCCCGGCGAGCATGAGCTGCTCGTATCTGTCGAGGAGCCACGACAGCAGGGACGAGAAGGAGGCGAGCCCCAGCACCGCGCCGACCCCGAACACGGCGACGATGGCGAGGTCGCGGGTGTCGACCGCGTCGAGCACGGGTTGGTACATGCCCATCATCAGCAACAGGAACGACCCGGAGATGCCGGGCAGGATCATGGCGCAGATGGCGATCATCCCGGCCACGAAGAACAGGGGCAGCGCCGGGTCGTCGATCTGACCCGACCCGAAGCCGAGGGCGACGAAGGTGACCACCGCGACCGCGGCGGCCGTGGCGACGTGGGGCGTCTGCCAGCGAGGTACCAGCTGCACCGCCGTGAACAGCGAACCGACGACGAGGCCGAAGAAGACCCCGGCGGTACGGATCGGCTCGGTCTCGAGGAAGTGGCTGATGATGCCCGCGAGCGAGACGACCGCGATGCCGATACCCGCCAGCAACGGCAGCAGGAACCACCAGTCGACCTTGCGGAGCTGTTCGACGAAGCCGGCGGGTCGGCCACGAGCGAGCTGGCCGAGGGCGTGGGCGCCTTGGCGGATCTGGGCGACGAGCGACGTGTAGATGCCGAAGACGAGGGCGACGGTGCCGCCCGAGACTCCCGGTACGACATCGGCGGCGCCCATGCAGAACCCGCGGACGACCTGGAGGGGGGCAGAAGAGCGACTGGACACGCCACGACGCTACTCGGCACCCCACGCCGCCCTGCAGTGACCCGCCGTCTTGACCCGAGGGTCAGGAGCGGGGCAATGTCACCCGCTGTGACCTCTGACACCACCATGTCCCACGCCGATGCGGTCGCCGCCGTCACGGCGCCGGGCCAGCGCTTCGAGACCGCCACGGAGACCATCCGGGGGGTCGAGACCACGGTCTTCGTCAACGCCCCCGAGTCGCTGAAGCAGTGGTGGTCGGCGGCCCGGATGCGGCCCGACGACGTCTACCTGGTCTACGAGGACGAGCGCTGGACCTTCGGCGAGGTCATGGCCACGGTCGACGGCCTGGCCCACGCCCTGGTGCACGAATTCGGCGTCCAGAAGGGCGATCGCGTCTCGATCGGCATGCGGAACTACCCCGAGTGGATCTGCGCCATCGCCGCCATCACCAGCATCGGCGCCATCAGCGTGTCGCTCAACGCGTGGTGGACCGAGGACGAGATGGACTTCGCCCTCCGCGACTCGGGCACCTCGGTGCTCATCGCGGACATCGAGCGGGTGGAGCGGGCCGCGCCGACCATGGACGCCCTCGGCATCCGCGCCATCGTGGCCCGGGCCGAGGGTCGCGATCTGCCTGCCGGCGCCGTGCACTTCGACGAGGTCGTCGACCGTTCGAAGCCCATGCCCGAGGTCGAGGTCGACCCCGAGGACGACGCCACGATCCTCTACACGTCGGGCACCACCGGGCGTCCCAAGGGTGCGGTGTCCACCCACCGTTCGATCACGCAGTCGCTGTTCGGGTTCGCCTGCAAGGGTGCGGTCGACCGGCTCCGCAAGGGCGACGACGGCTCGCAACCCGGCGGTCCGCCGTGCTTCATCCTCGCCGTGCCCCTCTTCCACGTGACCGGCTGCGTGCCCGTGATGATGAGCACCTTCGGCGCCGGCATCAAGCTCGTGATCATGTACAAGTGGGACCCAGAGAAGGCCCTCGAGCACATCGAGACCGAGCGGGTCACCAACTTCGTCGGCGTGCCCACGATGTCGTGGGATCTGCTCGAGTCGCCCGACTTCGACACGCGCGACACGTCGTCGCTGCTCAGCATCGGCGGCGGTGGTGCACCCGCGCCGCCCGAGCTGGTCAAGCGGGTCGAGTCGAGCTTCAGCGCCGGCCGGCCGTCCATCGGCTACGGGATGACCGAGACCAACGCCTACGGCCCGGGCAACAACGGCGACGACTACGTCTCGCATCCCCGATCCACCGGTCGGGGCACGCCGATCCTCGAGATGAAGGTCATCGACGCCGAGGGCAACACGCTCGGCCCGAACGAGCTGGGTGAGATCTGCTTCAAGGGACCCCACCTCATCCGGGGCTACTGGAACCGTCCCGATGCCACCGCCGAGACCATCGTCGACGGGTGGTTGCGGTCGGGCGATCTCGGCCGCATCGACGACGACGGGTTCGTGTACGTCGAGGACCGGGCCAAGGACATGATCCTGCGCGGCGGCGAGAACATCTACTGCGCCGAGGTCGAGGCCGCCATCTACGAGCACCCCGCGGTGTACGAGGCCGCGGTCTTCGGCATCCCGCATGCCCGGCTCGGCGAGGAGGTCGCTGCGGCCATCGTGGTGAAGGCGGGCTCGTCCCTCGACGCCGACGAGCTACGTGCCTTCCTCGGAGAAAAGATCGCCGGGTTCAAGATCCCGTCGGTCGTGCGCATGCACGCGGCCCAACTGCCCCGCAACGCCAGCGGCAAGATCCTGAAGCGCACCCTGCGCGACGAGGTCGTCGCAGGCTGACGGCGGCTGCGGGACGCGGGGTCCTCGCCCCTGCCTTCCGCGACTCGTTCGGACGGTCGGTGGGTACGGTCGTCCCATGGCCGAATCCCCCGACACCGTCACCGCCGCGACCCAGCAGCTCCGCGACGAGGGCTTCGAACACGACGCCGACGTCCGCGACGGCA
>JBFJNI010000090.1:0-14798 GCA_041618235.1 Acidimicrobiales bacterium
GCGCATCCACCGAGCACGAACTCCTCGAAGAACCAGCTCGTGTGGGCGCGGTGCCACTTGGTCGGGCTCACGTCGGGCATCGACTGCACCGTCTGGTCCTCGGGGCCCAAGGGCGCCGTCAGCTCGTCGGTCAGCGATCGGACCGCACAGAAGCGCGAACGGAGGTCGACCGGGTCCAGGCGGTGGTCCACGGCCCCAGGTATACCCCGCCGGCGACGCCACGAGTCCGGATCTCCGCGATTCGGGCGCTCGGTCGGTGCCACGGTGGAGGAACCCGGCGACCGGATGGCGGATTCCCCTCGGCCCCGGACCGTGGATCAGCCGTCCGATGCGGCGATCTGTTCGGCGAGCTCGTCGCGAGTCATCGATGACCGCCCGCTGAGGTCGATCTCCTGTGCGACCTCGTAGAGCTCGTCTCGTGTGAGGTCTTCGAGATCGTCGCGCTCGATGGTGGGGCCGACCGGTTCGTCCGTCCGGGCGCGGATGGCCTCGACCAGCGACGGTGCCGCCTCGAGGGTGCGGATCGGGAACGGCATGTCGATGCCCTCGGCGTCGAGGCGGTTCTTCACGGCCTTGAACACGTGGTGCTCGACCCGACGGACGTCGGCCTGGTGCGGGTCGGTCCAGTAGCGGAGGTCGAAGAGCACCGAGTTGTCGCCGAGGCCGATCAGGTACGCCTGCGGCTCGGGCTCGTCGAGGACGTCGTCGACCGACGCACAGGCGGCCAGGATCGCTGCCTCGGCCTGGTCGAGATCGTCTTCGTAGCCGACACCGATCTCGAGGCTCGTGCGCCGGCGATCGAAGGCGGTGAGGACTTGGATGGCCGATTGGTACACGTCGGCGTTGGGCACGATGACGCGCTGACCGTCGAAGGTCTTCATCGTCGTCTCCCGGATCGTGATGCCCTCGACCGTGCCGGTGAAGCCGTTGACCTCGATCTGGTCGCCCTGCTCGAACGGCTGGCGGATGATCAGGAGGAGGCCGGCGAGGAGATTCGACAGGATGTCCTGGAACGCGAAGCCCAGGGCGATCGAGAAGATGCCGAGGCCGGCGATGAAGTCGACCGGCTTGATGCTGGGCGCCGCCAGCGTGATGGCGAAGACGATGGCCATGGTGTTGACGCCCCACCCGATGAGGCGGGAGACGACCCGGCCGAAGCTCGGGGTACGGCGCCGGGTGAGTCGTGGTCGGAGGAGTCTGACGATCACCCGGCTCAGGAGCACGGTGACGACGACGACGCCGATGGCGATACCGATGCGTGCGGCGTCGTTCTCGGCCAGGTCCAACCCGTAGATCATGGGTTGCGACGTACCCGTTGCCACTTCGTCTCAGACCTCTGGTCGACACGCCCGCCAGGGAATTCCCGGGTGTCTTCGGTGTTCACCTGGGTCATGGACGACGACGCGCTCCGTTCCCTGGTCGACTCGAAGCGACAGGGGGTGCTCGTGACGCTGAAGAAGGACGGGCGTCCGCAGCTGTCGAACATCGCCTACACGGTGGGTGACGACGACGTCATCCGGATCTCGGTGACCGACGGGCGGGCCAAGACCGCCAACCTCCGACGTGATCCGCGGGCCAGCCTGCACGTCGCCCGCGACGACTTCTGGGCCTACGCGGTGGTGGAGGGGACCGCGACGCTCACGCCCGTGGCCGAGTCACCCGACGACGACACCGTCGACCAGCTGGTCGAGTACTACCGCTCGGTGGCCGGCGAGCACGACGACTGGGACGAGTACCGGGCCGCGATGGTGACCGATCGTCGCCTGCTGATCCACCTGTCGATCGAGCGCGTCTACGGCATGGCCTGACCCGGCGCTGCGCTCGCCGCTCAGCCGGCGGCGAGCTCGGTCATCGTGACGAAGCCCTGCGCATGGGCGTCGAGATCGTCACGGGGTGCTTCGGGTTCGTTCGTGACGCAGTCGACTTCGACGGCTCGGGGCTCGCGTGCGACGGGGACCTCGATGCGTCCCCGCACGAGCCCGGTCGGGCAGGTCGGGACCGCGAGCGCCCACGCGCTCGGTTCGATCAACAGCCGGTCGAGCTGGTAGTCGAAGAGCTCGCTGAGCTGCAGGGCGGCCGCGGCGAAGTCGGGCTCGCGGGCGTCGGTGGTGATGACGAGCGAAGGGATCCCGGCGGCGGACGCGAGGCGGGCAGCGGCGGCGGCCGGCGTGGTGCGCCCGTGGGGGCCGATGACCGAGGTCTCGGTGATCCCGATCACCACGATGTCGGGTCGGCGGACGCCGGCCGTGCCGGCGAGGACGGCATCGATCTCCTGCAACCGTCGGACGGGGAACCCGCTCATCGTGGTCCCGGCGCCGGGTCGGTCGGTCGACGCGACGACCACGAGCTCGGTGGCCGGACGCCCGAGCAACGTGGTGATGGCGGCATCGAGGCCGGGAGCCCTGGCGCCGTCGATGCCGACGACCAACACGGTCAGCAGGTCGGCACCCGTCTGTCGGACCGGGTCGGGTCGATTGGCAACGATCGGATCGGACGCGTCCTGCGCCACGACGAGGGCCGGTGGCGGCGTGAGCACCTCGGCCGGCGTGGCCGCGTCAGTTCCTCCGGTGCCACAACCCGTGGCGAGGAGGAGGAGAGGAGCGGCCAGCCACCCCCTGTGGAGCCGACGCATCGGCACCCAGTGTGACGATGGGGTCGGCGGATACGGTGGATGGTCATGGACGGTGCTCGCTGATGGACATAGCCGACTTCCAGGCCAGCATCGCTGCGACCTACGGCGAGCGTGACGCCGGCCGCGGCTTGGCGCCGACCATCGCCTGGTTGTGCGAGGAGGTCGGCGAGCTCGCCCAAGCCACCCGCAAGGGCACGCCCGAGCACCAGCTCCACGAGCTCGGCGACGTCATCGCGTGGGTGGCGTCACTGGCGCACCAGCTCGGCCTCAGCCTCGACGAGGCGGCCCAGCGCTACGCGGCCGGCTGTCCCGGCTGCAGCACCCAGCCCTGCACCTGTTGAAGGTCAGCCGCGCCGGCGGAGGAGCTCTTCGGCGATCTGGATGGTGTTGAGCGCTGCGCCCTTGCGCAGGTTGTCGCCGGCGAGGAAGAGCGCGAGACCGTGCTCGACCGTGGGGTCGACGCGGATGCGCCCGACGAGGGTGTCGTCGATGCCGGCCGAGTCGAGCGGCGTCGGCACGTCGGTGAGGGTCACGCCCGGCGCCGAGGCGAGCAGCTCGCGGGCGCGGTCGGGGCTGATGGCCCGCGAGAAACGCGCGTTGATGCTCAGCGAGTGGCCGGTGAACACCGGGACGCGGACGCAGGTGCCGGACACGAGCAGGTCGGGGAGGCCGAGGATCTTGCGCGACTCGTTGCGCAGCTTCTGCTCCTCGTTGGTCTCCTCGAGGCCGTCGTCGACGAGGGCGCCGGCGAAGGGCAGCACGTTGTAGGCGATGGGCTTGACGAAGTTGTCGGGCTCGCCGAACTCGGCCCCCCGGCCGTCGTGGGTGAGGGCGGGGGCCTTGTCGCCGACCTTGCGGATCTGGCTGTCGAGCTCCTCGACGCCGGACAGCCCGGCACCCGACACGGCCTGGTAGGTCGCGACGACCAGGGCCTCGAGCCCGGCTTCGTCGGCCAGCGGCTTGAGCACGGGCATGGCC
This sequence comes from Acidimicrobiales bacterium, assembly GCA_041618235.1. Lineage (GTDB taxonomy): Bacteria > Actinomycetota > Acidimicrobiia > Acidimicrobiales > Salinilacustritrichaceae > Salinilacustrithrix. The sequence continues at coordinate 3,611 of JBFJNI010000090.1, forward strand.
ACCATGGTGGTGCAGTTGGGGTTGGCGACGATGCCGATGGGGAGGTCGTCGAGGTCGTGGGCGTTGACCTCGGGGACCACGAGCGGCACGCGGTCGTCCATGCGGAAGGCCGACGAGTTGTCGATGACCACGGGGCCGGACGCGGCGATCTTCTCGGCGAGTGCCTTCGACGCGGTGGCGCCGGCGGAGGCGAGGACGACGTCGAGGCCGGAGTAGTCGGCCTCGTTCGAGTCCTCGACGATGATCTCGGTGTCACCCCAGGGCAGGGTGCGGCCCGCCGACCGGGCTGAGGCGAAGTACCGCAGCTCGTCGACGGGGAAGTTTCGTTCTGCCAGGAGGCGTCGCATGACGCCGCCCACCTGGCCGGTGGCTCCGAGGATTCCTACGCGCATGACCACACAGGGTAAGCGCGCCGACACGCCGATCCCACTGTGGGATTCGGCACGTCGAGCCGTTCAGACGTCGAGGTCGAAGGCGGTGTGGAGCAGCTGCACGGCCTTCTCGACCTGCGACTGCTGGATGACGCAGCTGATGCGGATGGCCGAGGTCGAGATCATCTCGATGTTGATGTCGTTGTCGGCCAGGACCTGGAACATCTTGGCGGCGACACCAGGATTGGTCTTCATGCCGGCACCGACCAGCGAGACGCGGCCGATGTCGTGGTCGAAGCCGCAGCCGGCGGCGCCGACCTGGCCGGTGAGGCTGTTGATCAGCTCGGTGGCCTGCTCGGCCTCGGGGTGGGGGACCGTGAAGGAGATGTCGGTCCGGCCGTGCTCGGAGATGTTCTGCACGATCATGTCGACGTTGATGTGCGCCTCGGCGAGGACGGTGAACATCTTCGCGGCGATGCCCGGTTGATCGGTCACACCGGAGACCGTGACCTTGGCCTCGGAGGTGTCGTGGGTGACAGCGTTGACGACGGCCTGTTCCAACTCGGTGTGCTCCTTGACGATGGTGCCCGGTTCCCAGGTGAAGGCGGACCGGATGTGCAGCTTGACGCCGTGACGACGGGCGAACTCGACCGACCGCATCGCGGGCTTGGGGCAGCCGGTTGCCGTCATCTCGAGCAGCTCGTCGAAGCTGATCTCGGGCATGCGCCCGGCCTTGTCGACGATGCGGGGATCGGCGGAGTAGACGCCGGCGACGTCGGTGTAGAGCTCGCACACCTCGGCGCCGAGGGCATGCGCGATGGCGACGGCGGTGGTGTCGGAGCCGCCGCGACCGAGGAACGTGACGTTCTTTTCAGTGGACACGCCCTGGCTGCCGCCGATGACGGGGATGCACCCGGCGGCCAGCGCGTCGCTGATGCGGTCGGGGCGCAGGTCGAGCAACTTGGCGTCGGTGTGGTTGCCGTCGGTGATGAACCCGGCCTGCGAACCGGTGAACGACTGCGCGACCTCACCGAGGTCGGTGATGGCCATGGCGACCAGGGCCATGGCCTTGCGCTCGCCGGCCGTGATGAGCATGTCCATCTCGCGCCCCGGCTGGGTCCGCGAGACGTCCTCGGCGAGGCGCAGGAGATGGTCGGTCTCCTTGCCCATCGCCGAGACGACGAGCACGACGTCGGTGCCCCGACGCTTGGTGCGGACGGCGTGCTCGGCGACCTCCCGGATCCGGTCGGGATCCGCGACGGAGGTGCCGCCGAACTTCTGGACGGTGATGCTCACGGCGCCCGACGGTAGCGAGGCGAGCCGGCAGCGCCTACTTCTCAGCTGACTTCGACGAGGGCGTCCCAGTCGCGGAGCTGCTGGAGGGTCTGGGTCTCGGTGGCGTGGAGCAGCGAGCAGATGGCCCGGAGGTCGTCGCGTCGGATCGAGAGCACCCGCCCGTTGAAGTCGCCGCGTTCGAGGATGATGGACCGGGCGTACCGGTGTACGGCTTCGGCCTCGGGGATGCCGCCGAGGGCGACGAGGTCGAGGATGACCTTGGTGGGACGATCGGCGTCGTCATCGTCGTCGGTCTCGCCGAGGAGCACCGACATGGGGACGTCGTAGAACTCGGCGAGCTCACGCAGCCGGGGCAGGCTCAGGTTCCGGAAGCCCCGCTCGTACGCGCCGATGGCCGATGCGCTCCACTGTCCGCCGCTCTCCCGCTCGACGTCGTCGAGCGACAACTTCCGCAGCCGACGTACGGCACGGAGCCGCTGGCCCACTTCGACGGAGAACGACGAATTCCCGTCTTCGTCCTCATTGGCCATGTGTGTCCACCCTCCCAAACGCACTGCGACCGAGTCTGTCTGCGTTGCCTGCTGCAACTCGGGGCGTACGGATCCCGCCTGCCGAGCTACGTAGCGTAGCGAAGCCCGTCGAAAGGTTCCACGACGGAGCGCAGGAAATCCTTGGGATCCTCGGGCGCCCGCTCCCCACGGTGACTCGCGCTCGCGATTCGAGACCGTGTACGGTCCGCGCCCGTGGCTACCGACAAGCGTGAACGGCAGAAGCAGGCCAGACAGGCCAAGATCGACCAGCTGCGGCGGTCCGAGCAGCGAGATGCCACGAAGCGGCGGGGGTTGCTGATCGCGGCTGCCGTCATCGCCTTCCTGGCCTTCGCCATCGGGTTCTCCCTGCTGACGAACGACGACGACTCGAGCGACGTCGCCACGGACGACACATCCGACACGTCCGACCCGACGGACACGTCGTCCCCGACGGACACCTCCGAGCCGGAGCCGACCACGACGACGTCGAGCACCATCGCCGAGGTCGTCGCAGGCACCACCGAGTGCCCCGAGGCCGACGGATCGTCGCCCCGCACCATCGACTTCGACGACACCTTCGCCAACTGCCTCGAGGAGGGCGTCGACTACCAGGCACGCTTCGTGACCTCCGAGGGCGAGGTCCTCATCGACCTGCTCGAGGACGAGATGCCGAACACGGTCAACAACTTCGTGGCCCTGTCCCGATTCCAGTACTACGACGACACGCTGTTGTTCCGCACCGACCCGTCGATCGACATCATCCAGGGCGGGTCGCCCCACACGCAGGACAACTCCGACCCCGGTCCGGGCTACACCATCCCGGACCTCGGTGGCGGCTTCTACTCGGACCCGAACACCGGTCAGTACACCGGTCCGTTCTCCTACCGGGAGGGCCAGCTGATCATGGCGCGCACCGGTGCCCCCGACTCGTCGTCGGCCCAGTTCTTCTTCTCGACCGGTCCCAACGTGTCGCTGCTCGACAGCCAGGGCACCTACCTGCTCTTCGGCGAGGTCATCGAGGGTCTCGACGTGCTCCAGGCCATCATCGGGCTCCACGAGGAGAACGATTCCGGCCTCGGTGGCGCACCGAGCCGAGACGTCACGGTCGAACGGGTCGAGATCGTCGAGGCCTGAGGGCACCGCGGGGCCCGGCGGTCCGCTCGCCGGCAGCCGTCTTCGCGTCGGTCACGTCGCGAGGGCCGTCCGACGGACGCTTCGGCAGTGTGAACCGGAAGGTGGCACCGCCGCCCGGCGTCCCGTCGACCCAGATCGTGCCCCCGAGGCAGTCGACCGACTGGCGGGCGATGTGCAGCCCGAGGCCCACGCCCTGTTGCGGTCGGGTCAGGTGGTCGCCCAGCCGGGTGAACTTGTCGAACACCCGCTCTCGGTCCGAGCGCGGGATGCCCGGGCCGTGGTCGATGACGCTGGTGACGTAGTCGTCGCGATCGACGTCGACGACGACCTCGATGGGTGAGCCGGGCGTCGAGTACTTGAGCGCGTTCGACAGCAGGTTGGTGAGCACACCCGTGGCAAGCGCCGGATCGCTGGTGATGACCTCGAGCTCGTCGGGGAAGTCGGCCGTGATCTCCCGGCTCGGGTCCTGCCGGCCGAACGCCTGGACCTGCTCCTCGACGACGGCCTGCCAGTCGACTCGTTCGGCTGAGACGGTCAGCCCGCCCTGCTCGAGCTGGGTCGAGCGCAGGAGCGCACCGACGAGGTCCTCGAGACGCTGCTCCTCCCGCAGCATGATCTCGTAGATCTTCTGACGGTCGGGGCCGGCGAGCTCGTCATCGCGTCGGATGAGGGTGTGGAGGAACCCCTTGATCGGGGTCAGCGGGGTGCGCAGCTCGTGGGAGACCTGAGCGATCCAGCCGTCCTTGTCGTCCTGGATCTTCTTGCGCTCGGTGTCGTCGCGAGCGACGACCACGTAGCCGCCGTCGGAGAGCGGCGCGTACGAGCAGGTCAGCCAGCGCTCCTCGTCGCCGACGTCGATGCGGACGAGCACCGCCTCGGCCAGCTCCCCCGACCGGCCCGGGTCGCCGGCGCCGTGCCGTGGCGCACCGTCGGCATCGGTGGGGCGGAACGAGTCGGTGATGTGTCGTCGGATGGCTCGTTCGACCTCGACGCCCGTGATGCGGGCCATGGCGGGGTTCCACAACCGGACCCGCATGTCGGCGCCCACCGAGAAGATGCCGTCGCTCGACGACGAGATGAGGTCGGCCAGTGTCTTGCGCTCGGCGGCGACCTCGCCGAGGAGCGAGAGCTGGTGCAACGTGGTCGACACCCGTTCGGCCAGGGCGTCGAGGATGCGTTCGTGGCGGGCGGTGTAGGCGCGACCGTCGGCCCGTTTCGAGACGGCGATCGAGCCGCACGGGACGCCGGCGTCGTCGAGCAGGCGCATGCGCGTGCCCGACCCGTAGACGTCCTCGTTCTGGGTGGGGCCGGCGGAGACCCGCACGGTGTCGCCGATGCCCTCGATGAGCACGACGGCCGAGCGGGCCCCGAGGAGTGCGATGGCGTGTTGGGCCAGCTCCTTGGCGGCCGCATGGCTGTCGGTGACGCGGGCCAGCGCGAGCTCGGCCTGCCGGAGCTGGTCGAGCTCGGTGTCGGTGAGGGTGACCCGTCCGGATCGGCGGACCTCGACGGTGAGCAGCGCAGCGACGGCCCCCGCGATCACGGCGGCGAGCAGCGCGCCCTGGGCGGCTGCGACCACGGCGGCGATGGCGGCGCCACCCGCGGACGCACCCAGGATCACGACGTTGCGTTGGTCGTGGTCGAGGGCGAACTTCCCCAACGCTGCTCCTCAGGTCGCGCGACACCACCCGGCGTGGCCGCCGTCCGTATTGTCGCTTCTGAGCGGGTCCGCCGCCATGGCCCGATCGGGTCATTTCCGGCCCATCGGTGTTGTCGGCACCGGCGGGCGGGAGGTCTGCGGGTCAGCCCCCGTCCGAGGGACGGGCAATGGGCGCCGCGTGGTGGGCGACGCCCTCGACGATGCGCGACAGCCACCACTGCATCGTGGTCACCCGGTGTCGGTCGAGGGAGATGACCGACAAGCGGGCGTCGCGAAGCGCGACGGGGATGTCGCGCTCGACGTGCCACTTCGAGGTCAGGCCGACCGCCGGCGCGACCATCCGCTGGGCGCGGCCGCCGAAGCCGACCAACCGCCCCGGCTCGAGGAACAGGAGCCGGCCGTCAGGAGCGAGGACCCGCCGTAGGCGTTCGAGGGTCGCCTCGAGGTCGGGGGCCGAGACGAGCTGGAAGACCGAGAAGATCGTGTCGAAGCGGTCGTCGCCCCGAGCGAGTCCGATGAGCCCCGGGTCGGCGGCGCCCTCGACCGACGCGACGTCGTCGACCGCCCCGACGTCGTTCCAGAGTGTCGCGTGGGCATCGGCCCCACCCAGATCGAGCACGCGACCGCGGGCGCGGGACGCCAGGGCGCGCCGCCGGGTGCGCACGGTCAGCTGGACTCCGGGCGGGAGGAGGCGCTCGTATCCGGTCGGGATGAGGTTGAGGTCGGCGATGCCGAGGAGTCTCCCAGACCTGACCGGGCGAATGCCGGTTTCCGGGCCTGACGGGGTCCTCAGTACGGTGGTGGCCCATGACGATCAAGAGCGTGGGCATCATCGGTTCGGGAATCATGGGATCGGGCATCGCCCAGGTCGCAGCGACGTCGGGTTTCACCGTCGTCCTGCGCTCCCGCAAGCAGGAGACGGCCGAGGCCACGGTCGCCGCCATGCAGAAGTCCCTCGAGAAGCTGGTGGCCAAGGGCCGCATGGAGCAGGCCGACGCCGACGCCGCCGCGGGTCGGGTCACCGCCACCTCCAAGCTCGACGATCTCGCCGAGTGCGATCTCGTCATCGAGTCGGTCGTCGAGGACCTCGCCACCAAGCTGGCGTTGTTCAACGAGCTCGACCACCACTGCAAGGACGGCGCCATCCTCGCCACCAACACCTCGACCCTCCCGGTCATCGAGATGTCGGTCGAGACCCGGCGCCCCGAGCGCGTGTGCGGCGTCCACTTCTTCAACCCGGCGTCGATGATGAGCCTGGTCGAGATCGTCCAGACGCTCGTGACCTCCGACGAGACCGTCGCCGAGGTGCGCGAGTTCGCCGAGGCATGTGGCAAGTCACCCGTACTGGTCAAGGACCGGGCCGGCTTCATCGTCAACGCCCTCCTGTTCCCGTACCTGAACAACGCCGTGCGGATGCTCGAGAACGGCACCGCCAACCGCGACGACATCGACGCGGCGATGAAGGGCGGCTGCAACTTCCCGATGGGCCCGCTCGCCCTGCTCGACCTCGTCGGCCTCGACACCTCGCTCTCGATCCTCGACGCCCTGTACGACGAGTTCCGCGACCCCAACTACGCCGCCGTGCCGCTCCTGCGTCGCATGGTCTCGGCCGGCCATCTCGGCCGCAAGTCGGGCGCCGGCTTCTACGAGTACTGATCCGTACGCGACGATGCGCCGACACTCGGGCCGGCGCATCGTTCGTGTTGTGGTGGGGTCGACCCTTGGGGGGAGAGGGTCAGGCAGTCCATCCCCACCCGTGACCGGGTCAGAACGACAAATCTGAAGATTCTCCGCGCATGCCCACCGAACCGCCGCCGTGCCCCTGGTCGTTTCCCGATCCGTCCACGGCCGACGAGCACGGCGTGGTCGGGATCGGGGGCGATCTCGAGCCGGGAACGCTGCTGGCGGCGTACCGATCGGGCCTGTTCCCGATGCACGTCGACCGGGGCCGGACGCTGGCGTGGTGGTCACCCGACCCTCGTGGTGTGCTCCCGCTCGATTCGCTCCGCGTGCCCCGCTCGCTCCGGGCGTCGTGCCGTCGCTACGAGGTCCGCGTCGACACCGCGTTCGACGAGGTCGTCGATGCGTGCGCCGACCCGGAGCGCGAGCACGGCTGGATCACCGCCGACATCCGGAATGCCTACCGCCGACTCCACGACCTGGGTTGGGCCCACAGCGTCGAGGCATGGTCGATCGACGACGGCACGCTGGTCGGTGGGCTCTACGGGGTCGCCATCGGCGGGCTGTTCGCCGGCGAGTCGATGTTCCACCGGGCGCGCGACGCCTCGAAGGTCGCCCTCGTCGGTCTCGTCGAGCTCCTGTCCGAGGACGGCGTCGACCGACTGCTGGACGTGCAGTGGACCACGGACCACCTCGCCAGCCTCGGGGCCGTCGACCTCGACCGCGACGACTACCTCGCTCGGATGGCCGTGGCGATCGAGCTGCCGCTGCCGCCGGCGTTCGCCTGACGGATCGGCGTCCGGTCAGCCCCTGCCGCGGGCCTTGCTGCTCTTGTCGGCCTTGGCCTTCTCGGCACCCTTGGCCTTCTTCTCGGTCTTGTCGGTCTTGTCGTCGAGGGACTCGCCCTCGTCGCCCTCGTCGGCCTCGTCCTCGTCGCTCTCGTCCTCGGTCTCGAACAGGTCGTCGGCGTCGCGGTCGTGGGACTTCTTCTTGCCGAGGTCCGACTTGGCGACCGCGGACACGCAGGCACCGTGGCCCGGGCCCTTGGGGCACTCGTGGGCGGCTTCGCTCACGGCCTCGCCGTGGTTGCGGTACCCACCGATGCGCTCGTCGCCGTCGCCGTCGCCCTCGTCGCCGTCTTCATCGACGTCGGCGAACAGCTCGTCGACCAGGTCGGAGCCGTCCTCGGTCTCGTCGACCTCTTCGGCGTCCTCGGCCTCATCGTCCGACTCGCACTCCTCGACGGCCTCGTCCGTGGCGTCGGTCGACTCGATCTCTTCGGTCGACTCGGTCGCTTCGGTCGCTTCGGTCGCTTCGGTCGCTTCGGTCGCTTCGGTCGACTCCGTCGCTTCGGTCGACGCGTCCGTCGCTTCGGTCTCCTCGGTCGACGGGGTCTCCTCGGCGACGTCGCACGCCGGAGAAGCGACTTCGGTCGACTCCGGGGTCTCCTCGGCGATCGAGGCGAGGGCGAAGGTGCCGGTGAAGACGACGATGGTGCCGGCGATGGCGGCAGCAGCGGTCTTCTTGGCGGCGTAGGAGGCGATGGTCCGGATCATCGCGCCAGTATCGGACGAATCCGTCAAGAACTGAAGAAAAATCTTCGGTCAATCGGCGATGTCGTAGCCGGCGTCCTCGATCGCCTCGCGGACGACGGCATCGTCGAAGTCGCCGGTGACGGTCACGGTCTTGGCGTCGACCGCCACGTCGACGGCGTCGACGCCGGCCAGCGGAGTCACGGCGCCGGTGATGGCGGACTTGCAGTGGTCACAGGAGATCTCAGGAACGAGATAGGTGGTCGGCACGGGGGCGCTCCTCGGTGGGGGTGGGGACGGGGCGGGTGGTCGAGCGGTGGCTGCGGAAGCGGCGGAGTCGAAGGGAGTTGGTGACGACGAAGACGCTGGAGAAGCCCATCGCTCCGGCGGCGATCATCGGGACGAGCAGCCCGAAGGCGGCCAACGGGATGGCTGCGGTGTTGTAGGCGAAGGCCCAGAACAGATTGCCCTTGATCGTGGACAGGGTGCGGCGGGACAGTGCGATGGCGTCGGCCACCCCCCGGGGGTCGCCGCCGACCAGCGTCAGGTCGGAGGCCTCGATGGCGACGTCGGCGCCCGTGCCGATGGCGATGCCGAGATCGGCGCCGGCGAGAGCGGGTGCGTCGTTCACACCGTCGCCCACCATGGCGACGACCCGGCCGGCGTCCTGGAGCGCTCGGATCTCGGCCAGCTTGTCCTCGGGGAGGACCTCGGCCCGCACCGTGTCGATGCCGACCTCGCCGGCGACGGCCTGAGCCGTGCGCTCGTTGTCGCCGGTGAGCAGGACCGTACGCAAGCCCATCTCGGCGAGGGCGCGGACCGCCTCGACGGCTTCGGCCTTGATGGTGTCGGCGACGGCGACGACCCCGTGGGCCACGCCGTCCCAGCCGGCCAGGACCGCCGTCCGGCCCTGTTCCTCCTGCGCGGCCGCCGCTGCCTCGACGGCGTCGGGCACCTCGTCGAAGAGCAACCGCCGGCCGACGAGGACCTCGACGCCGTCGATCGTGCCGCGTACGCCGCGCCCGGGGAGGTTGATGAAGGATTCGACCCGGTCGTGGTCGGCGACGCCGGCGGCGATGGCGGCGGCGATCGGGTGCTCGCTCATGGCCTCGAGCGACGCGGCCCGGCGCAGAAGCGTCGAGTCGGCGACGCCGTCGGTGACGGCCGCGGCATGCACGAGCTGCATGCGGCCCTCGGTGAGGGTGCCGGTCTTGTCGAAGACGACGGTGTCGACGGCGCGGGTGCGCTCGAGCACCTCGCCGCCCTTGATGAGGATGCCGAGCTGGGCGCCCCGACCGGTGCCGACCATGATCGCCGTGGGCGTGGCGAGACCGAGCGCGCAGGGGCAGGCGATGATCAGCACTGCGACGGCGGCGGTGAATGCATCCTCGGCGGGGTGACCGGTCAGGAACCAGCCGGCGAGCGTGAGTGCGGCGATGCCGAGGACGACCGGGACGAAGATGCCGGCGACCCGGTCAGCCAGTCGCTGGACGGGTGCGGCACTTCCCTGGGCCTCGTCGACCAGGCGCACGATCTGGGCGAGTGCGGTGTCGGCCCCGACTCGCGTGGCTTCGACCACGAGCCGGCCGTCGGCGTTGACGGTGGCGCCGATGACCTCGTCGCCGACCACCTTGTCGACCGGGACCGGTTCGCCGGTGAGCATCGATTCGTCGAGTGCAGAGTGCCCGTCGACGATGCGACCATCGGTCGGGACCTTCTCGCCGGGCTTCACGATGAAGCGCATGCCGACAGCGAGGTCGTCGACGCTGATCTCGGTGCCGTCCTCGAGGGTGGCGGTGCGGGCGCCGAGCTCGGCGAGGGCGCGGATGGCCTCGCCGCTGCGTCGCTTGGCTCGGGCCTCGAACCACTTGCCCAACAGGATGAGCGTGACGATGACGGCCGCGGTCTCGAAGTACACGTGGGCGTCGCTGCCGCCCTCGGACATGCCGGGCATCGACATCGCCATCCCGTCGCCTCCGGCGGCGTCGAAGAAGATCAGCGACACGGCGGACCACGTCAGTGCCGAGAGCGAACCGATCGAGACCAGCGTGTCCATCGTGGCGGTGCCGTGACGGGCGTTGAGGAGCGCCGCACGGTGGAAGCCGATGCCGCTGTACAGCACGACCGGAGCGGTGAGGGCGAAGGCCACCCACTCCCAGTTGGTGAACATCGCCGCCGGGATCATCGAGATGACCACCGTGGGGACGGTGAGGACGGCGGCGATGACGAGCCGGCGGGTGAGGGTCTGGATCCACTCGGCCTCGGCCGCGTCGTGGTCGGCGACCTCGGGGACGGTGTAGCCGAGCTTGGTGATGACCGCCTCGAACTCGTCGCCGGCGAGGCGATCGTCGTCGTAGACGATGGTGGCGCGTGCGCCGGCGAGGCTGACGTTGGCGGTCTCGACGCCCTCGAGCTTGTTCAGACCCTTGGTGATCCGGGCCGAGCATGCCGCGCAGGTCATGCCTTCGACGGGGAGATCGACACGGGTTCGCATGTCGCCAACGTACCACCGAGGACGTATACCCCCAACCCCTATCTTCGGATAGGGTGAGGGAATGCCCGGTTACACGATGGAGAAGGACCAGTACCTCACCCGCCTGCGTCGCATCGAGGGCCAGGTGCGCGGCCTGCAGCGCATGGTCGACGAGGACACCTACTGCATCGACGTCCTCACCCAGATCGCGTCGGTGACCAAGGCGCTCCAGGGCGTGGGCATGGGCTTGCTCGACGAGCACGTGCGGCATTGCGTGAAAGACGCCGCCAGCCAGGCCGCCGCCGACGGCGACGATGCCGCGTTCGACGAGAAGGTCGCCGAGGCCATGGCCGCGGTGGCGAGGATGCTGCGCACCTAGGCGCCGGCGACCACTCGGCGGCGCAGCGACAGGCTGGGCCAGTTGTGGTCGTCCTCCGACCATTTCGCACCCAACCCCACGTTCGGATCCCGGACCGGACAGTTGTGGCGCCACCCCGATCCCGGACCGGACA
>JBFJNI010000091.1:0-14636 GCA_041618235.1 Acidimicrobiales bacterium
GACGGTGGACCCCACGTACCCGGTTGGTAGAGCTCGACCTCGGCGTGGTCGTCGAGGACGTCGTCGACGATGCGCCACTGCTGGTCGATGCCGTCTTCGCGGGCGAAGCGTCGGGCGTCGCCCTCCATCGCGTCCTCCAGCAGTCGCTGGTAGGCCTCGCGGCGACGGCTCGAGCCGTTTCCACCGGCATCGCCGTCGGTCGCTTCGTCGAACGACATGTCGAGGTCGGCGCTCTGCGAGACGAGATCGTCGCCCGGCTGCTTCACCTGCAGCTCGAAGGTGACGCCCTGGTCCTTGTTGAGACGGAAGCGCAGGTGGTTGGGGTGCGGCGCCGAAGACCCCTCGGGGGCGAAGAGCAGGCGCGGTGGGGTCGCGAACTCGACGACGGCCTCGGTCTGGGTGACCGGCAGTCGCTTGCCCGTCCGGATGAGCCAGGGCACGCCGGCCCAGCGCCACGAGTCGATCTCGAACCGGGTGGCCACGTAGGTCTCGGTGTCGGACCCCGCGTGCACGCCGTCCTCGTCGGCGTAGTTGCGGTACTGGCCGCGGACGAGCTGGTCGGGCTGCAGCGACTGGACCTGGCGGAACAGCTTCACCTTCTCGTCGCGCAGCGACCGGGCGTCGCGGCCCGCCGGCGGCTCCATGGCCAGGTAGGCGACGATCTGGAGCAGGTGGTTCTGCACGACGTCCTTGAGCGCACCGACCGAGTCGTAGAACTTGCCCCGGCTCTCGACGCCGAACTCCTCGGCCATGGTGATCTGCACCGACGAGATGAAGTTGCGGTTCCACACCGGCTCGAGCAGCGAGTTGGCGAAGCGGAACACCAGCAGGTTCTCGACCGCCTCCTTGCCGAGGAAGTGGTCGATCCGGAAGACGCGGTCCTCGGGGAAGACGCCGTGCAAGACCTCGTCGAGCTCGGTGGCCGACGCGCGGTTGCGGCCGAAGGGCTTCTCGATGACGACCCGACCGTTGTCGTGCAGCGACACCCGGGCGAGCCCCTGGATCACGTCGTCGAACAGCGCCGGCGGGATCGCGAGGTAGAACAGCGGCGCCTCGATGCCGTCGAGCGCCTTCGCCAGGCGGTCGAACGTCTCGGCCTCGCGGTAGTCGCCGGCGACGTACGACGAGCGGTCGCACAGCGAGGTCAGTGCCTGGTCGTCGAGCTCGCCGTCATCGACCTTGTCGCCGACGGCTTCGCGGATGCGCTCGCGTAGATCGTCGTCGCTCCACTCGGACGACGACACCCCGACCACGGGCACGCCGTCGGCGAGCGTGCCGTCGACGACCATCTGGTAGAGGGCGGGGAAGATCTTCTTGTGGGCGAGGTCGCCGGTGGCACCGAAGAGCACCACGGCATCGGATCGTCCGGTCACGCCTCTCCCTCCTCGCCGGACGACCGCTGGACGGCGTGGCCGCCGAACTGCTCGCGCAGGGCCGCCACCGCCTTCATCGCCAGCGACTGCGCGTGCTGCGACTCGAACCGGGCGAAGAGCGCCGCGCTGATCGCCGGCACCGGGACGCCGGTGGCGATGGCGGCCTCGACCGTCCACCGGCCCTCGCCGGAGTCGGCGGCGACGTCGGCGAGGTCGTCGAATCCGGGATGTTGTTCGAGCCCGAGCACCAGCAGGTCGAGCAACCACGACCGGATGACCGAACCCTCCTGCCACGAGCCCAACGTGGCCGGGATGTCGATGTCGAGCGGGTTGCGGGCCATCAGCTCGTAGCCCTCGGCGAAGGCCTGCATCACCGCGTACTCGATGCCGTTGTGCACCATCTTGGTGAAGTGCCCGGCCCCCACCTCGCCGACGTGGGCGAGGCCGGCGCGGTTGCCGGGGCCGGAGCCCGTGTCGGGCGCCAGCGTGTCGAGCACCGGCCAGATCCTGGCGACGTCGTCGTCGGAGCCGCCGACCATGAGCGCATAGCCGTTGTCGAGGCCCCACACCCCGCCGGACACGCCGGCGTCGACGAAGCCGATGCCCTCGGCGGCCAGTGCTGCGGCCTGCTCGATGCCCTCGTCCCAGCGCGAGTTGCCGCCTTCGACGACGATGTCGCCCTGGCCGAGCAGGCCGGCCAGCGCGGCCACCGTGTCACGCGTGGGGTGTCCCGCCGGCACCATCACCCACACGATCCGGGGCGGGACGAGCGCCTGCACCAACTCCTCGAGCGAGGCGACATCACTGGCCTCGCTGAACGCGTCGTAGCCGATCACGTCGTGACCGTCGCGGCGGAGGCGCTCGGCCATGTTCCCGCCCATCCGTCCGAGGCCGATCATCCCGAGTTGCATGACTCCCACCCTACGGACGGGAGGATGCGAGGCGACCGGCACGTTGGAATGTGACCGGCGTCCCGGCATGGTGGAAGGTACGACCATTGCCAGAGGAGTCGCCACATGTCCGTCATCGCCCCTCCCTTCACCAAGGGTGACGCCGTCATCTATCCCCAGCACGGGGCCGGACGGGTCACCGACGTCGTCACCAAGACGATGGGGGGCGAAGCACGCGACTACCTGGTGATCGACCTCGAACTGCAGGAGCTACGGGTCTGGGTCCCGGTCGACGAGGCCATCGAGGTCGGCGTGCGGCCGCCCACGGACGCCGACGAGCTCGAGGACCTCTTCGAGCTGCTCGCCGACCACGACGTTCGGATCCCGTCCAACTTCTCGCGCCGCATGAAGAACAACCAGCGGCGCATGAACGACGGCGACGTCTGGCAGCTGGCCGAGGTCGTGCGCAATCTCGCGGTCCGTCGTGACCGCAAGCATCTGTCCCCGTCGGAGAAGACCCTGTACCTCCATGCCCGCGAGCTGCTCGTCGCCGAGCTGGCGCTCTCGTTGGGCGTCGACCACGACGCCGCCGAGGCCGCGCTCGATCCGCGGCTGCCCGAGGTCGTCGACGGCGACGACGACTGACCGTCGCTCAGGCGCTGGCCTCCGCGGCCTCGTCGAACCGGTCGCCGATCTGGTCGATGACCTCGTCGGTGTGGGCCAGGCCGGGGAACATGACCTCGTAGGCGCCGGGTGCCAGGGCGACCCCGCGTTCGAGCGATGCGTGGAAGAACCGGCGGTAGCGGTCGACGTCGGTGGTCTTGGCCTCGTCGTAGGTGCGCGGTGCCGTCGGGCCGAGGTGGAGGCCGACCAGCGTCGAGACCAGCGGCACCACGACGTCGATCCCGGCGCTGGCGAAGGCCTGCTCGAGCCGACCGGCGAGCCGGGCCGCGCCGGCGCGGAGCTGGACGTAGGCCGCGTCGTCGAGCAGGTTCAGCGCGGCGCGTCCGGCGGCGGTGGCCAGCGGGTTGCCCGACAGCGTGCCCGCCTGGAACACGGGCCCGTCCGGGGCCATCGAGTCCATGATCTCGGCCCGCCCCCCGAAGGCACCGATGTTGAGACCGCCACCGATGACCTTGCCGAAGCACGTGAGGTCGGCGTCGACGCCGTAGAGCTCCTGCGCGCCACCACGTGCGACACGGAAGCCGGTGATGACCTCGTCGAAGATCAGCAGGGCGCCGACGCGGTCGCATTCGGCCCGCAGCGCGGCGAGGAAGCCGGCGTCGGGGGCGACGAGGCCCATGTTGGCCGCCACCGGTTCGAGGATGACGGCGGCGATCGAGTCGTCGAGCGTCGGCACCTCGTTGAAGGGCACGACGATGGTGTCGGCGACGGTCGACTCGGTGACGCCGACCGACTCGGGGAGCGCGAACACGGCCAACGCCGAGCCTGACTGGGCGAGGAGGGCGTCGCCGTGGCCGTGGTAGTTGCCGGCGAACTTCACCACCTTCGTGCGGCCGGTGTGGCCGCGGGCCAGCCGGATCGCCGACATGGTGGCCTCGGTGCCCGAGCTCACGAGGCGGACCTTCTCGACCGACGGCACCCGATCGCAGATCTCCTCGGCGATGAGCACCTCACCTTCGGTGGGTGCGCCGTACGACGTGCCTCGGGTGGCCGCGTCCTGGACGGCGGCGACGATGGCGGGGTGGGCGTGGCCGGCGATGACGGCGCCGTAGCTCTGGACCAGATCGAGGTACTCGGTGCCCTCGACGTCCCAGACGCGGGGCCCCGACGCACGATCGACGAAGTAAGGCGTGCCGCCGACGGCCCGGAAGGCACGGATCGGTGAGTTCACCCCGCCGGGGATGCGGGCTTCGGCCCTTGCGTACAGGGACTCGTTGGTGCGCGGGTTGGCCATGGGAGCAGTCCTATCCGGTCGCTTCGGCGACGTCGCGGGCGGCGTAGGTCAGGATCAGGTCGGCGCCGGCACGCTTGATGGCGAGGAGGTGCTCGGCCATCACGGCCTCGGCGTCGATCCATCCCCGCTCACCGGCAGCCTTCACCATCGCGTACTCGCCCGACACGTGATAGGCGGCGATCGGCACGTCGAATCGGCGACGAGCCTCGGCGATCACGTCGAGGTACGCCACCGCCGGCTTCACCATGACCATGTCGGCGCCCTCGGCGAGATCGAGGCGCATCTCCTCCATCGACTCACGGACGTTCGCCGGGTCCTGCTGGTAGCCCTTGCGGTCGCCTCCCTGCCCGCCTTCCATCCCAGGCGGCGCGACGATGGTCACGTCGACCGCGTCACGGAACGGGCCGTAGAGGCTCGACGCGTACTTGGCGGCGTAGGCGAGGATCGTGGTGTCGATGTGCCCGGCGCCGTCGAGCGCGGCACGGATCGCGCCGACCTGACCGTCCATCATCCCGCTGGGCGCCACGATGTCGGCGCCGGCGGCGGCCTGCGCGAGTGCGGCGGCGGCGTACAGCTCGAGCGTGGCGTCGTTGTCGACGGTGCCGTCCGGCCCGACGATGCCGCAGTGGCCGTGGTCGGTGTACTCGTCGACGCACAGGTCGGCGACGAGCACGAGGTCGTCACCGAGGTCGTCGCGCAGCGAGCGCAGCGCGACCTGGACGATGCCGTCGGACGCGCAGCTCTGGCTCCCGGTGGCGTCCTTGTGGAGCGGGATGCCGAAGAGGATGACGGCCGGGACCCCGAGGGCCTGGAGCTCCTTGGCCTCCTGCCGGGCGCTCGCGACGGTGTGCTGGACCACTCCGGGAAGGCTGGCGATGGGCTGGGGCTCGTCGATGCCCTCGCGTATGAACAGCGGTGCGATCAGGTCGGACGGGTCGAGTCGGGTCTCGGCGACCATCCGTCGCAGGGCCGGGGTCCGGCGGAGGCGTCGTAGTCGTCGCTCGGGGAAGCTCACGGGCCGAGCCTATTGACGAGCGGTCACCGTCGGACCAGCCGATCGAACATCGCTCGATTCTCGGTGATCGGCTCCCTCGACGTCGCCTCCGAATCGCCTGAAGCCGGAGGAAGCGGCGATTGACGACAACAGATGGTTGACAAATGACCCGATCGGGTCATGTTGTGTCGTCCCCCGTCGCCGATGATGGGGAGGTGAACCGAGTGCAACCGGACGGGGGCTCCCCGCACCGGGCCCGGGAACAGGACCCGAGCTACTTCCAGCTGTCGTTTGCGCAGTCGCCCATCGGCCAGGCCCACGTCGCACCCGACGGGGCGTGGCTCCTGGTGAACCGCGCGCTGTCGGATCTGCTCGGCCCGCCGGACGGCCCCCACCGCATCGACGACATCGAGTCCGGATCGGGGCTGTACGACGTGATCGACTCCGCACACCGCGACGTGGTGCGACGCCGGCTCCACGACATCGTCGCCACCGGGGTCGGCGCGTCGTTCGACAGCCGGATGGTCCGCTCCGACGGTGCCATGCTCGACGTACGGCTCTCGATCGGCGTCGTGCGCGACCACCACGCGGCACCGGTGTGTCTGCTCGCCCAGGTCGTCGACCGCACCGCCGAGGTGCGGGCGAACATGGATCTCCAGGCGGCTCGGGCACGCTTCGAGAGCCTCGTCGCCAGCTCGAACGACGCCGTCATCGTCCTCGATGAGGACGGCATCATGCGCTACGTGTCGGCATCGATGGAGCGCCTCGTGGGCTACCCCAGCGACTTCTTCACCGACCGACCCATCGGCGGTCTCATGCACCCCGACGACCTCGACCTCGTGTGGAAGCGGTTCCGGCGGTTGCTCGAGACCGGTGAGACGACGACGGTCAGCTATCGGGTGACCCACCTGAACGGAACCCAGCGCTGGCTCGAGGCGACGTGCTCCGACCGACGTGACGACCCCGCCATCGGCGGCATCGTCGCCAACGTCCACGACATCACGGCCCGCATCGACGCCGTCGAGGCCTTCCGACATCAAGCGATGCACGACGACCTCACCGGACTCCCCAACCGGACGTTGCTGACCGACCGCATCCTGACCGCGATCTCCCGGGCACTGCGCAGCGGCCGCACCTTCGCCCTCCTGTTCTGCGACCTCGACCGGTTCAAGCACGTCAACGACACCCTGGGCCACGACGTGGGCGACACGATGCTGATCGAGATGGCGCGCCGCATGCGCCGCCACCTCCGCCGCTCGGACACGCTCGCCCGGCTCGGCGGCGACGAGTTCGTCGTGGTCGTCGAGGACCTCGACCCGGCCAGCGCGGACGAGGTCGCCGGCCGGGTCGCCGCCGATCTGTTGGCGTCGGTTGCCGAGCCGATCGTCGTCGGCGACCAGCCGCTGACGATGAGCGTGAGCATCGGGATCGCCGTGCACCACGCCGGGCAGTCGGTGAAGGACATGCTCCGTGACGCCGACGTCGCGATGTACACCGCCAAGGACCGGGGCCGGAACCGTTCGGTGGTCTACGACGGAGCGATGCGTGCACTGACCCAGCACCGATTCGCCATGGACGCGCTGGTCCGCCGCGCCCTCGCCGGTGAAGGCATCGTGGTCGAGTACCAGCCGATCGTCGCCCTCGACACCCAACGCATCGTGGGCGCCGAGGCCCTGACCCGCATCGAGCTCGACGGCATCCGGCACATGCCGGGCGACTTCATCGACGCGGCCGAGGAGGTCGGCACCATCGTCCCCCTCGGCCGCAAGGTCCTCCAGCGGGCGCTGCTCGAGGCGGCCACCTGGCGGCCGACCACCTCGATCTCGGTGAACCTCTCGGCTCGCCAGCTCGCCGACCCCATGCTCCCCGACATCGTGATCGACGCCCTGCGGGCCGCCGACGTGCCCGCGTCACGCCTGCTGCTCGAGGTCACGGAGACGTCGTTGGTCGAGAACAACGAGCTCGCCATCGCCACGATGGAACGACTCGCCGCCATCGGCGTCCGCCTCGCCCTCGACGACTTCGGCACCGGCTGGTCGTCGCTGGCCTACCTCCGCCGCTTCCCGGTCTCGGTGGTGAAGATCGACCGCATCTTCGTCGAGGGCGCGACGCGCGCCGACTCGGGCGACCTCGAGGTCATCCGCGCCGTCATCGGCCTGTCCGATGCCCTGGGCATCCAGGTGATCGCCGAGGGCATCGAGACCGATCTCCAGGCCGCGGTGCTGGCCGAGCTCGGCTGCGAGTACGGCCAGGGCTTCCTGTACGGACGACCGGGCGCTTCGACCCCGCTGCTGCGCAACGGAGACCTCCGGACCGTCCCGACCATCGGCGAGGGCGTCACCCGCGCGGGCTGAGACCTGATGGACCGAGCACCGCGATCATCGCGTCGAGCAGGCCGTCGACGGTGTGCTCGGTGGCTTCGATGTCGACCGTGAGGCCCCGCTCGCGAGCGGTGGCTGCGGTGATGGGACCGATGCAGGCGACGATGCGCGGGACGGTGTCGCACACCGCCAGGAAGTTGGTCACGGTCGACGACGACGTGAAGGTCACCACATCGGCAGCTGCCACGGCCTCGAGCTCGGCGTCGGACGGGCGCCCCTGCACGGTGCGGTAGGCCTCGACGACGTCGACCTCCCAGCCCGCCTCGCGCAGACCGTCGGGCAGCACGTCGCGGGCCTCGGCGGCACGCGGGATCAGCACCCGGCCCGGTCCGGGCGGAAACGCGTCGAGCAACCCCTCGGCGACGAAACGCTCCGGAACGAGGTCGGCGACCACGTTGCCTTCCTCGAGCGCGGCGGCGGTGCCCGGCCCGATGGCGGCGACCCGGGCTGCGCCGAAGGCGCGCGCATCGCGGCAGGCGGCCAGCAGACGGCGGGCGCCGTTGGGAGACGTCACCACCACCCAGTCGTAGCCATCCGCCGGGTCGGCGAGCCGGTCGACAGCCGCCCGCAGCGCGGCGCCACCGTCGGATGGCTCGTCGATGCGGATGGCGGGGATCTCGACGGTGGCGGCCCCGAGCTCACGGAGCCGGGCGAGCAACGAGGACGACTGGGCCCGGGCGCGGGTGACCACGACCCGGCGACCGAAGAGCGGGCGCCGCTCGAACCACGCCAGGTCGAGGCCGGCGACCGCCCCGATGACGATCGTGGCGGGCGACTCGAGATCGTGGTCGGCGAGCGTGCCGAGCGTGGCCCGGACCGTGCGCTGCTCGGGTCGGGTGCCCCAGATGACGGCGGCGGCCGGCGTGTCAGCCGGACGGCCGCCGGCGAGGAGCTGGTCGCAGATCGCACGGATGCGACCGACCCCCATGAGGATCACGATGGTGCCGCCGACGCGGGCGACGGCGTCCCAGTCGACCGACCCGTCGTCGCCGATGGAGGGGTCCTCGTGCCCGGTGACCACGGTGAAGCTCGTCGACGAGAAGCGCTGGGTGACGGGGATGCCCGCGTACGCCGGCACCGCGATGGCCGAGCTCACCCCGGGCACGAACTCGAAGGGGATGCCGGCGTCGGCGAGCGCGATGGCCTCCTCGCCCCCGCGGGCGAACACGGTCGGGTCCCCACCCTTGAGCCGGACCACGGTGAGACCCAGCCGGCCCCGCTCGACCAGCAGGTCGTTGATGCCCTGCTGGCTGACCCGGGCCTTGCCGGGCGCCTTGCCCACGTCGATGCGCTCGGCATCGTCGGGCGCGAGGTCGAGGAGCTCGGCGGCCGACAGCCGGTCGTGCACCACGACGTCGGCCCGCCGCAGCACCTCGGCGCCTCGCATGGTCAGGAGGCCGGGATCGCCCGGTCCGGCGCCGACGAGGTACACGGTCATGGCCGCAGACTACGAGGCGCTCGGGCCCTACCCTGACGCCGTGACCGGAGCCTCCGAGATCGTCGACCCGGTCGACGGCACCCGATGGGAGATCGACCTCGACTTCCTCGGGTCGAACTGGACCTGCCTGTGGGGCGCCGGGTGTCCCGGCATCCTCGACGAGCCCGCGCCCGAGCTCGAACAGGGCTGCTGCTCGGTCGGCGCCGAGATGCTCGACACCGACGAGGCCATGAACGTCGCCGCGCTGGCGGCGACGCTCGACCCCGACCACTTCCAGTTCCACCACGAAGTGGCCACGGGCGGGGTGTTCTCCGACGAGACCCGCACCAACACCCGCGTGGTCGACGGCGCGTGCATCTTCCTCAACCGACCGGGCTTCGCGGGCGGGACGGGCTGCGCCCTGCACC
Organism: Acidimicrobiales bacterium; assembly: GCA_041618235.1. GTDB lineage: Bacteria > Actinomycetota > Acidimicrobiia > Acidimicrobiales > Salinilacustritrichaceae > Salinilacustrithrix. Next base: position 9,402 of record JBFJNI010000091.1, read on the forward strand.
TCGCCGCGGTCGCCGAGGGCGACGCGCCGATGGACTGGAAGCCCGAGGTGTGCTGGCAGCTGCCGTTGCGCATCGATCGTTCGGTCGATGCCGACGGCACCGCGTCAGCCACGCTGCGGCGGTGGTCCCGGTCCGACTGGGGCACCGACGGCGAGACGATGGCGTGGGTCTGCACCGAACGCCACGCCCAACGGTCGGACCCCGCCCACCCCAGCGCCTACGTGGGCACCGAGCGGGTGATCGACTCACTCGGCGACGAGATCGAAGCGCTCGTGGGTGCCGACGTCGCCGTCGAGATCCGCCGCCGCCTGGGCTGACTCAGCGCGGGCCCAGGAGCTCGGTGACGGGCAGCTTGGCGAGGCCTTCGGCACCGATCGAGTGCGGGTCGGTCCCGCGTACGACGGCACGCTCGACCCGCGAGCCGTCGAGGGCGCCGATGACCATCCGCAGGGCGATCATCGGATCGCCGCCGGCCGGGTCCTCCTCGAGGGTGGCGTGGGCGCCGGCCGGCAGGTCGCAGTCGCCACCGAGGGCCACGAGGAACGAGCGCTCGGCATCGAGCTGACGGCGCGTGGGTGCGTGTTCGATGGCGGCGAGCAGCTCGGCGGTGCCGGCGTCGTCGGCACGGCTCTCGATGGCCAGCGCGCCCTGACCGACCTGCGGGGTCATCAGGTGGGGCGGCACCCAGTCGCTGATGCGGTCCTCCATGTCCTGGCGGAGCAGGGCGGCGCCGGCGGCGATGATGGCGGTGATGCGCTCGCCCGACTCGGTGGTGGTGCCGGCGAGCGACACCCGCCGCTGGATGTTGCCGCGCAGCTCGACGAAGCGGAGGTCGGGGCGCAGCGCCTGCAGCTGCACCCGCCGCCGGTTCGAGCCGGTCGCGATGGTGGCGCCGACCGGGAGGTCGACGAGACCGCAACCGACGAGGACGTCGCGGGCGTCGCCGCGTGCAGGAACCGAGGCGAGCACCAAGCCGGGCACGGTCTCGGACGGGAGGTCCTTGGCCGAGTGGACGGCGAAGTCGGCCCGCCCGTCGAGCACCGCGTGTTGGACCTCCTTGGCGAACGCACCCTTGCCACCCAGCTCGGAGATCGGCTGGCTGAGGTCGTTGTCGGGTGACGCGGTGAGGAACACCGGCTCGATCTCGAGGCCGGGATGGGCCTGCGTGAGCAGCTGGGTGACGTGCTCGGTCTGCCACCTCGCGAGCGGCGACGAACGGGTGGCGGCCCTCAGCTTCATGAGGTGGGCGCGCCGGCCGGCTCAGGCCTGGATGTCGAACAGGTCGCGCAGGGCCTGGACCAGGCGGTCGCCCTTGGCGGTGCCGGCGGCCTCGCGCAGCGACACGGTGGGCTGGTGCAGCAGCTTGGCGACCAGCTTCTGGGTGAAGGCGTCGACGGCGGCGAGCTGGTCGTCGTCGAGCGCGGCCAGGTTGCGGGCCCGCTCGAGCTCGGCCAGGCGGACCGACTCGGCGGCGGAGCGCAGCGCCACGATGACCGGGGCGACGGCCCGGGCCGAGGTGGCGGCGAGGTAGCGCTCGAGCTCGGCGTCGAGCAGCTCGCGGACCGAGTCGACCTCCTTGCGACGCTCGGCGAGGCCGGCGTCGGCGAAGGCGGTGAGGTCGTCCATGTCGAGGACGGTCACGCCGGGGAGCTCGGCCACGGAGGGCTCGATGTCGCGCGGGACGGCGATGTCGACGAGCAGCAACGGGCGACCGCCACGACGGGCGACGACGTCTTCGACCTGGGCTCGGTCGAGCAGCACCGATGCGGCGCCCGTGGACGTGAACAGGACGTCGGCCTCGACGAGCTCGTCGGCGATGTCCGCGAAGCGCACGGCCCGGGCGTCGAGGCCGCGAGCGATGGCCTTGGCCTTGTCGAAGGTGCGATTGGCGATGACCAGGTCGGCGACGTCGGCGTCGGCCAGGGAGGCGGCCATCGACGAGCCCATGTCGCCGGCGCCGAGCACGATGGCCCGCTTGCCGGCGAGCCCGTCCATCTCCTGCGCGGCGAGCGCGACGGCCGAGTAGGAGACTGATGCGGTGCCCTGGCCGATGCCGGTCTCGCTGCGGACCCGCTTGCCGGCCTCGAGCGCGTGGCGGAACAGCAGGTTGAGCGTGGGGCCGACGGCTTCGACGCCCTGCGCCCGTTCCCAGGCGCCCTTGACCTGCCCCTGGATCTCGTGCTCGCCGAGGACGGCGGAGTCGAGGCCGGAGACGACGTCGAAGAGATGGGCGACGGCGGCGGAGTCGTGGTGGACGTAGAGGTGGTCGGAGAAGTCCTCGGGGTCGAGGAAGCTGACCTCGGCCAGGACCGAGCGGATGTCGGCGTAGCCACCGTGGAACTTCTCGGCCACCGCGTAGACCTCGATGCGGTTGCACGTGGAGACCACGACGGCCTCGGAGACGTGCTCGCGCGTGCCGAGCGCATGGAGGACCTTGCCGAGGGCGTCGTCGCCGACCGTCATCGCCTCGAGGACCTCGAGCGGTGCGGTGCGGTGATTCACTCCGATGACGACGACAGGCATGATCTGAGGAGTTCCCGTGCTTGGGCGATCCGCTGAGAGCGGAGCAGGTCGAGCAACCCGGAGTCGAGCGCTCCCTGCCAGTTGAGTCCTTCGGTGGAACGCCCATCGGCCTTGATTGCTTCCCTCTCGGCCGAGAGGAGCTCCAGGAGGGCATCGTATTCGGGACCGAACTCGGTTTCGAATCGCCTCCGCAGCCACGAGGCCACCGCAGGGCTGTGACCGCCGGTGGCGACGGTGACCAACAGGCTCCCCCGGCGCACCCGAGCGGGCAGCGTGAAGGTGCAGTTGGCCGGGTCGTCGGCCGAGTTGACCCACACGCCGGCCCCATCGGCGTCGACGAAGACCTGGTGGTTGACGGCCGGGTCGCTGGTGGCGGTGACGACCAGGCGATGGTCGGCGGCCTCGGGGCTGCGGTAGGTCCGCTGCTGGATCGTGACCGGCATCTCCCGGAGGTCGTCGGTGACCTCGGGCGCGACGACCGTGATGGTGTCGGCACCCCCGTCGAGCAGACCGGAGACCTTCGACGTGGCGACCGGTCCCCCACCGACGACCAGCACCGACCGACCCCGGAGGATCAGGTTCGCGGGGTACTGAGGACCGTCGACAGGCATGGCGGGAGGCTAGGGCCGCGCTAGCCCATCCGCTGTTGGTAGAAGCTGAGGATCTGCATCTCGACGGCGAGGTCGACCTTGCGGAGCGACACGCCCTCGGGCACCGAGATGACCGTGGGGGCGAAGTTCAGGATCGAGCGCACGCCGGCGGCGGTGAGCTCGTCGGCGACGGTCTGGGCTGCGGCGGCCGGCGTGGTGATCACGCCGATGTTGATGTCGTGGGCGGCGACGACCTCGGCCAGGCGATCGGCCGACTCGACCACGAGGTCGCCGAAGCGCTTGCCCACGACCGCCGGGTCGGCGTCGACGAGCGCCGCCACCGGGTAGCCACGGTCGCCGAAACCGCCGTAGTTGGCCAGCGCCGCGCCCAGGTTGCCGATGCCGACGATGACGACCGGCCAGTCGTGGGTCAGGCCCAGCGCCCGGCGCATCTGGTTCTGGAGGTACTCGACGTCGTAGCCCACGCCGCGGGTGCCATAGCTGCCCAGGTACGACAGGTCCTTGCGCACCTTGGCCGCGTTCACGCCGGCCGAGTCGGCCAGCTGCTCGGAGCTCACGGTGAGGGTGTCAGCCGCCAGCTCGAGCAGGCTCCGGAGGTAGATCGGCAGCCGCGCGACGGTGGCATCAGGGATCCGCTTGGCGTCTCGCTCGGCCACGGATGCAGGCTACGACGCTCGTGCACGCGGTCACAAAGCCGCGCGGAGCGCGCGTTTCACGACGTGGTGGTGACGCCCCGGAGCTCGCGCTTGAGCACCTTCCCGCCCAGGCCCTTGGGGAGCTCGTCGACGAAGATGACCTTCTGGGGACACTTGTACCGGGCCAGGTACCGCTCGGCGAAGGCGATGACGTCGTCTTCTTCGATGGACATGCCGGGCTTCACCACGATGTAGGCCTTCACCGCCTCGCCGGAGTGCGGGTGCTGCACGCCGACGACCGCGGCGGCCTCGACCGCCGGGTGCTGGGCGAGGATGGTCTCGACCTCGGCGGGGTACACGTTGAACCCCGACACGATGATGAGGTCCTTCATCCGGTCGACGAGGAAGAGGAAGCCGTCGTCGTTCACGACCGCGATGTCGCCGGTCTTGAGCCAGCCATCGTCGGTGAGCGCGCCGGCGGTCGCCTCGGGATCGTTCCAGTAGCCCTTGAACACGTTGGGACCCTGGACGCGGATCTCGCCGGCGTCGCCGACCAGGACGTCTCGGCCGTCGGCATCGATCAGGCGCAACCGCACACCGGGGATCGGGGCGCCGATGCTGCCGGCCGGCGCAGGGATGCCGGTGGAGTTGGTGACCACGGGCGCGGCCTCGGTGAGGCCGTAGCCCTCGGAGACCTCGAGGCCGTAGCGCATCTGCATGGTCTCACGGACCAGCGGATCGAGCTTCGCGGCGCCCGATCCGGCGACCCGGACCGAGGCGAAGGCGTCGGCCGAGGCCCCGGGCAGGTGCGCCCAGGCCGACCACATGGCCGGAGCGCCGGCGATGAGGGTGACCCCGTGCTTCTCGATGGCCTCGAGCGCGGACTCGGGGTCGAACCGCTCGACGGTCAGCACGGTGCCGCCGGTGTACAGCGACAACCCCAGCACGACGTTCAGGCCGAAGATGTGGAAGAAGGGCAACACGCCGAGCGAGACGTCGTCGGCGTTCTGGCGGCGGTGCGGCTGCGCCTGCATCTGCTCGAGGTTGGCGAGCAGGTTGCCGTGGCTGAGCATGGCGGCCTTGGGGTAGCCGGCCGTGCCGCTGGTGAACATGAGCACGGCGAGGTCGTCGGCGTCCCGGGGGACGATGGGTGACGGCTCGGCGGCGAGGAGGTCGTCGATGCACACGGCACCAGGGACGACGGGCTCGCCGGCCTGGGACTGCACGACGACGGTGAGCGACGGCACGGCGTCGCGGTCGATGGAGGTGACGATGCGCTCGCCCGTGGGCCCGAGGACCACGCCCTTGGCCTCGATGGCGGCCAGCTCGGAGGTGAGCTCGGGGCCGGGGCTGGTGGGGTTGAGCGGGACGGCGACCGCACCGACGCCGAGGATGCCGAGGTAGCCGGCGACGAAGTACCAGTTGTTGGCGGCGATGATGGCGACCCGGTCACCGGGTTCGATCCC